>CAKRRX010000181.1 GCA_934394595.1 uncultured Blautia sp. | reverse complement strand
CCGGTGTCTTCTTCGGAGGCTTTCAGGTCGTGGTTGAAGTCTCCGCCGCAAAGCACATAATTTCCTGCCGCATATTCTTTTTCCATGTCTTCCCGGAGCATGCTGATCTGCCCTTCGCGAATCTCATCGCTGTTTCCATAGGCAGACATGTGCAGGGCAAAAATCACAAGCTCTTTGCCATTTTCCACCGGTATTCTGGAAATGCTGTAGCATCTGTCCAGATCAAAAAATTTGGTAAACGAGGTTGACACCGGGAAGCTTCTTCGAAGGGCCGATGTCACCGGATATCTGGAAAAAAGCCCGATACCGGATTTACTGCTTCCATGAGGCTGATTAAAAGGATAGAACAGAAATGCAGAATCATAATTCTGTGCAAACACATCATAGTATTCCGGAAAGCAGTCCTTTAAAATAGAATACTCATCTACGTGGTAGCTTCTGGTGGAATCCAGGTCAATTTCTTCGATCATGGCAAAATCCGGATCATAAGACGCAGCAAGCTCTCCTGCTCCTTGTACCGTTTCCAGCACACTTTCTTTACTTTTTGCCCAGGAGGAAGTTCCACCATCCATAAAAAAGCTGAAATCCGGTGTATAGGCACCGAAGCCGATATTATAAGTAAGAGCGGAATATGTGGTGTCTGTTTTTAATTGATGCTCTTTGGTATTTTCGGCTGAAACATCAGCAGGTGCTTCCACTTCCAGCTCCTGGTTATCCGGGATTCTGTGGTAACTTGCATACAGATAAACAATATATCCGCCTAACAGAATTACGATTGCACCAAGCAAAATCCCTATTGCTTTAAGAAACTTTTTCATTTTCACAATGCTCCTTATATTTTTCTCAATTTACAGCTTTTTGAGGACTGTTTACCACGCAAATCCCGGCACATACCAGAAGCAGGGCAAGCATGCTGCTGACACTGAACGCCTGTCCGGTTTCTCCCAATACCAGCGCAGCGAGGATGACGCTGCAAAGAGGATTGACAAAACCAAAGATGGCAACCTTGGAAACTGTATTGTGTGCCAGAAGTACAGACCAAAGGGTATAAGCCACTGCAGATACCAGTGCAAGATAAAGCACAATTCCGAATCCTGCAGCTGTCATAAAATCAAGATGCCCTCCCATAAAGATGCCAATAATGAAAAGAAGGAGTCCTCCTATGGTAAACTGTGTACCGCTTAGGATCACGGGAGGCACTTTTCTGGAAAAAATATTGATCAGCACAGTAGAAAGGCCGTAGGAAAACTGCGCAACAAACAGGAATCCTTCTCCTGTGAGCTTAAAGTCCATATCTAGAGAATTTCCAGCCAGATTAATGAGAATTACCCCTGCAAGTCCCAGGATACAGCCCAGCAACTTCTTGCCGGTCATTTTCTCCTTGCGGAAGATCAGACAGGATAAAAAGATGGCGATAAAATTCCCAAGGCCGGAAATGATCCCGCCTTTTACACCGGAAGTGTGGGCTACCCCTATGTAAAAAAAGAAATACTGCACAAGCGTCTGAGCCATGCACACAGGTATGGAATAGCACAAAGTCTTTTTATCTGGGAGAAGTATCTTATGCTGCTGGATAGAAGCAAAAATAAGCACCAGGATTCCTGCCAGGGTAAAACGTACACCTGCAAACAGGATCTGGCTGGCACTGTCTGCAGAATCCACCTGCAGCAGCCGATAAGCAGTTTTGATAGTGGGAATAGCGCTTCCCCACAGGATGCAGCACACACAAGCAAGTGCCGCTACCACCCATGTTTTGGTCAGGGTGGAGGATTTTGAATCAGTTGTCATGTTCTTTGTACCTCGTTAAATTTATCTGTTTTTAAAAGTCTGTTACTCCGTACCTGTGGTACTCCCGTCCAGGACTTTTCTAGTAAAATCCTATCATAAAAATGCCCGGTTCACAAGCAATAAATACATTGACAAAAAGCGTCCGGTATACTATGGTTATGGTATAATTATTTTTCAAAAAGGGGGAAGAAAGCTATGAAAAAGAAACGGTCCAAAATAATGATGGGCATGCTTTTCCTGCTGCTCACACTGGCTCTTGGCGTGGTCCCGGTACAGGCCGCCAAGCGAAAAGCAGTAAAGGTACAATCCAAAATAACCCGTTCCAGCGGCAGGATGTCTATGACCGTGCGAGGTCTGGATTCCAAGGGAAAACAGGTATGGAGACACAAGACAGGAAAATATCCGGCCACAGAGCTTGATACGGTAGAATGTGTGGTTCGCAAGCAAAAAGTGTATATTTTCGCCGGTTCCAAACTGACCGTGCTGCGCAAGACAGACGGAAAGAAATTATGGACCCTCAATAATATCTCTCCTGCAGGATATGTACTTACCTTCGATAAAAGTGATAACCTGTATGTAACCGGATATTATGAAAATATTATTTTTAAAATTTCCCGGAATGGCCGTATTCTGTGGAAGACCGATATCTCTAAAACAGGAAACTATTGGCCAAACAACTTAAGAGTTTCAGGAAAAAAACTTATAATTCCCTATGGCACAAGTACAAATCCACCTTATAACAGTCGCAATCACAGAGTCATTCTTTCCACAAAAACAGGTAAAATTATATCTTATAAGTAATTTTTTTGTATAATAATTTTACATTTATGCGTAGTAATCTTCCGATATTCAGAAGTTATATGAATATTTTTTACAAAAAAACAGGCATCTCCCGCTATACTTTGAGGGAGATGCCTGTTCTAATAAAATCATAAATCTACCTGTTCAACCAGATTAATTCTGAGATTTTCATACTCAAGTAAAATATTTTATACGCTGAGCTTCTTTTCCATGATCCAGCCGCTGATCAGATACAGCACTGCTGCAATTGCAAATGTAACTGCAATGTACAGGGTAAAGGTCAGTTCTGCACTTTTCAGAACCGGAATGTGATCCAGCACTGTTCCAAGAATCATGGAAAGAATCATGAAGATAATAAAGGCTGCCACTTTGCTGCCTTTTTTTCCGGCAAGAACACTGGAGGATAAAATCACTGCCAGATCTGCATTAACAATATAGACGATCCAGCTTGCCAAAAGTCCGAAGAAAAATAGTACGGCTTCTGTCTGCGTAAAATCCACAGACCAGTTTACTTCCATAAAGGAACTTACAAGATCAAATAGTTCTTTTACTCCACCGATATAAAGAGTTGCCACAGTAAGATCAATAGCAGCCAGTACTGCAAAAAACGCACCTGTCAGTACAATGGAAATGCCATTTTCCAGGATCTTGGCTCCCAGGATCTGATAGCTGTTCTTTGGGGTCAGAAACAGCATATAACTCTGTTTGGTGTTCAGGTCACGGTGCAGGACATTCACACTTTCCAATCCGATGTAAACAACACCAATAATTGCGCACAAAGACAGGAAAACAATTCCCATCGCCAGAAGATTATCTTTTTTTCCAAAAACACCGATCAAAAAGACAATTTCCATTACTGCAGTGATCGCCAGCAGCACCAGCTTTGAAAATGCAGTCTTTCGAAATTCATATTTCATCAGCTTTAACATATTTCTTCTCCTCCATGTCCATAAATTTCACGATACAGATCAACCACGGATTTGTGCTGGCTGATCCGAAGCTCTTCCACCATACACTGTCTGACAAGTTTGCCATCTTTCATAAAAATGGCGGCATCTGCCACACGCTCCAGCTCATCTACAAGGTGGCTGGAAATTGCCAGTGTCACATCCGGATCAATAGCTTCCAGGATGCTTTTCATGATCTGGTCTCTGGCAAGAAGGTCAATGCCATTTAAAGGTTCATCCAGCAAGTACACCTTTGCAGCCCTGGCCATAGTAACGGCAATTTTCAGCTTAGCCATCATACCAGAGGAAAGCTTTTTGGCTTTCATATCTTCTGTCAGTTCCATACGGGAAATCATCTGTCTGTATTTCTCCATGGAAAAGTCCTCAAAGAAGTCTTCATAATATTTTCCCACATCTGCCACTGACATCCAGGTGTAAAAATATGGCTCCGTGGACATGTAGGCAATCTCTTTTTTACTCTCCCGGCCAATGGGATTTCCCTGGTAAAGGATTTCCCCGCCAGTAGGTTTCACAAGTCCGGAGGCCATCTTCATCCAGGTGGTCTTTCCGCTTCCATTTGGGCCGAGCATTGCATATACAAGCCCTGCTTCCAGCTGTAAGGAAACCTGATCCACAGCAGTCTTGCTGCCATACTTTTTTGTCAATTCTCTGCTTTCTAAAATCATTTCTACGCACTCCTTGTCATTCCTTAGACTGTTCTTCTTCCAGAAGTCCGATCGCTTCAGATCTGGAAAAACCAAGCTGCTCCATCCCTTCCAGAAATTCCCGGATCAGGGTACCAGCCATCTCTTCTTTTAACATCTGAACTCTCCTTGCATCTTCGGTTACGAAAGTTCCCATCCCACGTCTGGTGAAACAGATTCCTTCCATTTCCAGCTCCTTATATACGCGGCTGACGGTATTGGGATTGATGGTATATTCCACTGCCAGGTCGCGTACAGACGGAAGCTTCGCCCCCGGAGACAGCTTGCCGGTTACAATGTCACGCTTTATCGAATCTGCTGCCTGAAGGTAAATCGGCAGCGATGAATTATATTCCATGTACGCCTCCTTTTTCTCATGTATCACTGTCATAGTTAGATAGTACACTAGTTTTATGATATTGTCAAGGATTTTTGCAACAAAAAAAAGACAATACCTTTTCTTTTGTGCCAAGACAGGTATTGTCTTTTGAAAATTAGCCTGAATTTAAATCCGGATCTTTTAATTGTTCATTGATATAAACTTGTAATTC
>CAKRRX010000180.1 GCA_934394595.1 uncultured Blautia sp. | reverse complement strand
CCTTTTTTCTTCTGAATATTTGCTAAAATATTTTTTGGCATAACCAAAAAAGTATTGCAAAATAAAAAAAGAACCGGAAAAATTCCGGCTTTTTTTATTGCTCCATTTCTTTGGTTATGCTGCGAAGATGAAGATAGACAGTATTTCTGGAGATTCCCAGGGTGTCTGCCACCTGCTTGATGGCATTTTTGATGGAAAAAATTCCCTTGTCGTGGAGAATCCGGATCAGTTCCTTGTTCTTGTTTACTGCCGGAATGCTGGGGTCATGCATTACCTGGGTGCGTGCTGCCACAATGGCCTGGCTGATGGTATCAGAAGTATTGACTGCAAAATGCTCCAGCTCCGTCGGCTCTGCTCCGGTACCGGTAAAGCTTTCCAGGACTTCGGAAAAAGGAGAATCCAGATACATGTTAATACAGAGAATGCCGATTACCCGGTTATTTTCCCCGATAATTGGGATGGTGGAGGATTTCAGACGCTCTCCAATGGGATTGATGGCATTGTAGGATATATGGGAGCTTGTGGCTGCAAGCCCCTTGTCCTCGATCCTTTTCAGCATATTCAGGGCAAGATCTGTAAGAGGTGCCCCTTCTGAACGCCCGGAATGGTATCCATTCATGATCCTGACTACAGAATGGTCGTAGTCCTCCAGACTGTGAAGACTGATCTCGCAGAATGATCCCAGATAGACAGAAAGCCCCTCTATCATAGAAGCATAGGAATGGATAATTGCGCGGTCTGTTTTTGTAAGCTTCATAGTAGCCTCCGTAAATGTGTACTAAATGGTGAATCCGGTTTGTTATAGCTACTGTATCATACCTGACATTGTTTTACAATGAAAAAAAGAGAACTTCTTCTTCGCAGATCAAGGGCGATAATGAAATTACAGCAGGTTTTTGAATGAATTATTTCATATTGACATTAATTTATTTCAGCCATATAATGAAGAAAATTTAGTCCGGAGGCAGCCGTTTTATGAATGAGCAAAGACTTATGATCGCATCAGATGAAGGACTTTACCGTCTGAAATGGGAATATGAGCGTGAGAGAACCTCTTATGAGGATATTCTGTGTTTTGGCACTGCCGACATGGATTACTGTTCCCCACAGCCGGTGCTGGATGCTATGAAAAGGGCATTGGACAGAGGGCATCTGGGATATCCGATGATTCCTGACAGCTATTATGAAGCTATCCATAACTGGCTTTTACGTACTACAGGGTGGAATGTGGATGCAAGATGCAGTGTGGCCCAGGGCGCAGGAATTTATATGGAGGCATGGATCATCCTCCAGCTTCTGACCAAGCCGCAGGATGCAGTGACGATCCTCACACCCGTACATTTCTGTTATAAAGAAATTTTGAAGCTCAATGAGAGGAAAGTGATCGAGTGTCCTCTGGAGCTTACAGAAGAAGGTTATCACATTAATTTTGGCAGATTGGAAGCCTGTCTGGAAAGTGGGACACGGTTATTGTGGCTGTGTAATCCACATAATCCCATTGGCCATGCCTGGAAAAAGGAAGAACTGAAAAAAATTGCAGAGCTTTGTCTGAAATATAAGGTTTATATTCTTTCAGATGATGTGTACTGCGGACTTTTGTTTCCAGGCGCTGTGTATACTCCTATTGCTTCTTTGTCAAAAGAAGTTTCCCAATACACAGTTACCTTATATTCTACAAGTAAAACATATAATACCGCCGGCCTCCGTCATTCCTTTGTGATTACGGAAAACCCGGAAATCTATAAAAAATACCGTGAATTTCTTACTGCAATCAGTATGGAATACGGTCAGAACCTGATGGGGATTGAGGCGACCATTGCAGCGTTTAATGAGTGCGACGGATGGTTGGAGACCCTGATGGAAGAAATTTCCCGGAAGCATCAGCTTCTGTCAGAATATTTTCAAAAAAATATGCCAGGCTGCAGGGTGATTCCCTCCGATTCCTCTTATTTTGCATGGATCGACCTGCGCAGTCTGAAAATACGTCCTCAGATGCTCAGTCACCTGATCGAGCAGGAGACGCATATGCTGGTGGAAAATGGGTATCCCCTTGGAAAGGGTGGTGCAGGCTTTGTAAGGCTGAATCTGGCAAGCCAGGATAATTACCTGGAAGACGGAGCAGCACGTTTGAGGGAGTTTTATTTAAAGCATATACGGTGAAGGTTTTGCTGCCTGTTGGCAGTATTTCCATAGAAAAAGAGAAAATGGAGGATGGCTATGAAGTATAATTTTGACACCACACTGGATCACAGGAAGAATGCGTCCTATCGTTGGGGAATGGAAGATATGCCGGAAAATGTGATCGGAATGGGAACCGCAGATCTGGATTATTTCTGTGCCCCCTGTATCAAAAAGGCGCTGGTGCCTATTGCAGAGGAGAATTGCTACAATTACAGACAGCATACACAGGAATATTACGATGCAGTAACAGGATGGTATGAAAGAAAATATGGTCTGAAAGTGGAAAAAGAGTGGCTTAGCAATGTACCAAGCACCATTGGCGCTGTGAGAATGGCTCTTGGGATTTATGCAAAACCAGGGGATGCGATCCTGGTGCAGACACCTGTTTTCGGACCTCTGAAATGGGCAGTAGAGGGAGCTGACTGTAAGCTCATCGGAAATTCCCTGAAGCCTGTGGATGGACATTACGAAATTGATTTCGAGGATTTTGAGGAAAAGGTAAAAACCTATCATCCATCCCTGTTTTTGCTGGTAAACCCACATAATCCTACCGGCAGAGTGTTTACAAAGGAAGAACTGAACCGCCTGGTTGATATCTGTTACGAAAATAGTGTGAAAATCATTTCCGATGAAGTTCACTGCCTGGTGCTTTACGGAGAAAATAAACACACTCCAATCCTGGCCGTCAGTGAAAAGGCAAAAGAGATCAGTGTACAAATTGTAAGCCTGAGCAAGGGCTACAATATCATGAGTATGCCTCATGCCATCATCACAGTGGCAGAGCCCAAAATGCGAGAAGCATGGATGCGGCAGATTCAGGCATATTCCTTTGGATATGCAGTGAACAGCTTTGCCATTGCTGCCGTAACCTCCATCATGAAGGGAGAGGCAGATGAGTGGATGACTGAGCTTACCCAATATCTCTATCAGAATCTTCAGGAAACACTGGATTTTATAAAAGAAAACAACCTGCCACTGGTTCCTTATGTGCCGGAGGGAAGCTTCCTTTTATGGCTGGACTGCAAAAATGCAGGAATCGGAACAAAGCAGCTTGATAAGTTCTTTATGGAAAAGGCACAGATCCATCTGGATGATGGTGAGGAAAACTTTGGCCCAGAGGGAGAAGGCTTTGTAAGAATCAATTTTGCCGTTACTAACCGTACATTAAAAGAAGCACTGAATCGTATCCGTGCAGCTTTTGATGAGAGATAAACATTTTTATGGTCAAAAGGAGGAGACAAAATGGAGAAAAAACAAAGTAAAACACTCAAAGAAATGACCGTAGGCCGTGCTCTTGTGGGATTTTTTGTACCGATCCTGGTGCTGATCCTGCTGATCGCATTTGGCGCAGATGTAACCATTGGTGCGCTGGCAGCTCTGTTTGTTATGATCGGATTTTGCTTTTACATGGGGTTTGACTGGCAAAAGATCGATTCAGCTATGTCTGAAGGTGTGCGTCAGATAGCTACGGCAGCTGTGATCATGCTTCTTGTAGGATGTATGGTTGCTGTCTGGATGGCTTCCGGTACTATTCCGTCCCTGCTTTATTATGGGATGAAGATCATTACCCCACGTCTGTTTCTGCCGATCTGCTTTATCCTTCCTGCATTTATGGCAGTGTGTGCAGGTACCAGCTGGGGTTCTATCAGTACCATTGGTGTGGTTCTCTGCGGTATGGCTGAGGGACTTGGAATTCCGGTTGCAATGGCAGCTGGTGCTGTTATTTCCGGTGCATTTTTCGGTGATAAGATGAGTCCTCTTTCTGATACCACACTGCTGGCGGCTTCTTCCTGTGAAGTACCGCTTTTTACCCACATTAAATCCATGTGGTACACAACTGTTCCGGGAACCATTATCTGTCTGGTGATCTATACGATCCTCGGAATGAATGCTTCCGGTAAAATTGACACAGCAGCAGTAAATGAGCTGTCCAATGGCTTATCTTCTAATTTTAACATCAGCCTGCTTCATGTGATCCCGGTAGTGCTGGTATTGATCCTTTCCGTAAAACAGGTTCCGGCATTTATCGCATTTGGTGTTGGTATCGGCAGTGGTATTCTCTGGGCCATGATTTTCCAGGGAAGAGGATTCATTGAAAATCTTGGTTATATCATGAATGGTTTTTCCATCGAAAGTGGTGTGGATTCTGTAGATACTCTGGTAAACAGAGGTGGTTTTTCCAGCATGCTTTCCCTGGTGGGAATCCTTCTGGTACTGGGGATGTTAAGCGGACTTTTCTCTGAGTCCAGTGTTCTGAACGTTCTGGTAAATAATCTGTCCAAGAAGCTGAATACACCGGGGACAATTATGCTTGGTGTGTGGGTATCCAGTCTGGTTATCTGTGTGATCGGTGGACAGTATCCGGCAATTGCACTTCCGGCAGTAGCCTTTAAGGATGTATGTGATGATATGGATATCAACCGCGCTGTATTATCCCGTACTCTGGAGGACGTGGGAACTATGGTAGCTGCTATTATCCCATGGAGTGCATGGGTAATTGGTTATGGTGTAGTACTTGGCGGTGTTACCGTACAGGAATTTATTCCATTTACCTTCCTTCCGATGCTCTGCCCAATCATTGGTCTGATTAACAACTTCCTGGGAATTGGTATGTATCACAGCAATGATGAGGTAAAATATCGTCCATTCTGGAGAAGAAAATAAAAA
>CAKRRX010000179.1 GCA_934394595.1 uncultured Blautia sp. | reverse complement strand
GTGATCATCTGCGTATAATCACAGCAGCAGTTTTGTCCGGACTTGCGTTTGGAATCTATCATATGAATCTGATACAGGGAGTTTATGCTACTATCCTGGGAACACTTTTCGCACTGCTCCTGGAATGGAAAGGAAATCTGTTTACCAGTGTATTGCTGCATATAGGCGCTAATGTGTGGAGTCTCATAGTCAGTGATGTGATGCTGTATCTGCTTGATCATGTGGGAGCAGGAGCTGTTATGCTTTTGAATCTGTTTCTTGTTTTTGCAGGATCTTTTGGAATCTGGAAATGTTATAGGAATTATAAAAAACGTGGGTGTACCCGTTTGATATGAAAGAAAGACTTTTTCACAGAACCTTTCTGAAAAGAAGGAAATTTGTGAGAAAGTCTTTTGTGTTTAGAAATATTTCATAATTACAGCTATTGAATTAGTGGAAAAGATATGTTATTTTAACTGTATTAAACGTATTAATACACTTGGAAAGGAGGCAGCCAGTCTATGATTGTTTTGGATTACCAGGACAGAAGGCCGCTGTATGAACAGGTGGAAGAGAAGCTTCGGCATCTGATCCTGAACGGAGCTTTGCAGCCTGGTTCCCGAATGCCTTCGGTGCGTCAGCTGGCAATGGAACTGTCTATTAATCCCAATACCATTCAACGTGCATATATGCAGCTGGAACAGGAAGGACTGATCTATCCGGTGAAGGGAAAGGGGAATTTTATCTCGGATGTTGGAGAAATCCGCAGAATCAGCCTGAATTCTTATAAAACAGAGCTGAAGGTCCTTGTTGAAAAGGGGAAAAACATTGGAATAAGGGAAGATGAGCTGATGAGTGTTATCAGGGAATGTTACAGGGAGGATAGATTATGATAGAAGTCAGAGAATGCAGTAAGGCATTTGGTTCTGTTAAAGCTGTGAACAAGGCTACTCTGGATATCGGAGACCGTGAGGTATTTGGCCTTGTAGGAAGCAATGGGGCCGGAAAAAGCACGCTGCTTCGGATGATGGCGGGAATTATCCGGCCAGATGCAGGGGAGATTTTGATTGACACTCTGCCGGTATATGAAAACGAGGAAGCAAAGAAACTGTTTTTTTATATTTCTGATGACAGTTATTTTCCATCTAATTATACAGCTGCGGATATGGTGCGTTTTTACCGGAATTTTTATCCGGAGTTTCGGATCAAATTGTTTCACGAACTGATGGATCAGTTTCATCTGGAAGAGAGAAGAAAGATTTCCACATTTTCCAAAGGAATGAAAAAGCAGCTACTGATGATTATCGGTGTGTGTGCAGCTACCAAATATCTGTTTTGTGATGAGACCTTTGACGGCCTGGACCCGGTGATGCGTCAGGCAGTGAAGAGCCTTTTTGCAGCGGAGATCATGAACAGGGAATTTACTCCGGTGATTGCATCCCATAACCTGAGGGAACTGGAAGATATCTGCGATCATGTGGGCTTGCTTCACAAGGGCGGCATTCTGCTTTCAAAGGATCTGGAAGATATGAAGTTCCATATTCACAAGATCCAATGTGTTTTAAGCGGAAGGCAGCAGGAGAAAGAGCTGGAAAAGGAACTTCATGTGCTGAAGGCTCAGCATCAGGGCTCTCTGCTTATGATCACAGCCAGAGGAACCAGAGCTGAAATCGTGGAAAAGATCCAGGCGAAGAATCCACTTTTCATGGAAGTGCTTCCGCTGACTCTGGAAGAAATTTTTATCAGCGAAACGGAGGTGGCAGGATATGAAATCAAAAATTTATTCTAGCAGATATATGAAGGTTTCCTCAAAAGGCTTTATCTGGATACCGGCTTTTGTTACCATTGGTTTTTTACTGGCATTTCCGGTGGCAGAGCTGATCATGCTGGGAAACTGGTTTGGGATGGAGTATAGTACAGAACAGATTAGCATGCTGTATGAAAATCTGTGGAAAGACGGGTTTATGGTTACCGGTCTTGTGGTTGCCGGACTGGCAGCATTGTTCAATGGAATTGCCCAGTTCTGGTATCTGTATTCTCCAAGAAAGATTGATTTTTATCACAGTCTTCCTGTGAAGAGAAGCAGAATGTTCTGGTACAAAACCCTGCAGTCCCTTTTATACTATCTGGTTCCCTATCTGGTGATGGAATTCTGTTCCATATGCATTGGCGCCATGCGAGGATTTTTCAGTCTGCATCTGATGAAACTGGCGTTCTTGTTAATGCTGTTCCATTTGCTGCTCTACCTGTTTTTTTACTTCTCTGTGGTGCTTGTGATCTGTCTTACTGGACATTTTCTGATGGGAGCATTACTTTTGGGTGCTGTGGTGGCTTATGGTCCGGTGCTTTCTATACTAGTAGAGGTGTATGAGAATTTGTTTTACAATACGTACATGGGAGTCGCTTATGGAAGCACCAAAATACTTATGGAGATGACTTCTCCGGTGACAATTGCCGATACATTTGCACGAAAGTATGCCAGTGGAGATTATGGAAGTGTGCTGATTCTGGTGATGGTGCTGACCGCATTTCTGGGAATCCTGGGATATTGTACCTATATTCACCGCAAATCAGAAAAGGCAGGGCAGGCATTTGTCTATAACTGGGCAGGCATACTGGTTCGGTTTCTGGTGGTTGTCCCTGCAGGTTTGGGAATCGGAGTTATTTTTTACATGTTACCCACAGACAGTTCCAGAATCCCCTGGTGGATTTTCGGAATGATCCTGGGAACTGTGCTGACAAATGGGATTCTGGGAATTATTTATTATATGGATTTTCGGAAATTCTTTTCCCACAAAATACAGTTTGCAGTGTGTATGGCAATGGTTGCCTTGTGTGCCTGTGTGTTCTATTTTGATCTGACTGGATATGACCGTTACCTGCCAGATTACGATGAACTCGAAAATGTTGTGTTGGGGCTTTCCAATATAGGCGAGGAGCAGTTTTACAATGTAACAGTAGGGGAAGACGGGAACATTTCTATTGTGACAAATCCTGCGGGAAATGGAATGTCCCAATATAATGATCTGGGAATGGATGAGAATATTTACAGATGTATAGAGAAAATCAAAGAACAGAGTTATGATATCTGTCAGGAGATTTCAAGAAAGGATACCCTGTGGAGTGCATATTTGTGGGATGAGACGGGAAAGACAGTGACAGTTCCGGTGTGCTATGAACTGAAATCAGGAAAAGAAGTTTATCGCTCCTATAGGGTAAGCCGGAAAAATCTGAAAGAGCTTTTTGAAGCTGGCTATGAAAATGGTACGATGAAAGAGGAACGGTATTCCCTTTTGCAGCTTCCGGAAAAATATGTGGATACGGTAAGCTGTACATTTACAGATGGACAGTTCATTTCCCTTTTCCAGGATAACAGGGCAAAAAGAGAACAGCTGGTAGATGCATTCCGACAGGATGTACAGGAAGCGGCACCGGAAGTCTTTACAGGGGAACCCTGCGCAATTTTAGATATTGAGTATCCACAGGTGCCGACAGGAGAAAAAATTGAAAGCCTGGTTCCAGGGGAAGAAAACGGCTATTATAATCTGTCTGGATATTTTTACGTGTATCCTCAGTTTAAACGAACAATTGAAATTTTGAAGAAAACAGGATATCCTGTATCTATGGAAGACGTAAATGTGACATCTGTGGAAGTTTCTTATTATATGAATAAAGAAGAGACGGAATACTCTTCGCCGATGATCTATGATGATCCGATCCAGCTGGAAGAACTAAAAAAAGTATTGAAATATTATCAGCTGGCTTCCTGGGATGATACGACTACATTGGATTATGCGTATCTGAATGTAACGATTAACAAAGAGGAATCTTCTACAGCATGGGTAATACCGGAAGGTCAGACACCGGATTTTATGCAGGAGGATGCCCAGCGGGCTATGGCTTTTGAGGTGCTTGACGAATGATGGAAAAGCTTGTATAAAAGGACAAAGGAGCAGTAAAGAATATGGGAAAAGCAGTGAGACTGGACAAATTTCTGGCAGATTCAGGAGCCGGTACACGGACAGAAGTGAAAAAACTGATCCAGAAGGGAATGGTTCTGGTAAATGGCGGGAAAGCGAAAAAGCCGGAACTGAAGGTGGATCCGGAAAAAGATGTGGTGGAATTTTGTGGAGAGCGTCTGGGGGCGCGGCCGGAGTTTGTCTACTATCTTCTGCATAAACCCGCAGGGTATGTAAGTGCCACTGAGGATACCAGGGAAAAGACAGTTTTGGAGCTGGTGCCAAAGGATGGCAGACGGAATCTCTTCCCAGTGGGACGGCTGGACAAAGATACAGAGGGGTTGCTTCTGATTACAGATGACGGCCAGCTGGCCCACCAGCTGCTTTCCCCGAAGAAGCATGTAGATAAAACTTATTTTGCTGTGACAGAGGGCAAAGTGGTTCCTGAGGATGTTGAAAGGATCCGGGAAGGCGTGGATATTGGAGACGAGGAGATGACTCTGCCGGGAGAACTGAAGATTCTTAAGGTTTGGGAAGAAGATCGGGAAGCAGCTGAAAAATCAGAGGGGAAAGTATCCTGTGACAGTGGGAAAGATTCAGAGAAAAAGAATCTGTGGTATTCTCAGATTTTACTTACCATTCATGAAGGGCGCTTCCATCAGGTAAAGCGCATGATGGAAGCACTTGGAAAAAAGGTGATCTATTTGAAGCGGATTTCCATGGGAACTTTGACTCTGCCGGAAGATTTGCAAAAAGGGGAAGCCCGGGAACTGACAGAGGAGGAACTTGCAGGTCTGAGATCTTGAACGCAGATTGCGAATGTCCGCTTTACTGTGTTTTAAAAATTTGCAAAAACCCTCTTTACACAGAGGGTTTTGTCATGTTATAATGCAAAAGTTGTAAACCATCAAACACGC
>CAKRRX010000178.1 GCA_934394595.1 uncultured Blautia sp. | reverse complement strand
ATGTGGATATCAAAACCATGCTGATGAACAGTGCGGAGGATATGGGGCGTCCAAGAAACCAACAGGGCTGGGGCAGGTTTAACAGACAGAAATTCCTGGAATTCTGAAATGCCAACAGGAAATGGCTGACGAAACGGGGCCGGAACCCTTACATTGATAAAGAATTATCACTTTACAGTGCGAAAATCCTTGACTGTGGCATATTAATTGAGTACAATGGACAAAGAGTTGTAAACGAGGAGGATGTATCAATGGAAAACAGACGTGTTTCAATGAATCGCCATACGAACCTGCTTCAGCTGGAAGAGCATATGTATCCGCTGGTAGATGTAGCTACTCCAAATGTATTCCGAAATCTTTTCCCATATTCCGAAGTACCGAAGATTGCATTCAACGACAGGGTGGTTCCTCATCATATGCCAGATGATATCTGGATCACAGATACCACATTCCGTGACGGACAGCAGTCAAGAGCGCCATACAGCACAGAGCAGATTGTAAGGATTTATGATTACCTTCATAAGCTAGGTGGCCCGGAGGGAAGGATCCGTGCCTCTGAATTTTTCCTTTACAGCAAGAAGGACAGAGATGCTGTTGAGAAATGTATGGAAAGAGGATATGAGTTCCCGGAGGTTACCAGCTGGATCCGTGCTAATAAGAAGGATTTCCAGCTTGTACGGGATATGGGTATGAGAGAGACCGGTATCCTTGTAAGCTGCTCCGATTATCATATTTTCTATAAAATGAAAATGACCCGTAAGCAGGCTATGGAGCATTATCTAAGTATTGTAAAAGAGTGCCTGGAGATCGGCGTTTCCGTGCGATGCCATCTGGAGGACATTACAAGAGCAGATATTTACGGTTATGTCATTCCGTTCTGTCTGGAGCTGATGAAGCTTCGTCAGCAGTATGGAATTCCCATCAAGGTTCGCTGCTGTGATACTATGGGGTATGGAGTCAATTATCCAGGAGCTGTGATCCCACGTTCTGTTCCTGGTATTATCTACGGTATTATGGTACATGCCGGAGTTCCCTCAGAGTTGATCGAATGGCATGGACACAATGATTTTTACAAAGCAGTGAGCAATTCCACCACAGCCTGGCTGTATGGAGCCTGCGGCGTCAATACTTCTCTATTTGGTATTGGAGAGCGTACCGGAAATACTCCTCTTGAAGCAATGGTATTTGAGTATGCACAGCTTCGAGGAAATTTAGGCGGAATGGATACCACTGTGATCACAGAGCTTGCAGAGTATTATGAGAAGGAAATCGGCTATCACATTCCGGAGCGCACTCCTTTTGTTGGCAAGAACTTTAATGTAACAAGAGCCGGTATCCATGCAGATGGCCTTCTGAAAAATGAAGAGATCTATAATGTATTTGATACGGAAAAATTCCTGAACCGTCCGGTAGAAGTGGCAGTTTCCAATACTTCCGGAGCTGCTGGAATCGCACACTGGATCGACAGCCATTATCGTCTGAAGGGTGAGCAGAAGGTAGACAAGAACAGCGAGCTTGTGAAGATGATCAAGGCATGGGTAGACCAGCAGTATGAGGATGGCCGTGTCACAGTTCTCTGTGAAGAAGAGCTTGAGACTATCGTGGCAGAGACCTGCAGCCGTCTTGGGATCCAGTTAAAATAATTTTTACAGATGCTGATGCAGATGCCTGCGGTGAAAACTGCAGACATGTTTAAGAAAAATAAGTTCAAGGAGAAAATGATGAATAAAATTCAGATGCAAACACCCCTCGTTGAGATGGACGGGGATGAGATGACCAGAATTTTGTGGCAGATGATCAAGGATGAGCTTCTTCTTCCCTTTATCGACCTGAAAACAGAGTATTATGATCTTGGCCTGGAGTACCGCAATGAGACAGATGATCAGGTGACCATCGATGCGGCGGAAGCTACCAAGAAGTATGGTGTGGCTGTAAAATGCGCCACAATCACTCCAAATAAGGCGAGAATGTCCGAGTATGACCTGAAAAAGATGTACAAAAGTCCAAACGGAACCATCCGTGCTATTCTTGACGGAACCGTTTTCCGTGCGCCAATCGTGGTAAAGGGAATCGAGCCATGTGTGAAAAACTGGGAAAAGCCAATTACTATTGCACGTCATGCTTACGGAGACGTATACAAGAATACAGAGATGTACATTGACAAACCAGGAGATGCCATGCTGGTATTCAAAGGAGAGGATGGAGAAGAAAGACAGGAGCTGATCCATCATTTTGATACTCCAGGTGTGATCCAGGGCGTACACAATCTGGACAAATCCATTGCAAGCTTTGCAAGATGCTGCTTTAATTACGCACTGGATACAAAGCAAGATCTGTGGTTTGGCGGCAAGGATACCATTTCTAAAACATACGATGGTAAATTTAAAGAAATTTTCCATACTATTTTTGAAAACGAATTTAAAGAGAAATTTGAGGCAGCAGGTATCACCTTCTTCTACAGCCTGATCGATGATGTGGTGGCACGTGTGATGAAGGCGAAGGGCGGCTTTATCTGGGCATGCAAGAACTATGACGGAGATGTAATGAGTGATATGATCTCTTCTGCATTTGGTTCTCTTGCTATGATGACTTCTGTTCTGGTTTCTCCGGATGGTTACTATGAATATGAGGCAGCTCACGGAACTGTTCAGAGACATTACTACCGTCATCTGAAAGGAGAGGAGACCTCTACCAATTCCGTAGCTACCATTTTTGCATGGACAGGCGCTCTTCGTAAGCGTGGAGAACTGGATCAGAATCCGGAACTTCTGCAGTTTGCAGATAAGCTGGAAAAGGCTACTCTTTCCACCATTGAGTCCGGAAAGATGACCAAGGATCTGGCACTGATCACCAGCCTTGAAAACCCGATGGTATTAAATAGCCAGCAGTTTATTCTTGCGATCAGAGAAAATCTGGAAGCTATGCTTTAAAACAAAATAGGCCAGAGGAAAGGGAATTGCCTCTGACCTATCCAATGTATAAATGTAAAAATGGGAAACCCATGGCATTACGCCAGGGTTTCCCATTTTTCATATAATTCCTCCAGCTCCTGCTGGATTTTATCCTTTTCACGGCTGAGTTCTGCACATTTTCCTACATTTGTGCACACATCCGGGAGAATCAGTGTGGCATCGATCTCTTTATCCCGGGTCTCAAGTTCCTCAATCCGTTGTTCTGTTTTCTTCAGCTCATTTTCCTGCTTACGCTTTCTGGCCTGTTCCTCTTTTTGCTGCTGCCAGGTAAGCTTGGTCTCGGAGACTTCCCGAACTTCTTCAAAAGCTGCCTCCTGTGCGGGTGCATAGATCTGGGTCATTTCATCTTTCTTTTCCAGATAGTAATCATAATCCCCGATGTAATTTACTATAGCCTGATTGGTCAGATCCATGATCCTTGTGGCGGTCTGGTTTATGAAATAACGGTCATGGGAGACGTAAAGGACTGTTCCGGTGTAGCTGTTTAAGGCTTCCTCTAAGATCTCTTTGGAAGCAATATCCAGATGGTTGGTAGGCTCATCCAGGATTAGGAAGTTAGCCTCGGAAAGCATCAGCTTGGCAAGGGAAACACGTCCGCGCTCTCCACCAGAAAGAGAGGAGATCAACTTAAATACATCATCCCCAGTGAATAAAAATGCAGCCAGCATATTGCGGATCTCTGTCTCGGTAAGAGAGGGATAGGTATCGGAAATTTCCTGGAAAATGGTCTTTTCCATATGGAGGACATGATGTTCCTGATCGTAATAGCCGATCTGTACCTTGGAACCAAGCGCAAAACGTCCGGCATCAGCAGGAACGATTCCATTAAGGATCTTCAGGATGGTAGTCTTTCCGGTTCCGTTGTTTCCAATAAGAGCTACACGTTCCCCACGCTTTATCTCAAAATGGATATCTGTAAATAAAGTCTGTCCCGGGAATGCTTTGGAAAGCCCCTCCACTGTGAGAACATCATTTCCACTGACAAAACGTGGCTCCAAGGAGATCCGCATCTGATTGTCAATCTCCACTGGCTTGTCAAGCCTCTGAATCTTATCCAGCATTTTTACACGGCTTTCCGCACGCTTGATGGACTTTTCGCGGTTAAAAGATCGAAGCTTAGTGATAACTGCCTCCTGGTGCTTGATCTCGCGCTGCTGATTCAGATAAGCCTTGTACTGTGCATCACGCAGTTGGGCTTTTTTTAGGGCATAGGCAGAATAGTTGCCATCATACATCCGCATCTGTCCGGCTTCAATCTCCACAATCTTTGTAACTACTTTGTCCAAGAAATAACGGTCGTGGGAAACGATAAATACAGCACCTGGATAATTCAGAAGATAAGTCTCCAGCCAGGCAATACTCTCCATGTCAAGATGGTTGGTAGGCTCGTCCAGGAGCAGGATATCCGGCTTGGAAATAAGAAGCTTACCCAAAGCTACGCGGGTTTTCTGACCACCGGAAAGGTTTTCAATCTGCTTGGTGTAATCCTCTTCTTCAAATCCAAGCCCCTTTAAAACTCCTACAATCTCACTTTTATAAGCATAGCCATTTTCAAGCTCAAACTGATGGGTGAGACGGGTGTAGGTGTTCATAAGGCTTTCCAGCTTATCCCCGGCAACGTATTTCATTTCCTGCTCCAGAGAGCGAATTTTGTCTTCCATATCCAGAATATACTGCTTGGTGGTAAGCAGCTCCTCGTAAATGGTATGGTGGCCGTGAATGTCCTGATACTGGGCAAGATAGCCGATCTTTTTATCCTTGGCAAGGATTACATTTCCGGAATCTGCCGAAATTTCATTCATGATGATGCGAAGGAGAGTGGTCTTTCCTGCGCCGTTATTGCCGATAAGAGCGGCTTTCTCCCGCTCTTCTATATGAAAGGAAGCATCCTGCAGAATCACTTTTTCACCAAAGGATTTGCAGATGCTCTGACATGCTAATATCATAATTTCCTCCTTTTGCCCCT
>CAKRRX010000177.1 GCA_934394595.1 uncultured Blautia sp. | reverse complement strand
GAAATGCAGATTTTGCAGAAAATACGGGGGTATAGAAAACTATGATTACAACAGTGACAATGAATGCAGCTTTGGATAAAGCCTATTTCATGGAAAAGGCCATTGAAAACGGAACGGTTATGCGTGTGTCCAGATGCCATACCACAGCTGGTGGAAAAGGGCTGAATGTGGCAAGGGCTATTGCCATCTGCGGCGGGCAGGTACAGGCCACCGGCCTTGTGGGCGGATTTAATGGACAATATCTGGAATCCCTTCTGGATCAGGATAAAATTCCCCACCAGTTTGGCCATGTGTCAGGAGAGACCAGAAGCTGCATCAACATTCTGGATCCGGGATATGGCTCTACGGAATATCTGGAACCTGGATTTACCGTATCTCCAGAAGAAGAGCAGGAATTTATGGATAGGTTTCCGGACATTATCCGGGACAGTGATGTAGTCACCATTTCCGGAAGCCTGCCCCGGGGAATCAACAAAGACATTTACAGCAAAATGATCACCATTGCCCGGGAAATGGGAAAAAAGGTTCTCCTGGATTCCAGCGGAGAGACCTTGAAAAATGCCATTGCAGCAGGCCCCACTCTGGTAAAGCCAAACCAGGATGAAATCCAGCAGCTGGCAGAGGCGAGGATCACTTCTGAGGAGGATCTGATCCGCTGCGGAAAGAAAGTCCACGAGATGGGAGTGGCCTATGTGGTGATCTCTCAGGGAAAAGAAGGGGCACTTCTGATCTGTGAGGAAGGTGTTTTCAAAGGCCATTCCCCGAAGATCAAGGCCGTGAATTCAGTGGGATGCGGGGATTCCATGCTTGGCGCTTTTGCAGTGGCCTTTGAAAAAGGTTACACCCCAGGAGAGGCGCTGAAGTATGCCATTGCAGTGGCATCTGGTAATGCCATGTCGCCGGATACGGGACATTTTGACTATGAGCAGTGCGAGAGACTGCTTGAGATGGTGAGCGTGGAGAAATTATAAGGCTGACTTTTGGCTGGAAATGTATGCGTAAGCAGACTTGTCCGTTCAGTTCTTGATTTTACGCCCTGTCTACATTATAATATTGTGGAAAACCTTGAGAGGAATGTAACTGCACCCCATTCTGGTTTGCAGCTACACAGATGAGAGATGAAAGAAAAAGTTAAAAATACAGGACTTGTGCTGGCTGCGCTTCTTACAGCAGCAGCCTTTTCCATGACGGGAAGTATAGAAACAAAGGGTTCTATTTTTCACAGATTTGTAAGTGAGATAAATGGCCAAAGCGCAGAATTTCTGCTGATCTTTATTGGCTGCGCCTTTCTTTATCTGAAGAAATGGAATGTTTTCCGAAAATCCAGTAAATGGATCACCCACTTGCTGGCCGCTGTTTTTGCAGGCTGCATGCTGGTGGGAATGAGTTTTCATACTTTGGGAAGCTGGGCATTTATTTTCAGCGGTAAAAAGCAGATGATCATTGCATTTCTTACGTTTGTGGGATTTGGTTTCCTTTTGGACTTTCTTTTGTGTCTGTTATATGGATATCTTTCCACACTTACGGAAAAAAAGGTGACAGAGCAGAAGCCCTCGGCTATCGGCTGGAAAGCTTTTATCCACCGCCATCCGCAGCTTTTTGCCTTTCTGGTGATCCTGATATGTTGGCTGCCTTATTTGGCTGCTTTTTTTCCGGGAACGGTATCCTTTGATGGATGGCGCCAGCTGTGTATGTATTTTGGATATTATAAATTCAGTAATCTGCATCCCTGGCAGATGACGGTATTGATGGGAAACTTGATGAAGCTTGGTTCTCTTATCAGTGACAATATGGGAATCTTTGCTATTGTGCTGACTTTTTCCATAATAGAGGCAGCCTGCTATGCATATGTATGCAGGAATCTGCTGAAATGGAAAATGCCCCGCTGGGGGTATGGGGCAGCGGTGCTGTTCTTCGGATTGGTGCCGGTTTTTGGAAGCTATGCCCAGACTGTGATGAAGGACGGACTGTTTGCAGCACTTCTGGCCTGCTATGTATCTATGATCCTGGATTTTTGTATCGGGGAACACCAGAGTGGGAAAAAAAACGGTGAATGGCGTCGGTGGCTGGTTCTTTTTCTTGTGGCAGCAGCTATGTGTATGAGCCGGAAAAATGGACTCCATATGGTGCTTCCTTCTCTTGTGCTGACCTTGATCTATCTGAACCGGAGACAGTGGAGGTGCGTACTTTTACTGGTGGTGGGCATCCTGGCTGTCTATGTAGGATGCGGGAAGATTTCCACTGCCATAGGGGTGGAGCCAGGTTCTGTAAGAGCAATGCTGGCCATTCCCCTTCAGCAGACTGCAAGGTATGTAACCACTTATCCCGAGGATGTGACCAAAGAAGAGAAAGAGGCGCTGGAGGCGGTCCTGGATTATGAGAATCTAAGTGAGATCTACGATCCCCTGGATTATGATTATGTGAAAAACAGCTTTGCAGCGAAGGTGGACAAGCTTCCCAAGGCAGAGCAAAAGGAGCGGCTTTCCAATTATTTTAAGGCATGGTTTTCCATGTTTTTGCGCCATCCGGGGGTATATATTGAGGCTACCTTGCATGGGACTTACGGGTATTTTGATCCCTTCCACAGCGTTAAGGTAAAAAGTGTCTATCAGTTTAGGACTAAGGAGGCCATCCGGGATCACTTTGATGTGGATTATGTGATCCGGTCAGAAAAGCCCAGAAATCTGGTAAAGGAATGGGCCACCCTGTGGCTGAAGCTTCCCGGTGCCAGCCAGCTGATGAGCCCGGGAATGTACACCTGGCTATTGCTGATAGCAGCCGGATATCTGTTTTATCAGAAGAGGGGAAAAGGAATCTTTGCCCTCGTGGCTCCGGCCCTGAATGTGGCAGTGTGCATCGCCTCCCCCATCAATGGCCTGGTACGCTATGCTTACCCACTGCTTGCCTGTCTGCCAGCGGTGATCTGCTGGTGCTTCGTCTATGGAAAAAAGAAAAATAAGATTTCGAAATAAGGATAGGAAGAAAGAAGATCAGAGATGGTCTTCTTTTTTTGGGGGTTTTATAAGATGCATTTGTATAAATTGCACAATTATTTACATGATATATTGTAAAAATTACCGTTCTGGACACCGGGGGGGGGGTAAACCTGTATAATAAAAGTATATTTTTATGATATCTGGGGCAAAAAGCATTTCAATCCTGTGCGAATAAGGCAGATGGTTAATTCCCATTGTAGCAGGTTGGCGTTTCCCCGGATATCATTTTAGTGAAAAGGAGGAACATACATATGAAGAGAAAGCACCTTGCGCTGCTGCTGGCTGTTGCCATGACGGTTACCAGTCTGGATGGTACAGTTGCATTTGCCAGCAGTGAGGGCTTTTCCTCGGAACCGGTGGCGGCTGAGGAAACAGTAGAACAGCAAAAAGAAGAAGCTCCGCCATCAGAGGAAGAGACAGAGATCGTGGATGGCTTTGAAGCGGATCTGGATGCAGAGGATGGTTTTGTTTTTGACGATGGGAATTCAGAACTGGAATTTTTCGCAGGAGAAAGCGAACCACAGGCAGATGATTCAGGGGACTCCGAATCTTCCCTGTCCGTTCAGTCTATTTCTTTGAATGCGGAATATGACAGACCGATAGCGGGATTTGATGATGCGAGGAGGGTTTATTATAACTGCAAGCTGCAAGTAATCTATACAGATGGCCAGGAAGAAGAATATGATTTTGAAAGCAATTGGAGTTGGGACGGATTCACGGATTCTTATGGGAATAAGTTCATTCCTGTATGGATGAAGGACAATGCAGAGGTTACCTTTGAAAACGAAGGAAATGATCAGTATTTTTCCGAAGGAACCTATTCCCTTCAGTTTAGAACGGTTGGGGAAGCGCCGATTTTCAGTGACGCAGTTTCTATAGAAGCCATAGCACCTGAAAACTCCGACAGATATTTGGGAGAACTGAATGAGGGAGAGAACGAAGATCTGGCGCATTGTGAAGAAGGCTCTGGAATTTTTAAATTTGTTGCACCTGGTTCCGGGGAATGGGTATTTCTCTATGATGATGACGAAGATTGCGATTTAATGATTAAAAAGAGAAATGCAGATGGAAGCTACACAACAGTAGAAAACAGGAGAACTGTTTGTGAATTGGAAGAAGGCGCTGTCTATTACTGTATACTTTATTCGAGTACCTCATCGGTCAGGGTTTCGAAATTAGAAGAGAATACTCCTTCTGTTACTGTAAATATGGAGAATGCAAAAACTTCTTTTATTTCTGGACTGGAATATGGTCATCTGCCGGGAGTCTCTCTTACTTTGACCTATGAAGATGGAGAAACGGAAACCCTGAAATTTGGAAACAAGACGAGAGTGATCGATTCCAGAAATAATCAGTACACTTATCGATTCTACGGGAAAGATGAAGACGGAGAACGTGAGTATTGGCCTGGTTACGGTTTTGAACAGGTGGGAAGCTATGATGTGGTTTTTCTGCAAAACGGACGGAAACTGGAAGGAAGATATCCCATTGAAGTAATCAACCTGGATCTGGAGAAAATCCCGGAATTGTCTGAAGGCGTGAATTCAGATCTTACTTTTACTAGTCCAGTGTGGTATCAGTTTAAGGTAGAAAAAGCCGGTTCTTATTCTGTGAGAATACAGGATGCGAATGGAAACGAGAATGGCGCCCCTTACTGCGACTGGAAAAAGCTCGATGAAAACAATAATGTGACAGATGAATGGATAGAAGATATTGCATATCGCACTTATCGTCTGGAAGAGGGAACCTATCTGGTAAGTCTGGACTGCAGCGAGTCTGGGTTGGAACAGGGTTCTGTTGAGATTTCAAAAAGTGCAGAAGTGGAAAAAGTGGAGCTTCTAAGCTGGGAGCCGGAAGAACTTTCTTTCATCGAAAAGATCCAGGAGCCATATCTGGATTGGCTGAATGTGAAAGTAACCTATGACAATGAGGAAGAGCGGGAATTTTCTCTTGATGATGAAGATGATTTCGGAAATTATGTT
>CAKRRX010000176.1 GCA_934394595.1 uncultured Blautia sp. | reverse complement strand
CATGAGAGAATTTAAGTATGTTGTAACAGACCCAGAAGGAATCCACGCGCGTCCGGCAGGAGAACTGGTAAAGGCAGTGAAGGCTTTTTCTTCAGATATTAAGATTGCCAAGGGTGGCAAGGCAATGAACTGCAAGGCCATCTTCGGTGTTATGGGACTGGCTGTAAAGAAAGGGGACGAGGTTACCCTGACCTTTGACGGAGCAGATGAAGACGCAGCATATGAGGCAGTAAGCAAGTTTATGCAGGAAAATCTGTAAAAAGAAGAAGGCCTTTTGGAGGTTGCGCTCTGGAAACGGGACATGCTTTCGGGCATGTCCCGTTCTGTAATGTGCGGAAGCAGCTTTGGCTGCTGACCGGGACTTTCATAGTAACATATTTTCAATAATAACAGGAGAGAAGACCATGGAGATATATAAAGGAAAAAGCGTTTTTGGTGGGATTGCCATTGGCAGGATCAGTGTTTACCAGAAGAAGGAACAGCAGGTAAAGCGTGTAAAAATAGAGGATCCGGACAAGGAAATGGAGCGATATGAGAAGGCGAAGGCTGAGGGAATCCGCCAGCTTCAGGGACTTTATGACAAGGCTCTAAAAGAAGTAGGAGAAGCCAATGCGGCCATTTTTGAAGTACATCAGATGATGATGGAGGATGACGGATACAATGAATCTGTGGAAAATATCATCCGCAGCCAGGGCGTGAATGCAGAGTATGCAGTGGCTGCCACAGGAGACAATTATGCTCAGATGTTTTCTGCTATGGACGATGATTATATGAGAGAACGTGCCGCAGATGTGCGGGATATTTCTGAGCGTCTTCTTACCATATTGAATGGAGAGTCCGCAGAAGCCATGGATGAGGATGAGCCGAAGATCATTGTGGCCGAAGACCTGGCTCCATCTGAGACTGTACAGCTGGACAAAGACAAGGTTCTTTCTTTTATCACTGTAAAGGGATCCTTGAATTCCCATACTGCCATTCTGGCAAGAACCATGGCGATTCCTGCACTTGTGAATACAGATTTGTCTCTGGATGAACAGATGGATGGAAAGTTAGGAGTTGTAGATGGGGCAAGTGGTGTTTTCTATGTGGATCCAGACGAAGAGACTCTGACCAGAATGAAAGAAAAGCAAAAAGAGGATCTTTGCAGAAAAGAGCTTCTTCTGACTCTGAAGGGAAAAGAGAATGTTACACTTGACGGACAGAAGGTGATGTTGTACGCTAATATTGGCAACATCAAGGACCTGGCTACTGTGATCCAGAATGATGCAGGTGGAATCGGCCTTTTCAGAAGCGAATTTATCTATCTGGAAAGAGAGGATTTCCCTACGGAAGAGGAGCAGTTCCAGATCTACAGACAGGTAGCGCAGACAATGGCTGGGAAGCGTGTGATCATCCGTACCCTGGACATTGGCGCAGACAAGCAGTGTGACTATTTCCATATGGAACATGAGGAAAATCCTGCACTGGGATGCCGTGCGATCCGGATCTGTCTTACCAGACCGGAAATCTTTAAGACACAGCTTCGGGCTTTGTTCCGTGCCAGTGTGTTTGGAAAGATCGCCATCATGTATCCTATGATCACAAGTATACAGGAAGTGCAAAAGATCAAAGAAATCGCAGAAGAGGTAAAGGCCGAGCTGACCAGTCAGGGCATTGAATTCGGGGAACCGGAGCAGGGAATTATGATCGAGACTCCGGCTGCAGCCATTATCAGCGATGATCTGGCAAAGGAAGTGGATTTCTTCAGTATCGGAACCAATGATCTAAGCCAGTATACCATGGCCATTGACAGGCAGAATCCAAAGCTGGATCCGTTTTTTGACCCTCATCACCCTGCTGTGCTTCGTATGATCTCTATGGTCGTGGATAATGCCCATAAAGCAGGAATCTGGGCAGGAATCTGCGGAGAACTTGGTGCTGACCAGACACTTACAAAAGAATTTCTGGCAATGGGAGTAGATGAGCTTTCTGTTTCTCCGGGAAGTATCCTGCCCCTTCGCAAGATCATTCTGGAAACAAATGTTGGAGAATATAAGGCAGGTAAAACATGTTAACACAGCAGCGACATGAGATCATCCTGAAGCTTCTGAAGGAAAAAGGCAGCATTACTGTGACAGAAGTAAAGGATCTTCTGGACACATCAGAATCTACCGTGCGCCGTGATATCACCGCACTGGACAAAGAGGGAAAACTGGAAAAGGTATTTGGCGGAGCCGTGGAATTAAAAGAGCGGGTGACTGCATATGAGTATTCCGTGGCTGAGAAAATGGGGCTGAAGCTGGAAGAAAAGCACCGGATCGCCAGGTATGCAGCTTCGCTCATACAGGATGAGGATTTTGTTTATATTGACGCAGGGACTACCACTGCGGATATGCTGAAGTTTCTGCAGGTGAGTCGTGCGGTTTTTGTGACCAATGCAGTGGTTCATGCTCAGACTCTGGCTGGAAGAGGTTTTAAAGTACTTCTGGTAGGAGGCGAACTGAAAAGTTCCACAGAGGCTGTAATTGGAAACCAGGCTATGAATACCCTTCGAAGCTATCATTTCACAAAGGGCTTTTTCGGCACCAACGGCATCACTAAAAAGAGCGGATGTACCACTCCGGATGCAAATGAGGCAGCTGTAAAGGCTGCAGCTATGGAGCAGTGCAGGGAGTGCTATGTGCTGTGTGACAATTCCAAATTTGATAATATCAGTTCTGTTACATTTGCAGATTTTTACCGTCCAACAGTGATCACAGATAAGATACCGGCAGGCTATGAGGATTGCAGCAATGTGATTCAGGTGCCGGAATTGCCGGGAATATAACATTCTAAAAGAGGTAATTGGATCATGATAAAACTGATTGCGTCAGATCTGGACGGAACCCTTCTTCCGGAAGGAACTATGGATGTGAATCCAGAACTTTTTGATGTGATACGCAGACTTAAAAAAAAGGGTGTGACCTTTGCGGCAGTCAGCGGAAGAGAGTATGACAGCATTGCAAAAGTGTTTGAGCCGGTAAAAGACGATATTTATTTTATTGCCGGAAATGGCGGGGTGATCTCCTATCAGGGACAGATCATTGAGAAGACAGCCATCGAACCGGAGCTTTTTAAAGAAGCTGTGGAATATGCAAGAGCCCAGAAAGGGATCTCCTTTATGACAGCCGGAAGTGCTAAGGTGTATGTGGAAGCAGCAGACCAGCGCTTTGTGAAGCTTTTGAGAGAAAACTATAAGCTTTCGGTAAACGAAATCGAAAATGTTCTGGATGGGCCGGAGACCATGATCAAAGTAGCTTTGTACTGCCCGGATACAGATGCAGCCATTGAAGCTGGAAAGGCAAAAGAGCATTTTGGCAATCGGATACAGATCATGGCATCTGGTGCCCACTGGGTGGATTTTGCAGATATTCAATCCGGTAAGGGAAATGCCCTTCAGAAGTTAGCCAGACGTTTGGGAATTCAGAAGTCTGAGGAAATCGCAGCTTTTGGGGATAACTGTAATGACGTGAGCATGCTTTTGGAAGCAGGGAAGAGCTATGCAGTCACAAATGCCAGGGAAGAGGCAAAACAGGCAGCAAGATACGTGCTTGAAAGTTCAAATCCGGACAGTGTGTTAAATGTGATCAAAATGATCGCAGAGATGTAAGATTACAGTTTTTTGGTGGCGGATATGGAGGAAATGTGATATGAAGTACGATTTTACCAGTATTCTGGATCGCAGAGGAAAGGACGCTATAGCAGTGGATATTCCTTATGAAAAAGATGGGGTGAATCATGAGTATTTTGCAGGGGTGGATTTAAAAGAGGGGATGGACTGGATACCCATGTGGGTTGCTGATATGAACTTTCCAACAGCTCCTACAGTGCAAGAAGCCATCCGTGAGCGAATCGCCCACCCGGCATTTGGATATTATGTTCCAAGAAAAGAATATTATGAGGGGATTATCCGGTGGCAGGAGAGACGAAATGGGGTTACCGGACTTACAAAAGCGTGCATCGGATATGAAAATGGTGTCCTTGGCGGCGTAGTCAGTGCCTTGAATGTACTTTGTTCCAAAGGAGACAACGTACTTTTACATTCCCCTACATATGTGGGATTTACCGGAGCCCTTACTAACAACGGATATCATATTGTACACAGTTGTCTGAAAAAGGACGAAGAGGGAATCTGGAGGATGGATTTTGCAGATATGGAAAAGAAGATCGTGGAAAATCACATTCATGCCTGTATCATGTGCAGCCCTCATAATCCTACAGGCCGCGTCTGGGAACGCTGGGAACTGGAAAAGGCTATGGAGCTTTTCAAAAAGCATGATGTGTATGTGGTTTCAGACGAAATCTGGTCTGATCTGACTCTGGAGGGATATAAACATATTCCCACGCAGATGATATCTGAAGATGCAAGAAACCGTACCATCGCCATGTATGCACCTTCTAAGACCTTCAATCTTGCCGGCCTGATTGGAAGTTATCACATTATCTACAATTCCTGGCTCAGAGACAGAGTGGAAAAAGAGTCCAGCCTCAGCCATTATAATGGAATGAACGTTCTTTCTATGTATGCACTGATCGGAGCTTACAAAGAAGAGGGATATGAATGGGTGGATGAGCTTCGCCAGGTGATTACCGGAAATATTGAATTTGCCTGCGATTTTATACATGATCATTTTGAAGGTGTGGAAGTGTCAAGACCACAGGGAACCTACATGTTATTCCTGGACTGTGAGAAATGGTGTAAGGCTCATGGGAAAACAATGGATGAGCTGGAGCGTATGGGACTGGAAGTGGGCGTAATGTGGCAGGATGGCAGACCATTCCACGGGGAATATGGCATCCGCATGAATCTTGCACTGCCTCTTTCAAGGGTAAAAGAAGCCTTTGAAAGACTGGATAAATACGTATTTCATCTATAAAAGACAGAATGAGGTTAGGTCTCCAAAATGAAAACCAAGATTCAGGATATGACCTCCGGTTCGCCGGGGAGATTGATCATTCTTTTTGCAATTCCCCTGATG
>CAKRRX010000175.1 GCA_934394595.1 uncultured Blautia sp. | reverse complement strand
AAGACCGGAAAATCGTGGGAACCTGAACATTTGAGGTTCCCTGAAGGTCGTGAACGGGTGATTATTCATCGCTTACGGACAAAAAAGAAGACTGCACCATTTCGGTACAGTCCTCTATCTATAATCGGTTTTCTCACTGGTCTGGAAAGCTTTCTCTCACAGCTATATGTTTTCTCAAATCTGTGTCATAACAAAAATATCATAAATTGCCTTTACAGCATGTTCAAAGTCCCTGTTTTCCACGCCAATAATGATATTTAACTCACTGGAGCCCTGATCGATCATCTTGACATTCACATTTGCATGAGCAAGTGCAGAGAAAATCCTTCCTGCTGTTCCACGTGTGGACTTCATGCCGCGGCCTACCACTGCGATCAGAGCAAGATCAGATTCCATTTCCACAAAATCAGGCTGAACAAGACGATGGATCCCTGCGATCACCTGCTGCTCCTTCTCTTCAAACTCATCCTGATGCACATATACGGTAAGAGTATCAATTCCTGATGGAACATGCTCAAAGCTGATTCCCTGGTCTTCAAATACCTGAAGCACCTTTCTGCCAAATCCGATCTCGCTGTTCATCATAGATTTCTCGATATTAATGGAACAAAAGCCTTTCTTACCTGCAATACCTGTAATGGTGTATTTTGGCTTCTTACATGTACTTTCTACAATGAAAGTACCCTTGTCCTCCGGACGGTTGGTATTACGGATATTGATGGGGATTCCCTCTTTTCTTACCGGGAAGATGGCATCCTCATGAAGCACAGTGGCACCCATATAGGAAAGCTCACGAAGCTCACGGTAAGTGATGGTCTCGATCACAGCCGGATTCTTGACAATCCTTGGATCTGTTACAAGGAAACCAGAAACATCTGTCCAGTTCTCATACATATCTGCTTTGATAGCCTTTGCCACAAGAGATCCGGTCACATCAGAACCACCTCTGGAAAAGGTAGTCACTGAGCCATCCTCTTTTGCTCCGTAAAATCCCGGAACAACTGCATTCTCACATTTGGAAAGTCTCTTGTTCAGAAGCTTATCTGTCTTCTCTGCGTCAAGGCTGCCATTCTTATCAAAACGGATCACTTCTGCAGCGTCTACAAACTCATAGCCTAAGTATGCAGCCATCACCTTACCATTTAAGTATTCGCCTCTGGATGCGGCATAGTCTCTTCCAATCTGTGCTGCAAAATTCTCTTTGATTACCTGAAAATCACTGTCCAGGGAAAAATCAAGGGAAAGCCCTTTGATGATCTCATTATAACGCTCTTTGATGGCTTCCAGCATCTTCCCGAAATCTTCACCTTTTCCAGCTGCATCATAACAGCTGTACAGCATATCTGTTACCTTGGTGTCGCCGTCAAATCTCTTGCCCGGTGCTGAAGGGACAACAAAACGTCTGCTCTCTTCGCTTCTGATAATATCTCCGACTTTCTCAAACTGCTCCGCATTAGCCAGAGAGCTGCCTCCAAACTTCACTACTTTTTTCATACTAATATGCTCCTCAAAAACTTTTTCTCCATTTTATGAAAAAAAAATACTTTTTGCAAGTATATTTTCATTTTTCGCACTTTTTCACAGTAATACGGTGCACGGACAGAAGATCTTTGTCTACTTTAAAATGGATATCCCATTTTCCAAAGGCCATTCCATATTCTCTTTTTGGATCTTTCTGATATCCCGGACGGGGATCATTGGCCAGAACTGCCAGCAAAACCTCTCTTTTTTCTTCCGGGATAAGTTTAAGAAGTTCCTCCGGAAACTCTACCTGAAGCTTATGGTCTTTGATCCTGTCTGTGAATCCACCGCTGGCATCCGGATGGCTGTCCACATAAGCCAGATAAGGCTTGATATCGTAGACTGGCGTTCCATCCATCAAATCAGCCCCCAGGACATGGAGAATAGGACCCTCCTCTGTAAATTCAATGCCCTCCAGTTTCACGCTGGAAAGCCCGATGGGATTGGGTCTGAAAGGAGACCTTGTGGCAAAGACACCCTTTCTTATATTTCCTCCCAGTCTTGGCGGCCGCACAGTAGGCGACCATTCAGGCCTTATTGCCTTCGAAAATTCCCATATCAGCCAGATATGGGAATACTCTTCCAGTCCTCTGAATGCTTCCGGATTGCGGTACTCCGGCTCAAAAACAATATCTGCTTTCAACTCCTGGATCCGTCCGCTCTGATGAGGAATTCCAAATTTCTCTGGAAAATCATTTCTTATATGTGCAATTACTTTCATGAATCTCTCCTTATATCTTTTTGCGGATAAACTGGCATATTTTTTCTGCTGCATCCGGATCTACATTTTCCCTCTGCTTTTCAACCATCTTAGACGCAGCCTCCGGATCCAAAAGAAGCTTAAGACCTGCATTTACCTGCCCTTTTACCGTTCTTGCAGACAGACTCATACCCAGTTTACAGAAAAATTTCCGATTGGCAGTCTCACAGCCTGGAATAGGATCTGTATGAACCATAGGAATTCCCACAGCAGCCCCTTCTGTGGAGGTAAGCCCTCCAGGCTTGGTAAAAAGCACATCGCAGGCTTTCATATAAAGGGTCATCTGTGTGGTATAACCTAATATGGTAAGCCGCTCTTTTCCTGTAAAAAGCTTTTTCAATTGATTTTCCATCTTTGCATTACTTCCGCACACTACGATCAGCTCTTCTGAAACAGAGTATTCCAAAAGCTGCTCTACCAGCCTCTTCATATCACCGGCACCCATGCTGCCCCCTGCAACCAGAATATACTTCTTCTCCAAAGAAAGTCCCAGTTTTTCCCTGGCAGCTTCCCTGCTGATCTTTCGTTTGCACATCTGGGATACCGGGATTCCAAGAGGGATCAGCTTTTCTTCCGGAAGTCCTCTTCGCACACAAGGCTTAATCAGCATCCTATGTGGTGCGATGTAATAATCACAGTCTGTTTCCTCCCAAAAAGGAATACAGGTGTAATCTGTCATAACCGCAACTGTAAGAGGCAATTTGATTCCCTTTTGCTTCATATAGGTAATGGTTTCTGCAGGATAAAGATGGGGCATGATGATCACATCTACAGGATTCTCCTGAATGTATCTGTCCAGATATTTTGCCATACGCCCATTCAAATAGTAAACCGGCGATTTCCTGGTGATCCTGCTCACGCCCATTCCAAGTTTATAGACCACCCCAAACAGCTTCGGAGTCTTTTTTACAATATGTACATATCCATCCCCTACCAGTTTGGACACACCTTCCCCGGCAAGGGTAAGGTAATCCATCACATAGGCTTCATCACCCTGCTGGATCAATATTTCTGCAATTGCTTTTCCGGCAGAATTATGCCCGCCGCCAGTATTACAGGATAAAATCAAAGCTTTCATTGAGTCCTCCATTTCTCCTTTTCCCGTGATATTTCCATCGCAGCTTCCCAATGCTTATAGATCACAATAACAGACAGGAGCACACAGCCTGTTTTTAAGGATAGTTCCAGTTCTGGAAGAAGCATACTTCCTCCAAAACATAAAAATGTCACAATACTTCTCTTTAGATGGGACTTTACAGGCAAAAGTACCGAAAAAATAAGATAAAAGGCGATCAACAAAAGGACTGGCCTCCACACTGGGATCAGTCCCAAAAGTACTCCAAAACTCACTGCAATCCCCTTTCCTCCTTTTCCTCTGTTAAAAACGGAAAAGGCATGTCCTGCCACCGGTGCAGCCAGAACTCCCGCAAAAATCCCGGACTGGATTCCCAGTCTTTTACAGCAGACATATACCGGCAGAAATCCCTTCAGCAATTCCAGAAGCAGTACGGTGATCCCACAGCCGATTCCGCCAAATACAAAGGCATTAAAGGTTCCCGGATTTTTATCCTCTGCCAGTTCTCTTATATCAATGTGCTTCATAAACCAGGGAATCAGGTATGCAAACAGAATGCTTCCTGATAAATATCCCCATATCATATAAAACAGATAATCCATTTTCATTGGTGTCCGCCACTTTTCTCCTCTTCCTTGATTTCCCAGTGGAGCAAAAAGGTCAGTGCTGCTCTAAGGGCAATAATTCCTGCCACGATTCCGATTTCCTTCCATTCCCGCACTACAACCGTACGCAGGATCTCGCTTCCCATTTTAAATTCCAGTCCCATTGCAAGCCCTCTTGCCAGGTAAACTCCAGTATCCTTGGAGTGCTTCAGCCACTTGAGAAAGCCGGTAATGCCACTCCAGATAATAATGGCAACACCGATAAATTCAAAAATCACAATGGCAAGACTTGCTATGTTTTCTAATATCCATTCCATAGTTTCTGTAATCTTCAGTATCATTTTGACCTCTTTTCTTTATTACCGCCTGAACCTCGCCTGTCCACAGGAAAAGTTCGACTCGTGGATATTAAGTTTGAGGCAAAATACCTTTTGCCCCTAACATCTTATTATAGTACATGTCAAAAGCTATTTTTCGATCCGATGAATGACCCAACTTCCATGCACTCAACCTTGGCAAGTTAAAAATTTTAATTGCGATGCTGCTACTTCTTCGCATTCTCTTCCAGTTCCAGCATGTACTTATCAAAGTCAGACATAAACAGTCTGTCCTGGATGACGCGATATTTCTCAAATTCGGTCTCGGCATGAAGCTTTGCAATTTCCGCGGACACCTTACCTGCATCCTGTAAAATACCGTAATCAAACATTTCAATGAAGCTGTTGAGCCTTTTTTCCCAGTCCTGCATCGTAAGTGGGATATGTCGCAATGTCATATTTTCTGCAAAATCCAAATATGCTGTAACCATACGATTCAGCTGCTTCATTTCATCCTGACTCAGATAACTCTTAGCAACCGCAACATCACTTTTCTTAATCTTTCCTTCAGGAGCATCTGCCCAGGTGGTTAATCCCATATGCTCTTTTGTGTGATCAGCTCTTTCCACGATCAGCTCAGCTGCTGTATGTCCATGAACTGCGTAATGCATTTTATTTTGAACAGTTGCATAAAATCTTCTTGTCGTTGCAGAATTTTTATCATA
>CAKRRX010000174.1 GCA_934394595.1 uncultured Blautia sp. | reverse complement strand
AAGAACCAGTCCGAGGCTAAGGCAAGATACGAGTATCTGCAGAAGCTGATCACTCTGTACGGAACAGAGGAATAAGATTTACCTGCGGCAAGTCCGCATTACAAATATAGAGTATAAACATTATATGTTTATCGTGTCGTAGCGTAAAGTGGGCCTGCGATACTGCCTGAACAGGGTGGTATTGCAGGCCTTTCTTGTGTGATTGAAAATTACTCCGCAATGATTCTAATACACAAAAGCCTTCTGCTTTTGCAAGGCTTCACGCTGAAAGGTAAGGAATTTTGGAGAATACTGATTAAGGTTGCCTGCAAAATGGTTTTGTTATATAATGGGAGCGTTGAAAAAATGAAAGAATGAGAAGAGGATGAAAAAATGAGCAGATTATCAGTGGTTCTGCCAGCTTATAATGAAGAACTGATTGTGGGAAAAACCTGCAGGGTTCTGAACGAAATATTATCAGAAGCCGGCATTTCCTATGAATTAGTTGTTGTAGACGATGGCTCAAAAGACAAAACCTGGGAGGAAATCACGAAAGCCGGTGAGAAAGATAAGAATGTACTTGGTGTTCATTTTTCCAGAAATTTTGGAAAAGAGGCAGCAGTATATGCAGGTCTTGCCCAGGCGACTGGAGATGTGGTAGCGGTGATGGACTGTGATCTTCAGCACCCGCCGGAAACACTGATTTCCATGTATCATCTCTGGGAACAGGGATGGGAAGTGATTGAGGGTGTGAAGAAGTCCAGGGGAACAGAGAGTCTGCTGCACAAAGAAAGCGCCGGATTTTTCTATGGGATCATGTCCAAGGCAACTGGTGTAAATATGCAGAACGCTTCTGATTTTAAAATGATGGATCGGAAGGCAGTAGACAGCATTCTTTCTATGCCGGAAAGAAATATGTTCTTCCGTGCCACCTCTTCCTGGGTTGGGTTTAAGACCACCTATGTGGAGTTTGAGGTTCATGACAGAGAAGCAGGACAGTCCAAATGGTCTACCTGGTCTCTGGTGAAATATGCCTTTACCAACATTGTGGCATTTACCACGGTACCGTTACAGTTTGTTACCATTGTAGGTGGGGCTTGCTTTGGCTGTTCCCTGATCCTGATCATTTACTCTCTGGTACAGTTTTTTGCCGGCAGGGCAGTGGAAGGGTATACTACGACACTGATCGTGCTGCTGTTGATTGGAAGTGCCATTATGCTCAGTCTTGGCATTATTGGCTATTATATTGCCAAAATATATGAAGAAGTAAAAAGACGCCCACGTTATATTATCTCCAGAATTATCCGTGGAAAAGAAGATGCCTATCAGGAGGGGAAGCATGATCAGAATCATTAAGAAATTATTCGCAAATGATGTGGTACGGTACGTGTTTTTTGGCGGGTGTACCACATTGGTGAATTTAGTGAGCTTTTTTATTTTACGTCAGGTTGGGATGCAAAGAGATGCTGCCAATGTGATATCTATTATACTTGCGATTTTGTTTGCCTATGTAGTAAATTCCAAATATGTATTTCAGGATAAATGTGAGACTCTGAAGGATCATATTCAGCCACTTTTTAAATTTATCAGCGCAAGGCTTGTTACTATGGTGATCGAAGTTTTTGGAGTGTGGTTCTTTGCAGAAATTATGCATATGAATGATATGATAGGAAAATTGATCACACAGTTTGTGGTTATGGCATTGAATTACATATTCAGTAAATTCCTGGTATTTACCAGTGGGAGGAAAGCATGACATTAGAAGAAACACTTAAGAAAATACAGCCCTTAGACGAGGGAAAGATGGAGGTCGCCAGAAAAAGGTGGGACAGCATTGCAAAGCCTCTTCATTCCCTTGGAAAAATGGAGGATCTGATCACGCAGATTGTAGGGATCACAGGCAATGTACAAGTTGATATCAGTAAAAAAGCGCTGGTGGCCATGTGTGCTGACAACGGAGTGGTAGAAGAGGGAGTAACTCAGACCGGGCAGGAAGTGACAGCTATTGTGGCTGACAATTTTGTGAAAGAGACCACCACAGCCTGTGTGATGTGCCATCAGTGCGGTGTGGCAGTAAAGCCTGTGGATGTGGGAATGGTAAGAGATACCACTGTACGGACGGATCTGAAGGTTATGTATGGAACCCGGAATATGACAAAGGAACCGGCGATGACTCGGGAAGAAGCTGTGAAAGGAATTGAAGCAGGAATTGCTATGGCAGAGGAACTGAAATCTCAGGGGTACAGGCTTCTGGCTACAGGAGAGATGGGAATCGGGAATACTACAACCAGCAGTGCAGTGGCATCGGTCCTTTTGAATCAGCCGGTGGAAACCATGACTGGTCGGGGAGCCGGACTTTCCAGCGATGGTCTTATACGGAAAATCAATGCCATCAAAAGTGCAATCACTTTAAACAAACCAGATGCGGAGGATCCTATAGATGTGCTGGCAAAGGTTGGTGGCCTTGATATTGCCGGAATGGCAGGTGTATATCTTGGGGGAGCTGCACTACAGCTTCCGGTTCTTATTGACGGCTTCATTTCCGGCGTGGCTGCTCTTGTGGCAGTAAGGCTTTGTCCCCAGGCGGTGGATTATATGATTGCAAGTCATGTATCCAAAGAACCGGCAGCCCATCTTATTCTGGATACCCTTGGGAAAGAAGCTGTGCTTCATGCTGATATGTGTCTTGGGGAAGGAACCGGGGCAATTGCCCTTTGTCCTTTCTTGGATATGGGGGCGACCCTTTACAATACATTAAGTACATTCGAGGATATTCATGTAGATCAGTATGAGGAGCTGAAATGATATGATGACAGTTGTAACCGGAGGAAGCGGAAGCGGCAAGTCAGCTTTTGCTGAAGATAAGATTTTATCCTTTGGACCAGGAGAAAGATTTTATATTGCCACAATGCACCCATATGATGAGGAGAGTTACAAACGAGTGTCGCGTCACCAGAGAATGCGGGCTGGAAAAGGCTTTGAAACAGTAGAATGCTATACCGGGTTGGAGAAGCTGGACTTTCCGGAGGATTCCATAATCCTGTTGGAATGCATGTCTAATTTGGTGGCAAATGAGATGTTTGAGAAATCCGGTGCTGCCCAAAAAACAGTGGAGGCTATTCTGGCTGGTGTGGAAAAGGTTAGGAATCAGGTGCGCCATCTGGTGATCGTTACTAACGAGATTTTTTCAGAAGCAGCTGTTTATGAAGGTGATACTGTCCGCTACCAGGAATACCTGGGCAAAATCAATCAGAGCATTGGAAAAATGGCAGATGAGGTGATAGAGGTAGTTTACGGGATTCCCATCTGGCATAAAGGAGGAAAAAGCTTTGAAAATGCTATGGAATAATTTTAAAGTGGCTTTTGCAATGTATTCAAAAATTCCTATGCCAAGAGCTGACTGGAACAAAGAGAATATGAAATATACCTTCTGTTTTTTTCCATTTATCGGTCTGGTAATCGGAGTACTATCTTATTTTGCAGGCTGGCTGGGAATGAGATTTTATTTTAATCCTACTTTTGTTTCTGCGATACTGGTGCTGATTCCGGTGTTTGTGACTGGAGGGATTCATGTAGATGGACTTCTGGATACATCTGATGCCTTAAGCTCCTGGCAGGAGAGAGAAAGGCGTCTGGAAATTCTGAAGGATTCTCATGCAGGAGCCTTTGCTGTGATCACAGCCTGTGTTTATTTCCTTGCCTGGTATGGTGCTTACAGTCAGCTGTGGATTAATGTGTCTGCGCTTAAAATTATGGCTTTAGGCTTTATGGTTTCCAGATGCTTTTCCGGAATCAGCGTTATGACTTTCCCAAAAGCGAAAAAAGATGGAACTGTAGCAGAGTTTTCCAGAAAGGCAGAAGAGATAACAGTAAGAAATGTTCTTATTATTTATCTGGCAATTCTTTTGACAATGATGGTTTGGGTCCAGCCGGTATTGGGAAGTCTGGCATTTGCAGCAGCTGTGCTTATTTTTCTTTATTATCGTTACAAGGCAGTAAAATATTTCGGTGGGATCACAGGAGATCTGGCAGGCTATTTCCTTTGTCTTTGTGAGGTAGGAATGGCTATTGTGCTGGCTGTTGCTTCTGCATGGTTTTAAGCCTATAGAAAGGAAAGGGAGGTTACATATGGAGATGATCATTGGCGGTGCTTTTCAGGGAAAAAGTACCTATGCAAGAGAATGTCATCCCGGAATTCGCTGGAAGAATGGGGCTGATCTTGGAAAAGAAGAACTTATGACAGCAGAGGGTGTCTTTGATTTTCAAGAGTATATAAAAAAAGAATTAAAGGCAGGCAAAGATGTGTCCGGATTGGCAAAAGAGTTATGGGAGCGGAATCCTGAAGTGGTTCTTGTAAGCCAGGAGGTGGGCTATGGCGTTGTCCCTATGGATGCATTTGACAGAAAATACCGTGAGGCAGTGGGGCGGATATGCACAAGTCTGGCTGCAAAAAGCAGAAAAGTAACACGGGTTGTCTGTGGGATAGGGATGGTGATCAAAAATGCTTAAGCTTTTGTTGATCCGTCACGGAGAGACTGCTGGCAATAAGCTGAAAAGATACATAGGAAAGAGAACAGATGAATCTCTTTGCCGGGAGGGAATGGATGAACTGGAAAAATTAGTTTATCCCAGTGTGCAGGCTGTCTATACAAGTCCGATGCTTCGCTGTACCCAGACTGCCGGAATTCTTTTTCCAGGGAAAAAACTGAACATCATAGATGAGCTTGCGGAGTGTGATTTCGGAGAATTTGAAAATAAGAATTACATGGAACTGAGAGGAAATGAACTTTACCAAGCCTGGGTGGATTCCGGCGGATTGCTGCCCTTTCCAGGAGGTGAGAGCCGGGAGGAATTTAAGCATCGCAATGTGATCGGTTTCCAGAGGGCTGTAAATGGCTGTATCCGGGATGGGCTCAGTATGGCGGCATTGGTGGTGCATGGTGGCACCATTATGAATGTGATGGAAGAATATGCAGATGAAGAACGTTCTTTTTATGACTGGCATGTGAAAAATGGAAAGGGCTATGAGGTGGAAATTGATCCTC
>CAKRRX010000173.1 GCA_934394595.1 uncultured Blautia sp. | reverse complement strand
TCTCCATCTCCATACTCGTCAATATATTCCAGATATCCCTGTAGTTCGCTGGAATCTGCGGTATGGTACACAAACAGGCCATCTTCTGTAATGGTAATGCTTTCTGGAGCAGCTGTTTCACCACCGTTCCATACCCCTGCAAGCTTTGAAAAATCAGGAGTCGCCTCTTCAGAAACAGCGGATGTGTCAGTTTCTTCTGAATCTGCTGCAGTTTCCACTGCTTCAGCCTTTACCGGTAAAATAACAGATGTGAGCGCTGGCGTGCCGCATAATATCAGTACCATTGTTGCCATAACCAGTTTTCTCTTCATATAGTGCCCTGCCTTTCTCCTTGATTATTATCTATAATATATCACCTGAATACGGAAAAAGCTATTAACCAAAAGTTAGATTTTTTCGATTGCAAAATATACCAAGGTATGCTATGATACCACTGACAAATGAAAAAGGGGAATGAAGTTCTCCCCGGGATTTTCCCAAACCGCTTATTTAGCTGATGACTTCTGTAATAACTATTATTGCAGAAAGCATCAGCTTTTCTGCGTATAAAGGAGGTATTTATAACAATGTTAACATCTCTTGCTTTTATTTTTCTGGTCGGGCTTTCTCTGGCAGCTCTTTGTCAGGCTCTGAAGCTCCCCCGTATTATCGGAATGCTGATCACTGGCATTCTCCTGGGACCGTATGTATTGAATGCACTGGATTCGTCCATTCTTTCTATATCGTCGGAGCTTCGACAGATCGCACTGATCATTATTCTGCTGAAAGCCGGACTATCTCTGAATCTGGCAGATCTGAAGAAGGTAGGCCGTCCTGCTGTTATGATGGCCTGTGTTCCTGCAAGTTTCGAAATTTTCGCATACATTTTGCTGGCACCGACGTTTCTTGGAATCACCAGGCTGGAAGCTGCGGTCATGGGTGCTGTTATGGGAGCTGTTTCCCCGGCTGTTGTTGTCCCAAGAATGGTACAGTTTATGGAAGAAAAATATGGCACAGCCAAAAGCATTCCCCAGATGATCCTGGCCGGTGCATCCTGCGACGATATATATGTGATCGTGCTGTTTTCCACATTCTCCGCTATGGCACAAGGCGGTAGTGCACATTTACAGGATTTTATCAACATTCCGATTTCTATTGTGCTTGGAATCCTGCTTGGAAGTGCTACAGGGTATCTGGTTTCCCTGTTTTTCGAAACCGCTTACGCTCACAGCCACATGGTTCGAAACAGTATGAAGGTGATTGTGGTAATGGGCGTGTCTTTCCTGCTTATGTCTGTTGAAACATGGCTGAAACCGATAGTCTCTGTTTCCGGGCTTCTTGCAGTGGTAAGTATGGCATGCGTTTTGAAACTGAAATGTACACCTTCCGTCTCCACCCGTCTTTCCCAGAAATTCGGAAAGCTGTGGCTGGCTGCCGAAGTCCTGCTTTTTGTACTTGTGGGTGCCTCCGTAGATATCCGATACACCTTGAAAGCCGGTCCGGCTGCCCTGGCTATGATTTTCGCCGCACTGCTGATCCGTACCCTTGGTGTCTCCCTCTGCGTAGCCGGAACCAACCTGACTGCAAAGGAAAAACTATTCTGCTCCATTGCCTATCTTCCAAAAGCAACCGTCCAGGCTGCTATCGGCTCTGTACCAATGGCAATGGGGCTTTCCTGCGGTCAGATCGTCCTGTCTGTGGCAGTACTTGGCATTCTCATCACAGCACCGCTTGGGGCGATTGGAATGGATTGTAGTTATAAGCGGCTGTTGACGCGGGAATCCTGTAAATAAAAATGTCCCAAAGGCACCCTTAAAAGTAATAGATATTTTCCAAATCCTGCTATATAATGGGCTCAGAAAAAGAATTTATTAATTGCACATTTCAACGGAGGAATTTCCCATGATAAATTTTGATTTCTACACTCCGACTAAAATCCTTTTCGGTGCTGGTCGTGAGCGTGAAGTTGGAAAACAGGTTGCGGCGTTTGGTGGACACAAGGTTATGATCGTTTATGGAAAAAGGGGCGGACATATTGAAACTTCCGGGCTTTTGGATCTGGTTCACAAGAGTTTAAGTGATGCAGGACTTTCCTATGTGGATTTGAACGGTGTTGTTCCAAATCCCCGTCTTTCCCTGGTAAAAGAGGGAATCCGCATTGGACGGGCGCAAGGTGTTGACTTCCTTCTGCCAATTGGAGGCGGCAGTGTAATTGATACAGCAAAGGGAATTGGTTACGGAATCGCCAATGATTTTGAAATGGAAGACCTGCTTTATGGACGAGTAAAAACGGATAAGAACCTGCCCATTGGTGTTATTCTTACGATTGCTGCCGCAGGCTCTGAAATGTCTTCTTCCATGGTTCTCACAATCGAGGACGGCATGATGAAGCGTTCTTACGGACATGACTGCGCACGCCCCAGATTTGCCATTATGAACCCAGAGCTGACTTACAGTCTTTCAGCTTATCAGACAGCCAGCGGCGCTGCTGATATTATGATGCACACTATGGAGCGTTATTTTACCCCTACAGACACAGATACCAGCCTTACTGACCGGATTGCAGAGGGACTGATGATTTCTGTTCGTGATGCCGCCCAGATTGCTGTAAAAAAGCCTGAGAACTATGATGCCCGTGCTACTCTCATGTGGGCTGGAAGTCTTTCTCATAACGGTCTTACTGGTGCCGGACGTGTATCTGATTTTGCCACACATAAGATTGAACATGAGCTTGGCGGTATGTTTGATGTGGCTCACGGAGCCGGACTTGCAGCTGTGTGGGGGAGCTGGGCGAGATATGTATATAAGACAAATCCAGGAAGGTTTGCACAGTTTGGTGAAAAAGTTTTCGGGGATAGTGATTCCATCACCGCCTGGGAAACCTGGTGCCACTCCATAGGCATGCCAACCTCCCTCACTGAACTTGGCGTTCATCCAACGGATGCCCAGATTGAGGAAATGGCCGAGAAATGCGTTTTCGGCAGAAATGGGCATATTGGCTTCTTCCAGCAGCTGACGAAAGAAGATATTGTGGCAATCCTGCAAATGGCGAAATAACACCATCCTGACTCGAAATACAATATAGAAAAAGAGCATTCACTTTTTTCACAATCCTTCATATGAATTGTGATATGTATCATTGCGTGAATGCTCTATTATTTTGTTTATTTTATTCCCAGCTCATCCATAAGTGTCTGACAATACTCCGGATCCTTTACCGCTCTTTTGCAGTCGTTTACCCTATTTGCCTCTAACAACTTGTCCATCAGCTTTGCCATAGAGTTACGGCCTTCCGAAAGTCCTTCTGCTCGCCCCTCCGAAAGCCCTTCCGAAAGCCCTTCCGCTCGCCCCTCCGCACGTGCCTCATCTTTTTCCATTTCCATTTCTTCCCATCTCTGCATATATTTCACACTCACTTCCTCACTGGATTTGTCATTTCTTATTTCTGCGCCACTGCTTCACCAAGTCGATTATATATCATCTTCGCATCCAGAATATGCGGCACTCCCGTAGCATCTGCGGCGGCACCTGCAGTTACCAGAATATACTCCCTGTCATAAATCTGCGCAAAGCTTGCCAGGCAATGTCCTGCTTCGGAGGTATAGCCAGTCTTGCCGCCCAGGATTTCTCCACCCACAACTGACGTGTCCGACATGTTTTTAAACATAGTACTATAATAGGTAATTCCATCAGAATGCACATTGGTAGCCGGCGTAGAATGGAAATGGCTCTCTACCACATCACGAAAAGTGTCATTATGTAACGCATACTTAAGCAGCAGCGCAATATCATACGCTGTACTATAATGTTCTGGATCATGTAATCCCGTACAATCCATAAAATGGGTATCCTTCATCCCAATAGACTTGGCCTTCTTATTCATCTTTTCCACAAAAGCTTCTTCTGAACCGGATACTTCATCAGCCAAAGCCAGGCAGCATTCAGCACCGGAGGGAAGCATTACACCGTAGACCAGATCACGCACTCTCACATTCTCTCCAGGTCTGAATCCCGCCTGTGTGGCATCCTGCCCGTCCAGTGCATAAAAAATATCCTCACTTAACGTGATCTCATGATCCAGATCTGAAAATGCTTCCAAGGCTATGATCGCTGTCATGATCTTTGTCATGGATGCCGGATAAATCCGCTCTTCCCCATTCAAATCTCCAATCACCTTGCCGCTTTTTACATCCATCAAAACCACATTGGTGCTGTTTACTCCTGTCACATCCAGTTCCTTTACAGGCGGCCTGTCAAAGATCCCAAGCACTCCCGACACCTTGGCTCCCAAGCCCCTGTTCCAGCAAAAAGCCCCCGCCAGCACCACTAAAATCAGAATTTCAATCACAGCACTGACCAGAATTCTTCTCCTCTGCTTTCTCCTCCTGGCTCTCTTACGTCTGATATTTTGTCCTCTTCGTTCTCCTTCGGCCCTGACATTTTGCTGTCCTCTATCTCTATATTCTGCCACCGCAAAACACCACCCTTCATTTTATGTCCTCTTCATTTTACACCCCATCATTCTACCACACCAACCTTTAAATTTCCTATAATAGAATTTCCTCACTCATCCACCAGCGCAGCGAAGCGCCCGCGTCCGTCTGCTTTTTCCCGTCTTGAAGGCACAGCCTGTGGAGGGGATGGGTGCCGGGGGATTTCGTGGTGGGTTCCTGTGGAAACTTAGGGGGCTGGAGGTTACCTTGCAGGAAGGGAAGGACACTGTCTGAGTTCCAACGGAACGAGTTTGTCCTTCCCTTCCTGCGCTTTTCGTAACCACCAGCCCTCTTAGCTTCCACAGGGTTCCACCACAATCCCCCGGCACCCATCCCCTCCACGGGCGTCTCCTTCCAAGACAAAAAAGCGCCCACCTGACGGTGAGCGCTCTCTTCATTTCATCTATTAAGCTAATTTGATCGGGTTGATCTTTACACCAGGTCCCATTGTCGGAGCGATTACAACGCTCTTTAAATACTGACCTTTCAGTGTGCTAGGTCTAGCCTTTACAATAGCTCCAATCAGCGTCTGGAAGTTGTCGCTTAACTGCTCCTCAGT
>CAKRRX010000172.1 GCA_934394595.1 uncultured Blautia sp. | reverse complement strand
CTGCGGTGTGTTGCATTGCTCTACAAAGGATCTTTCGCGTGCGGTAAGTTCCACCCAGGCGGGGCGGTAGCCGCAGGTGATGGCATTTTTCACGGAACGGATATTGGACCAGGCAGCGCAGTAAAACGGAACTTTGCCAAGTGCTAAGATTTCCTCGGTCAGCCGGGAAGTCAGTGCGGCGGCGATCCCCTGTCTCCGATATTCCGGCAGGACATCGATCCCGATCTGGTACATGGTTTCACAGTCCGCAGACGCACCGGCAAGACCAATCAGGGTATCCCCGTCGTAAGCACCGACACACAGGACATCTTTTTCTTTTCGATCCGCACAGAGCGCATTGCTCCACTGCGGCAGATAGAGAGACTGAAAATCCTGCGGATGCAGTAGGCGGATCTCGTATTTACACGGATGGGTTCCCAGGCTGGTAAGATCCGGCAGAAAATATTCTGCCATAAAGCAGATCTGCAGCCCGTAAGGAGCCAGTTTTTCTTCCAGCACCTGCATATTCGGTGTCTCAAAACAGTGTTCTGTCGGATAGGTATCGATGTAGTCCTTAACGGTATCTCGCAGATCTTCTCGCACCTGTGCCACAATATTATTTCCATAGGAAACCAGATCACAGGCAAATGGCAGCGGGAGATAAGCACGTGCGGAAGGATGTTTTCGCGATGTAGTAACCAGATTTTCACTTTGCAGAAAATCTTCCGGCTTGCAATTGCAGTCAATTGCCGACTGTTGCAGGGCGATTTGCAGGAGTTCTTGATTGGTCATAGGTGTGTTCTCCATTTCGTTTTATATTTGCTTTTAATTATACCGGGAAGCTGTGGAAATACAACATTGTGAGTGAAAAACTTTGGAAATAATTATGGAAGAGGGGGATAATTATGATAGAGGTATTATTTGCGGAAAGCGAAGCCGCGTCCATGAAAGCCGGGAAAAAGAAACCTCTGAAGAGAGAACCTGCGGGAGGGATCGAGGGAACGCCCGAAGAAGTGATCTGCCTTGGATTTCTGCTGGATATCGGTGGCATCCAGGAAAATGTAGACAGTGCATATCGGAAAACGCTGATCCACGATCTGTATACGCAGGAAGCATGGGGAAAGAATCCGGAAGTAGATGCAGAATTCTGGAATCTGGCAGATGTATATGTACGGGAACTGCAACGATTGAAGAACTATCTGGAAGAAGGAGAAACAATCCGGATCTGGTACAGTGATGCCCCCTATTCAGTGTGCGGTTTCTATCATGTATGCAGCATCCTTTCGGAAGCTAACAATCAGATTCGGGTTGTGAAATTACCGGAACATATCGTTCGTGGAAGCGAGATCATTTCGTACCAGCACTGGGGTGAAGTTGCGGCGGAGGAATTTGCCGGATTTTTGCGGTATGAAAGAGAACTGTCCAGAGAAGAAGTAAGAATGTATCGGACTTTATGGATGGAATTGCAGGAAGACAATATGCCTCTTCGTGCGGTTATCAATGGAAAGGTTATGGGAGTCGGGGAGGAGTTTTACGATTTCCTGATCTGGAAAGAACTTTCCCCAAAACCGATAAAAGAAGCAAGGCTGATCGGAAATATCCTAGGAAAATATCCGATCAGTATCGGTGACTGGTGGTATGCAAAGAGAATCCAGCAGTTCATAGAGCAGGGAAATATCAAGGTGATGGAGGATTCGGAAAACAGTTATGCGAGATTGATCTGTCGGATCTAGTACATCATAAATTATGATAGAAGGAGAGAAAGAACATGAAGATAAAAACAGTTGCAGTTCTTGGTGCGGGAGCAGTTGGATCGTATGTGATATGGGGACTTTCCAATCGGAAAGATATCCGGCTGGGTGTGATAGCAGAGGGAGAACGCGCCGAAAGACTGAAAAAAGGATGCATCATTAACGGCGTCACCTATCACCCGGAAGTATGGACCCCACAGGAAGCTAATGGAACGGATCTGTTACTTGTGGCTTTAAAGTACGGGGCATTGCCGGGTGCATTGGAGAGCATCCGCACGATCACCGGAGAACATACGACCGTTATGAGTCTTATGAACGGTGTGGACAGTGAAGAAATTATCGCGAAAGAGATCGGAGTTGCTCATATGTTGCATGCTGTGATTAAAGTAGCCTCTCATAAAGAAGGAAACGGATATTGTTTCAACCCGGAAACGACGATCGGAATTATTTTCGGTGAAGTGACTGCGCCGTATCAGAGCGAACGTGTGCAGGCGATAGAGGATCTTTTTGCAGATACCGGGTTGCATTACCGCACCACAGAATATATCAAAGAAGAAATGTGGTGCAAATTCCGTCTGAATGTCTGCAACAATCTCCCACAGGCAGTTCTCGGCGCAGGCGTAGGCTGCTATCGGGACAGTGTGCATATGAAAGAAATCAGTAACAAACTCCGGGAGGAACTGGAGGCGATTGCAGCAGCAAAAGGAATCGACATCCGTAAGGCAGATGATTCATCCAGTCACGGAAGCGCCGTTCCGCCATCCGCAAGATATTCCACGTTGCAGGATCTGGATGCAGGACGCCACACAGAAATCGACATGTTCTCAGGCGCGCTGATCCGTATGGGCAAAGAACTGGGAATCCCGACACCATATAACGAATACACATATCACATCATAAAAGCTATGGAAGAAAAAAATGACGGGAAATTTGATTATCAGAAGGATGATGAAAGCGCGACCTGCTCACGATAATAGGGGATTGCATATCTGCGTGACATAGACAGCAGGTATGGGGCTTTTTAAGGAGAACAATGTTTATGATTAGAGCATTACAGGAAGCGGATATAGACAGAGTCGCTGAGATCTGGTTAGACAGCAATCTGAAAGCACATCATTTTATTCCGGCGCAATACTGGAAAAGTAATTTTGAAGCAGTGAAAGAAATGCTGTCACAGGCGGAAGTCTACGTATACGAGGACGACCGGAACATACAGGGATTTACTGGATTAAATGACGAGTATATCGAAGGGATTTTTGTCTCCGATGAGATGCAGTCGCAGGGGATCGGAAAAATGCTGCTGGATTATGTGAAAAGTAAAAAAGCAAAACTACTTTTAAACGTATATCAGAAGAATATACGGGCTATTAATTTTTATCGAAGAGAAGGCTTCCAAATTCAATGCGAAGGTTTGGATAAACTTACCGGTGAAAAAAATTATGTGATGATCTGGCAGCGGAATTTCAGAGAGGAAGAACGATGAAATCTATGACAAAAGAAGAAATCATTACAGAATTGAAAGCTGCAATAAAACCGGAAGAGGAGTATTTTATAGAGGATGATTTGATAGACGCTATCAACCAATATCCAGAACCTTTTGAACTGGTGGAACCAATATTAGAAATTATAGCTACCAATCCACAGGTTGATTTTGGTATGCCAGGGGATCTGGTTCATTTTGTGGAGCAGTTTTATAAACACGGATATGAAGAATTACTGATTGCTTCAGTAAGAAACCATCCAACACCACACAATATCTGGATGGTGCATCGCTGCTATAATGACACAGAAAATCCGAAACGTGAAAAGTTTGCTGAACTTATGAGAAATTTAAAAAACGATAGTTCTGTTTCTATGGAGATTAAGAACAGTATTGATGACTTTGATTGGGAATATTAAAAAGATACTGAAAAAAAGAATAAGTAGACCGGGAGGAAAAATCATATGGGTAGTATTCCGGTGTTTTATACATTTTTTTGCATAGCGACAGTTTGTTCGATAATGATTATCGTTATGCGCTGGAAAAGATATATGAAATATTCCAACGGAACGTATAAAAATGCAGGACAGGATTTAATATTTCAAACGGAAATGCCACAGGATGAAATAATTCGAAAATTGGAAAAACATGAAATAAATGATACATTGGATTATGATTTTTTTGAACAAAATCATGAGTATTTTCTCAGAGTAAACGGAATAAAAAGATTTCCTTGCAGTGGAATTTTATCTGCAGTTTTCCGTGTTGAATTTTTAGAAAATAAGAAAAAATATATTATTATTAGGCAACACAATAATTTCCAAATATTGTATTCATCAGGATATGAGGCGGAAATATTTGAGTTTATGGTGAAAAAATTAAATTGCATTCCTCAGGAATCAATAAATAAGGAGAAATATGAGACCATATAGAAATATTCTTTAAGAAGAACAGTTTAAAGGATATGTTTTTGAAATGGGGAAAATGATATAAAGCGATAGGAAGTGTGAAAAGATCTCTATGAATTTAAAAAATCTGGAATATATAAAGAAAAATGCTCCTGCAACGAAAGAAGAAATAGAAAACGTAGAGAAACATATTAACGGTGTGTTGCCAAAAATCTACAAAGAATTTCTGAGACAGGCGAATGGAATGGTTTTGGATTTGTGTGTATTATACGATACGCACAGAATTGTTGAAAGCTATGAATGCAATGAATTTGCAGACTATGCTCCCGGATATATAAGCATAGGAAATGATAATGGGGATAGGGAACTTATCATAAAAGCAGAAAAGGGAGCTGTACAGTGTGGATTTTTAGATGCGGCAGAACTAGGCGAAGGGGAACCAGAAGAATGGTTTGACTTTAAATTGTGGGTGGAGAACGGCTGTGAAATGGAACAGAATGATGAGGAGGATGACGGATACGGGAATGTATATATCACGAGAATACCAGATGAAAAATTAAAGTTTTTGGCAGAGACGAAAAAGATATTTGCACTTTCCATATCTACAGGTGTTCTTTATAAACAGGTGAATACTCTGCCGTGTGTCATCGTACGGCAAATTACGGAAGCAAAGGCAGATATTTTGATACAGAAAACATCCTATCCGGAGTGTTATAAATTCGGAAAGTAAAGATGTTCTTGGAAAATGGCTACAAACAGGAAATACCGTTCTTGTGATTACCAGTGGAATCCAGTATAATATATCTTATAAAATCTTGACGGGAGGAATTTGCATGGGCAGTTATCTGAATCCAGGAAATTTTTCATTTCGTGGAAGTCTTCGTTCGAAAATATATGTAGACAAAAGTGAATTGATCGCAAAGAC
>CAKRRX010000171.1 GCA_934394595.1 uncultured Blautia sp. | reverse complement strand
CTGTAAGTCCATTTACGTCTGCTCCTAATGAATCTGCTGCGATTTCTTTGATTTTTTCTAACATTTTTATTCTCCTTTTTTCTCTTTTATTTACCAGTTCAGAAGGCTTGCGCCATAGGTAAGTCCCCCTCCAAATCCGGAAAGGATCAACCAGTCTCCCGCATTTATTTTTCCCCTTCGATTCCACTCATCCAGAAGAAGAGGAATGCTGGCAGAGGAAGTATTTCCCATATTTTCAATGTTTGTGGGATACTTTTCCAGTGGTTCTTTCATATGCTTTGCCACTGAGGAAACAATTCTCAGATTTGCCTGATGAAGCATATAATACCGGATTTCATCTTTTGTCTTCCCGGCTTTTTGAAGTACCGCTTCGATTACCTTTGGAACCTTTGAAACAGCAAACTTAAAGACTTCTTTTCCATCCATTTGCATATAGGTTTCTGACAAATCTGCATCTGATTTTACGAATTTCTGCTGATTACGGCTGGCACAGGTAAGGGCTGCTCCATCTTCACCAATAGAATGGGAAACCTGAATATATTGAGCTGACTCCTCTGTTTTTAATACCACAGCCCCGGCGCCATCGCCGAACAATACACAAGTACTTCTGTCCTGCCAGTTGGTAAGATGAGAAAGTGCCTCCGCACCGATCACCAGTGCTGTATCATAGATTTTCTGTCCCAGATAAGCCTGCGCTGTATTCAGCGCCAGAAGAAATCCTGTACAGGCGCTGTTCAGATCGAAACAGACTGCATTTACAGCGCCGATCTGCTTTTGTACTTCACATGCCACACAGGGCATGATCTGCTCTGCAGACATGGTAGATACCAGAATCAGCTGAATTTCTTCTGCCTGTATTCCTGCATTTTCAAGAGCTGCCTCTGCTGCTTTTGCTGCCATCTGGGATACGGTTTCCTTCTCCGCAGCAATGTGCCGCTGCCGGATTCCGGTCCGCCCCCTGATCCATTCATCACTTGTATCCACCATGTGTGAGAGCCGTTCATTGTCCCACACCTGTACCGGCAGATAAGAACCGGTTCCTTTTATTTTTCCAAACATAATACCTCCAGGTATGTTTCCTTTATTTTTATTTTAAAGTAGTTTGATTATCAAAGTATATCACATTTTTTCAGTTTGTCAATAAAAAATTCCGTGATATGTGAACTTCCGAAAATAAATCCCCCAAAAGTAGGAGTACGCTCCAAACAACTGGTTAAATCAGCCTCTACACCAAGTAAGTATTAGAAACGCAGTAAGCGCTTAATTTTCTATGATACTTGAAAATTAAGCGCTTACGTTTATTCTTTGATTTATTCCAGCTGTTCCGGAATGCGTTTATGGAGAACCACATGCAGACCAATATTTAAATACAGACTCTGGTCTGATCGCTTACGTTTCTTCTGGTATTTCTGCGTCAAGAAAGTACTTTAAGAAATTTTTATTCGAAATCATCCTGGCCGTCACAATCTATAGAAATGGTAACTGGTTCATTTTGTTTTTCATTCTTCTGTATTTTCTTCTAATTTTACCACAAGAATTCCATCGATCATTTTAATGGAATTATCATTTGGATAACAGTTCATTTCTTTAACTTTTTTCATATCTTTCAGCATTTTAATCTGTGAAGCATCTGCTTTCTTATACTTGTAGCTTAAAAGAACCTTCATAAAACGATTTCTGGAATAATGATTAATCAAGGAAGACTCATTTCCGCCGTAAATTACATCCACTTTTTTCCATATTTCGGCATAAGATGGGTCTGAAATATTTTTCCCTATAAAAGCTACTGGTGCATCGGTTGTATAGTTTTCTACGGAACGCATACGAGTCACCATTGAAGATAAATATTCCTGTGTTTCTACATCCGTATAATACATTAGCGTATAATTTACATTTGAAGACCAGATATAATTGCAAATCATAACCATCATACAAAGGCTAATGCCCCAGATAGTAATCTGTTTCAATTTTGAATTCCATGCCTGTTTTTTAATTTGATATGTAAAAAGATTCCGGTCATTAAAAAGCTCTATCAGTAGTATCGGAATTAAATATACAACCACCATTCCGTAAACCATTAAAGTATAAATAAAACTCTGCGGACACATAATTTCAATACTGTCTGCAGCAACTGGAAACAAGATAAAAAGCAGTATAATCAAAAAACGTTCCGCAATACTTCTTTTATAGGCGATCAGATAATGAACAATCAAAATAAAAGATAAAATTCCCAGAATAATAAGCCCCTTCTGAATAACAAATGTACTGCTTATTCCACAATAATTCTGCTTTGTAAGATGGTAAAAATTTTTATATATTTTAAGGATAAGTAAAGGAATCTGACTAATGGAAACCTTTCCCATATTATTAATCCCCTGATAATCATTTAGAACTACATTATAATGTTTCAATGTCAGGTTTGTAATTCCCATATAAACAAAAAAACCTAATACAAGGACTCCAAAATATCTGATACCCTTTTGCAAAACTATTTTCCAGTCACATTCTTTACGAAGGGATTTCCAGATCAAAAGCAATACCATCAAACTTGTTGTAACCGGCAGGTACGCTTGATAAATTCCCATTGAACAGGCGAGAAGAAAAATAGAACCAATCCATCCAAATCTCTTTTTATCTACGAAATACACTGCTAATATCGAAAAAAGAATAGCAACAGCATAATGCGGTGCACAAAACATAAAAAACATAGTACTGGTAATCGTTGGAAAACACACTATAATTGCTCCCACCAGAATACGATTTAACGAATTCTGAATGCCAAAGAGTTCTGTAATCAGGCATGCACAAACAGCAAGAACTAAAATAGTAATCAAGCCGTTAAAAAAGGGAAGTGAATACGATTGCCAGAATTTGTCCTGAAATTTTTCCATATACATTAAAAACCAACGTCCTGAACTAACTGTAGTTCCCACTCCGTCTGGCACATTCATGATACTGTCATAATTATTTAAAACATTGGCTAGGCAAAAAAAATGTGCCAGAATTCCGGTTATAGTCGCCGATAAAAATGTAGTTTTCCATCTTTTACAAAAAATATTTTTGTACCAATAAACTATTGTGTCCCAAGGATTCATGTGTTTCTCCTCCCTTTAACCCTTTATCCAATAAAAATCCCGTTGCCTGTTCATGTAGTTTTTATTGTACTACACAGACAAACAACGGGCAAGAAAAATCCTTTTACCTTTTCACTCTCACTTTGCAGCGGGCTTTCTTGCTTCCGGAACGTACAGTAATAATGGCTGTTCCTTTTTTTCTTGCTGTTATTTTTCCCTTTTTATTTACAATTGCCACTTTATGGTTGGAGCTTGTATAGGTAACTTTCTGCTGACTGGTAATTGGTGCCACCGTAACTTTCAATTGGAACTTCTTTCCTCTTCTTGCCAGTGTGACTGACTTTCTGTTCAAACGCAGAGAAGTGGTTTTTACAATACCTTTTTGCACTTTTACTTTTATGATTTTCTGTGTTTTATTTTTAAAAGTAATAGTAACCGTTGCAGTGCCGGTTTTTCGAGCTGCAATTTTTCCGGATTTGCTGACTGTGACGATCTTTTTGTTAGAGGATCTCACAGCTTTGATGCTACCTGATATTTTGCAGGTCTGCTTCACCCGCATAGGAAGAGTGCTTCGCTGAATCGTTATCGCACTTCCAGGAGCAGGTGCCGCTGACGTACCAGGCGCTGGGCTGGCTGTTGGTACAGGTGTTGGAGTCGCAGTTGGTGCCACAGTCGGCGTCGGTGTCGGGCTGACCGTTGGTGTCGGGCTGGCTGCCGGTACAGGTGTTGGAGTCGCAGTTGGTGCCACAGTCGACGTCGGTGTCGGGCTGACCGTTGGTGTCGGGCTGGCTGCCGGTGCTGGTTCGGAGGTCGGCTTGGGATTTTCGCTGGGCTTGGGACTTTCTATAGGGGTGGGGCTTGGAGCCACACTACTTCCATTATTTTCCAGATAGGATTTCTGAGTCAGAACCGGCAAAACAAAATTCACCAGCCCACCATTGGAAAAAGACGTATATTCTGTTCTCTCTTCCCCTATAGTAATATAAAGGCCTTTACTTTCCCTGCCTACCAGAAGATAGGTATCCGGCACAGGATCCTTGTTTCCGGAGTCATCCCATGTGGCATCCACCATGTACCAGCGTGAATCCTCCATCTGGATATAATTCCACATATGAGCCGCACCACTTCCGGCAGACGTAGATTTTGCAAGGCCACACACACACGCACAGTCAATCCCCATAGCATCACAGAGGATTTTCATACTTTTCGCATATCCCTCGCACACAAACCCTTTGTCCCCGATAAACGCCGGTGCTGCTGTGTGTACCAGCTTTGAGCCATCATTCACATAGGTAACCTGTTTGCAGATGTAATCATGAATTGCTTTTACTTTTTGGTACTGATCCATCCCCTGCGTCTGGGCATTCAGTTCTGCCACTGTACTCTGAACTGCATTCATAAACTCTCCCATCTGCAAATGGGCATCGGTATATACTTCCTGTTTTGTGGGATTCAGTTGGATTTTGAATAAGCTTCCCCTTCCCTCAAAGCTGGTCTCTGGTGTCTGACTGTTATTTTTGCCTATTCTACGGGTTGAAAGCGAATAGCTCGTACCTCGAAACCAGAACGCCTGCGGATAATCATAACAAAAAGCATCTGTTGCCAGCTGCACCTCCAGCTTCAGAATTGCCTTTGCTTCCAGACATTCCTCTGTGTCCACAACCTTTCCATCCACTACTTTCAGGTTGTCAAATTCCACTGGCTGGGGCAATTCAAATATAAACACAGGTGTTTCCATGGACGCATATCCGGTCACATAAATCTGTACCATCTGCTCATACAGCGCCCTGGCATTTCCATCCAGCTGGTTTCCGTAGCTTCCTGTATAAACCTCATTGGAATAAAGACTGATTCCATCTTCCGCACTTATACATTCACTGGCAAGGGCACCGGCAAGTACTTCATCTTCATCTGTCACCCAAAGAAGCTCAGAGTCATTCTCGGCTATATTTTCCTCAGATTCAAATTCCACCATTTCCCTGTCATTGTCAGAAGCATCTGAAAATCCGAGAGTTTCTTC
>CAKRRX010000170.1 GCA_934394595.1 uncultured Blautia sp. | reverse complement strand
AGTTAATTGTAACATGCAGATTTTTTTTCAACAACTGTATTATTCACAGACAAAAAGCCAACTCAAAAACCGTATTTGAAAAATCAGCCGTTTTCGCCAAATAGGGTAGAGAGAAAATAAGTATTTTCGCCCCTCCCATTGAACCGTACGTACGGGTCTCGTATACGGCTCTACAATTTATATTCCAACTTTAACCAAGTAATAGGATAAGGGATTGAGTAAACCAGCTCCATCTTTTATCCTATTTTCAAGTAAATCCTTGCTGATAATGAAATTCACTACATTCATTCCACTTCTTTTGTACCAACCCAGTCTCGAATTTGCGACTTTATATATCTCTTCATGGCTAAATCCGTTCTTATGTTTCCAATTCAGATAGCTTAGATTTCGATAAATGGTTTTGGGGCTCTTCCATTGCTTCATGACAATTACTCTGATTTTATGCCTTAACCATTCCAAAACAGATGTTTGAATATGCGAAGGATCATGGATACATTGCCAGTAATCCATTTCCTGAGCTCAAGGTAACCGTTAAATTCCGTCAGGTATCCAAGCCAACCTGTGAAACAGAGCGTGTTATCCCAGTTGTCCATAAAGCCCAGGAGATTTTCAAATTATTAAAAGAAAATGCTCCTGATGCAAAACCTGATGACAAGCTGAGAAAGACTTATGCAAGTCGCCTGAACGCAGCTGGTCTTCCTCTTGATCAGATTCGTGCCTGCCTTGGTCACAGCAACACCACAACAACATTAGGGTATATCTATAATCCACTGACTCCTGAGGAAAGTCTGAATATCATGGAAAAGGCATTTTCCAACTGATTTCACCTCTAAATTTCCTTGTTACAGGAAGTCACAGGTTCGAACTCAAATCAACAAGCACAAAAAAAGCCAGAAACCATAGATTTTTCAAGGTTTCCAGCCTTTCGACATAGCGTGTGTTAGAGGATTCGAACCCCCGGCCTTTTGGTCCGTAGCCAAACGCTCTATCCAGCTGAGCTAAACACACATTTGATTCTTACGAGTTCTTTTCGCTTTTGCGTTTCTCCCTCGCAACAATGGATATTCTACACGATAGCAGATGTTTTGTCAACACCTTTTTTCAAATTTTTTATTTATTTTTTTGCACCTGCTTTTTCGGCTGTTCTGGCCTGCCAGTTCAGCACAGCTCCCACCATATAAATTGCCGGGAACATCAGCATTCGGACTACAGATGCAGGATCAAAGGCTCCGAACTTTAAGGTAACAAGAACTTCCGCGATCACCTCTGCAACGAGCAAAGCTCCCATTCCCACACAAAGCCCTGCTTTTTCAGTATTTCCAGCCTGTTTGACTCCCACAACACCTGCTGCCAGATAAACAACACCTGCCACCAGCACCATCACTGTACTTGCCACCAGCTGGGCATAGGTCATTCCGTTTTTCTGTAAATATTCTACTACAGCATTATCTGTGCTTCCCCGTGTCACCATAGACAGGGAACTTCCACTTCCAAAAGCCAGCATTACCCCAAGAAAAAGAAGCAACATGCCGCCTACTTTCAGAATAGTTTCTCCTGGTGCCTGTTTTTTTATCATATTAAGCCGCCTTTCCCTGCTGTTATTTTCAGCAGAAAAAAAATCCCGGGCAGAGCTCTGTCTCTGCCCGGTTGAAATTCTATTATGCCTCAAGTAAAAATGCCTTATAAGCCTTCTTTGCCTCATAGACATCAGCCTTACTGGTCACTTCCCACGGTGCATGCATACTCAGCACTGCCACACCACTATCAATGACTTCCATTCCGTAAAGAGCCGCAATAAATGCAATTGTTCCGCCGCCTCCTACATCTACTTTACCAAGCTCTGCAGTCTGGAATGCAACCTTGTGATCATCAAAAATTCTGCGCACCCTTGCTACATACTCAGCATTTGCATCATTGGAACCGGACTTTCCACGGGCACCGGTGAACTTGTTCAGCACGATACCTCTTCCAAGATATGCAGAATTCTTTTTCTCAAAAGCTTCCGCATAAGCAGGATCATAACCGGCACTTACATCAGAAGAAAGCATACTGGAATTCTTCAGGGTCTTTCTGAGTTTCAGATCAGAATACTGTCTCATGGCATCCAGAAGCTCTGCCACACTGTTCTCAAAGAAATGAGACTGCATACCGGTAGCTCCCACACTTCCGATTTCTTCTTTATCTACAAGGAGACAGCAGCTTGTACGCTTCGGCGCATCCATTTCCAGAAATGCCAGAAGAGAAGTGTAAGCACACACTCTGTCATCCTGTCCATATCCTGCGATCATGCTGCGGTCAAGTCCACAATCACGGGCTTTTCCAGCTGGAACGATCTCAAGCTCTGCAGAAAGGAAATCTTCCTCTTCCACACCATATTTCTCGCCCAGAATGCGAAGAACATTTTCTTTTACTGCTTCTTTCTTCTTGTCATCTGGAAGATCCTTCAGCGGCTGGCTTCCGATGAGGATGTCCATTTTCTCACCCTCGATCACTTCAGAAGCTTTCTTTGCCATCTGCTGACCTGCAAGATGGATCAGAAGATCTGTGATATAAAGGATTGGATCTTCCTCATCTTCTCCGATGTTTACCTCTACTACACTGCCATCCTTTTTCACGATCACACCGTGCATAGCCAGAGGAATGGCAACCCACTGATATTTCTTTACACCACCGTAATAATGGGTGTCAAGATATGCCAGATCTGTATCCTCATATAAAGGATTCTGCTTGATATCCAGTCTCGGGGAATCGATATGGGCGCAAAGGATATTCATTCCCTCTGCCAGATCATCCTCACCAATGTGATACAGGGCAATGATCTTCTTCATTCCCACTTCATATACTTTATCTCCGGCCTTTAATGCCTCGCCGTTTCTTCTCTTTTCTTCGATGGAAACATAGCCTGCTTCCTCGGCCTCTTTCACGATCTGTGTAACACACTCGCGCTCTGTCTTTCCAACATTTAAGAAGTGACGATATTTCTTCGCCACATCTTCCAGTTCTTTTATCTCTGACTCAGAATAAGTGAGCCATGCGTTTGGACGTTCCATAATTCAATATCCACCTTTCTGTAAATTTCCTCTGCTACTCATTATAACGTATAACCGCAGGAAAAGCTACCTGCAAATATGGATTCCAAAAGAATTCCCTTCGATAAACCACCTTTTCCTGCCGGATCAATTTCTTCTATACCGGTTAAAGCACTGATAAATTTCCTGTTTTCGCGGCAGAGCGCATCCGCTGGAAACATATCCTTCCGATAAAAAGGACATCCCATCCTTCTCAAGCTTTGCTTCCAGCAGTTCCACAATTTCCGGCAGAGTTTTCTTTCCATCCACCAGTTTTTCTACTGCATATCTTAAAAGAAGCCCCAGGGTCTGAGTCTGCTCTGTATCTGTCAGCTGTTCAATATAACGCAGATCCACATCCTGTTTTCCGATGGAAAATCCCTCTTTTCCACGGTTCTTTATTTTCAGACGTTCCGTTCTGTCGGATGGCTTAAAATGGCCGTAATAATCCTTTCGTCCGCCTGAAACAGATGCTGCTTTTGTCATGATCCGATTGCTTTTGGGCATTGAAAATACTGGCGCTCCACTTCCCTTTAACGGATAACTTTCACAAAGCTTTTTCACCTTTTCTGTGATATCCACAGGCTCATAATGATCCATCTGGATCACGGTATCTGCAATATGGAAAAATGCACCGGAGCTTCCAGCTACCAGAATCGTGGAAATCCCCGCTTTCTCATACAAGTCCCGGGCTCTTTCCAGAAATGGAGTGATTGGCTCCTTTTCTCTGGCGATCACCTGCTGCATAAAAGCATCCCGCACCATAAAATTGGTAGCAGAAGTATCCTCATCCAGCAAAAGCACCTTGCTTCCAGCCTCCATTGCCTCCACAATACCGGCTGCCTGGGACGTACTTCCGCTGGCATCCTCTGTAGAAAAACAACAGGTGTCTTTTTTATTTGGAAGATCGTTGATAAAAAGGGAAATATCTACATCCTTCACAAATCTTCCGTCCTCAGAACGCAGTTTCTGGGCTGTGGCATCTGTGATCACATACTCTCTGCCATCCCCGGAAATATGATTGTATACTCCAAGCTCCAGGGCATTGAGCAGAGTGGATTTTCCATGATAACCACCGCCTACGATCAGAGTGATTCCCTTTGGGATGCCCATGCCGGTAATCTGGCCTTTGTGCGGCAGATCCAAGGTCACACGCAAACTCTCCGGGGAGGAAAAAAGGACACTGTTTTTCATAGGTCTGGCAGAAATTCCGCTCTCCCTTGGCAATACTGATCCAGCACTTACAAAAGCTGCTAGAGAACGCTTTTCCAGTTCTCCCCGGATAAATGCCTGATCTTCAGCCAGAAAAATAACTTTTTCCAGCTCTTTTCCACTTAAATTCCTGTATAAAAACGCTTTTTCCACACATACCGGCAGAAATTCAAAGAAAATCTTCTCCAGTTCTCCGGCATTAATGGTTCTTCCATTTGCAGGAAATCCCACAAAAAAGCGAGCTGTGATTCCCTGTTCTGTGATCTCGCAGGCTGTCCGCTCCAGAACCTCCTGCCCGCATCTGGTCACAGATAGCAATCCGCTTTTTCCGGAACCTTTTGCCCGAAATGTAAAATGTGACACCTGCCTTTCAAACTGCCTGGTAAGGTAATCTGCCAGTGTTACTCTGGTAAGCCGGTCCTTATAATAGCTTTCCGGAAAGCCAGCTGTTTTATGAGAAATTCTGACGCTGACATGAGACGGCGATGCAAAGGGATCTCCCTGCACATGGTCGATAGATAAAATGTATTTTGGAAACTGATAAATCCCTTTCAGGGATTTGTAGGCAGGATAACTCTTTCGATTCACCGAACGAAGAAGTTCCTGCAGCTGTGTACCTGTCTGCATAATAAAATACCTCCTACGCTTCACTATAAACACTCTTATGGAAATTGTCCAGTACAACGTAAAACCACCGCCCAGCCGACGTTCTTGCCAGCAGGCGGTGGTTTATTTATACATTTTTAGGGAAAGGAAAGAGTTTTTCTTAAGAGTTCTTTCTCTTAAGATGTTTATATCTTACCTTACAAATGTGAGAGATGTTTGTCTAAATTCTAATAATTTTATAAAAATTATTAAAAAATATAAAATGT
>CAKRRX010000169.1 GCA_934394595.1 uncultured Blautia sp. | reverse complement strand
GGTATCGGTGTTCAGATCCGGATTTTCTGTTACAGGATCATTTGTTCCCTGATTTTCAATGACAACGTGTATGGTGTTCTCTTTGGAAGAAGAACTATCATCTGAGATAAAACCATCCAGATCTGGCTCTGAGTTCTCTTCAGTATCCTCTTCGAAAGAAGTCCCCTCCTGGGCTGGTTCCATTGTCTCTGCACAAACAGAAAAAAAGTACCCGAAAGCAGAAAAAATAGAAATCAGCAAAGCCACATAAAATTTAAAAAGCTTCGATTTCATGTCTCTCTTTTTTGTACCGGAAGCTTTCATATACATACCGTCCTTTCTCTTAGTATGCCTCCGTCCATCTCATATACATGGTCACAGAGAATGCGGATATCTTCCTCGTTGTGACTGGCAAGCAAGATAGTTTTTCCAGAGGCTTTCAGTTCCAGAAGAAGCTCCCGAATCTCTGCAACACCATGTTTATCCAAACCATTAAAGGGCTCGTCCAGAATCAGAAAACATGGATCCTCCATAATGGCCTGGGCAATGCCAAGGCGCTGGCGCATGCCAAGAGAGTATTTCCCTACCGGCTTTTTCATATCCGGATCGAGACCAACCTTTCGAAGGGCAAGACGGATATCCGCTTTTGAAATCAGCCCTTTCATGCTTGCCAGGATTTCAAGATTTCGAACTCCCGTATATTGTGTGAGAAAGCCAGGGGTTTCAATGATAAGCCCCAGGCTTTCCGGAAAGTCCAGATCTTGTCCGATCTCTTTTCCAAAAACATGAATGGTTCCGGTGGTGGGAGGAAGAAAACCACAGATGCATTTCATCAGCACCGTTTTTCCAGAGCCATTGTTACCTACAATCCCGTAAACCTGGCCATAATTCAAAGTAAGGTTTACTTCCTTTAAGACCAGGTCCTCGCCAAAACGCTTGGTGACATGAACGATTTGTACACAGGGTACTGACTTAAAGTTTTTGTCAGGATACCCAGAAGGCTCAGGCCTCATCAATTTTATCATATAAAACACCTCCCATAGCAGTTATCAGCACAAGCAAAAATAAGAGTAAAAACAGCCATAAGCCAGCCTGATGAGGTCCCCAGTTTCCAGATGGAGTGATCCACTCCAGTGGATAGAACCAGATTTTATCTTTGAAGTAGCGTTCATGAAGAATGATCCCGAAATAATAACTGACAAAGGGAATTCCATAAGCCATATAAGAAGATTCAAAGAAAACTGCGCAGATTCCTCCAAGGGTACTCAGAATGCTTCCAAGCATTCCGATACGAAGGGCTTTTATAAGAAGCTCCAGTAACTGATCTTTTTGAATGGTTCCTTTGATTTCCATAGGATAAAATATAACAAAATTAACAAAAAACAAGGTGGATACTGCCAGAACCCACACAAGAAATCCAGACACCAGCACAGAGAAAACCTTTCCTTCCACATAATGTCTGCGATCTGTTCTGGGGAGTGCAGATTTCAGAAATCCACATTTGTATTCCTGCAAAAAAGAATCGCTCCATGGAAGGATTGCTGCCACTGGCAGGGTAAAAGCAACTGTCCTGCTTTTCAGGGAAACTTCCAGAAGCTGGATAAAAGTACCACATTCCAGGGCTTTTTTCGTATCCGGATAATTTTGGCCAAGGGCAAGGGAAATACAGGCAATGGCCCAGGCTGCCAGAAAAGTTTTGCCTGTAAGCATTCGTTTCAGTTCTGTGTGCAAGGCTGCGTTCCTTTCTGTCTTTCAGGGAGATCACAAGAGAGGGCGAAAGACAAAGTTTCATAAGTGATTACGGGAATGATTTTTCAAACAGGCTCTAAGACGCACAGTCTACGTTTTTTCTCCCAGGAACTCAAAGGGATATTTTTTCATTCTGTGAAGAGCCACGAAAGCCAGCACTAGCACAAAAATCAGAAAGAATATGCAGGACTGCCAGATTCCGGGAAGCAGTGGATCATAGCCCAGGTTGTGTTTTCCATACACAGCCTGGTTCAGTGGACTGATCCAGCAGATCAGCACATTGATCTGATACATTTCGTACTTTTCCTTATGTAAAAGGGAGGCCAGCACGTTGGGATCCAGAAGAAATCCATAGACACTGTAAAGCAGGCCGAATATCATGCCCTTTGTTTTTCCTTGATAAAGATTTCCCAGCAGAATCACAAAGCTTAAAGTCAGGGAATAGCAAAAAAGCAGAACAAAAACCTGCAGCATGCATCCATATGGGGAAATGCTTTCCATGACTCTCACAGTAGATGGAACCTGCAGGTCTTTGCCAAGACTGGAATACCCCAGCATGGCTGCTGTCTCACTCCAGAGATTGCCCGGATAACTGTTTTTCATACACAGTGCAGAGGTAAAGAAAAGCATAAGGATGGTATATAGAGCCGTTACCATTGTGACGTAGATAAACTGTCCCCAAAGCCACTTCTTCTTCGTGGTACGGACCAGCTGATAAGGGGTGACCGGTGTCATTTTCGGAAGATCTGAAAACAAAAGGAGCAAAAGCAAAGAGCTTAAAAGCACTGCTGTTCCGTCTCCAAATGTCCACAGAAAAGGTTCGATTGCCTGCACAGGAGTATCGTAGTTTTCCATAACAGTCATGACTTTCCCGGTGAGCAGGAAGCTGAGAATAAATTCCAGCATAAAAGTGAAGATCACCTTGGGATTTCGAAAAAAGCCAGAGAAATTGTAACGTACAATTCCAAGTATTTGCTTCATATTCAATAGCCCAGACTGCGGTCTATAATACTGCCATCTACTGCGTTGATGGTGAGAAAACTCCAGGTCGGATAATCCGTAGTATCGGAATAGCTTTGACCGTCATATTCAGAATCTATCTTGCGGGAGCCAAAGAAATCCCATACAGGAACCAGAAGACCGGTATGTGCATCTGTAGATGGCTCATAAATCCTGGCATATCCAAGAACGATCCGGTCAATGTCATAGATCCTGGAATTTTCATATTCCATATTGTCTGCGTTGGTGACAATCATCATTTTTTCGTAGATATTCATGATCTCACTAAATGGCAGAAGGCTTAAATTCTCTGTTTTGGTCTCCCCGATGTTATAAGGATTGGAATAACACATGCTGCTGATTCCATCAGCGTCCACGTAGAAATAGAGATTTTCGTAAGCCCAGGATTCCATGGTGCTGTCCATATCCTCCAGTGCGCCTCCTGCATCCATGGTGTAAGTGAGGGGAATCTCATTTATGGTACGACTGTAATAGAGTGCATATCCGCTTTCCAGATAACTGGAGTCTCCGCTGACTGTTATGGTTGTCTGGATAGCATAGTCCCAGTCACAGAAATTCAGGTCGGAAATTCCCATTTTGTCCACTTTTTCCTGAACCAGCTTTTTCGCCTCATCCAGAGAAATTCCAATGGATTCTTCGGTAGGCTTCTCATACTGGCTGCTGCTGGTGTAATCAAACCAGCTGTGGTCATCTAGCAGTTTCATGCCTCCCTTATCCATTATCCTGGAAATCTTTACATCTAAAGGATAGCCGCCGTAGGAGGTGGTTTGATAATAATAGGCAGAGCCGTCGTCCATCTGTGCAACACCTCTGAATTCATTATCTCCCATGACCTCTCCTGTGCCGCTGTAGGTTTTGGTACCGGCAACCGGGCGTCCCTCTACCAGAGTCTTGGTTTCCGGAGCTGCTTCATATTCTCCTTCCCAGTATTCAATATCATCATAAATATTGTATTCATAGTCGCCATCGTTGCCAGTTCCAAAATTATAGGGATCCAGGTTTCCATTGGCTACATATTCTTTCAGTTTATCAATTCTCGCCTGAATATCACTTTTGGTCTGGGCGTAATAGCTGTCTGCTGTGTAGATCTTTGCATCGGAAAAAAAGGCATTTGTAATATGGTCCAGAAGATCCTGGGTGATCTCAGCCGGGGTTACGGAAATGGATGAGATCTTTTCCACATCCGGGATTTCCACTATGGCATCGGTATTTACCACCAGCTTGGCGCTGTCGTCTGTTACCTGACTTTTATAAGTGGCGGGGGCATTGATCAGATCACGGATGGTGGTTTTGGGGGACGGGCTGTCTGCAGCTTCTTTATAAGCGTCCAGTGATTTGCTCCCTTTTTGCTTTACAAGAGAGGATTCCGGGGTCTGGGCACATCCTGTAAGTAGTCCCATACACAGAGTGAGGCCGATGATCTTTTTTGTATTTTTTCTCATTGGTAGATGAAGTCTCCCTTCTATTGATTGAACCATGACCGAAGGCCTCGCTGCCAGAGCTTCCTAAAATCTGCTGCAAACGGGGGATGCAGCAGATGAAAATGCTTTGTGGCACGCATTTAGGGGATCGGTCTGCGGTCATGTTCTGGTATAGAGTGTAGCATTTTACAATACAACGAATCTTCCCCGAAATGTAACCAAACTGTAACTCTGGCTGCGACAACTGAATTCGAGCAAAATATACTGCAAAACAGAGCCGCTAACTCGTGGAATTGCTCTTCCAGACAGGCTCTGACAGATACAACCTGTGAACTACCAGCTGACAATAACACTTGTCCCATCTCCTGTTTTACTTTGGATTTTCATCTGAAATCCATGTATCTCCGCAATTTTTTTGCAAAGGGAAAGTCCAAGCCCCACACTTCCGCTTGCACGGGAACGGGATTTGTCTACCATGTAAAAAGCCTCTGTCACTTTTTCCAGATCTTCGGCAGGAATTCCCTTTCCAAAGTCCTGAACCATCAGCCTGTCAGGATCTGCAGTAAGTAAAATGGCAGAATTTTCCTCTGAAGCCTTTACTGCATTATCAATTAGATTAGAAACCAGACTCAGCATAAGATCTTTGTCGAAAGATTTCTGAAGCGCTGCAGGAGTACACTTGATTTCCAGATTTATATTTTTTTCTTTTAGGCGATAAAGATTAAGCTGCTTTACTTCATTCAGGAAACTCCCTGCATGCCACTCTGCCGGGGAAAAGCGCTCTTCGCCGGTCTCGTACAATCCCGTAAGTTCCAGCATTTTCACAGAGAGCCTGGAAAGTCTGCGGCATTCATTGATAATGTAGGTAAGAGCCCTCTCCCGCTGCTGCTGATATAAGCGTACAGTGAGAAGGGTATCCGCATATCCCAGAATGGAGGTCATAGGAGTCTTCAGTTCATGGGCAAGGCTTCCCATAAGCTGCCG
>CAKRRX010000168.1 GCA_934394595.1 uncultured Blautia sp. | reverse complement strand
CTCATTGATGGAAACAGCGAGGAAAGGCTTCTGGCCCGTACCGGTGACTGTATCCAGCTGAATACAAAGTCCAAATTAAAGGAGAAATATACCATGCTGCAGATCCAGGCAGAAGTGAAGGTGTCCACCACATTTTTGCCAAAGGTTCCGGATTTTCTTGGAAGAAAAGAGGACTCTTCGGATGGGAAAAAGGTGATCCGATACAAGAGTGTGATGGCATATTAGAATGATCTCAGGCATGAAATAAGTGGTAACATAGCAGGAGCTGAATATGAAAAAAGATAGAGAAAGAGCATCCATAACTGTGGAAGCAGCGCTGTTTCTGCCTTTGTTTTTGATGGCGTTTCTCACCATCTACAATCTGGTGTATTTTGCAAGGGCGCAGATGCTGATGCAGTATGCGGCAGATCAGGCTGTGAAACAGGTGGCTCAGTATAGCTACATTCTGGAAAAAACAGGGATTCTGGATTCCCTGGATAATATGACAACAAAAAATGAAAAGTTTGAACAGGACATGGATTCCATCAGGAAAAATCTGGAGACCATTCAAAGTGCCACTGAGAAGGCTGTTCAGGGTACTGATGTGATAGATAACATCAATCAGATCGGTGATGAAGGGGAAAAGCTGGTTGACAAGGCAAAGGGTTATGTGGAGAATCCCAGCGAGTTTATCAATGGAGTCCTTCTGGCAATGAAAAAAGACGCAGTGAACGGAGTGGCCTCCTATATGGTCAATACCGTTGCAAAATCCTGTGTGGAGCAGCAGCTTTCCATTGCCGGGGGCAGCCACAGTGCAGAGGAATACATGCAGATCCTGGGGATTACAAATGTCTCTATGAAGAAAACAGCCTGGTGCCAGAATAAATCAAGGGATATCCGGCTGGTGGTAGATTTTGATCTGAACAGCAGGATGCCGTTTTTTGTAATGGCCCCCAGACACTACCGGGTCTGTGCCTCGACAAGAGTCTGGTCGGGTGTGTGAGAAGGAGTAACGGATTATATGAAAGAAATGATACTGAAAAAAAGAAATCTGATCATCACAGCAATTTTGTGTGTCCTGGGAACTTTTCTCTGGTGGAACTATGGATATCACTGGCTGAAAATCACAAGGTATCTGTGCCTTACGTTTTTCCTTATTCCCATAGGGGCAATTGATCTGGAGAAAAGGATCATTCCCAATAAGATTCTTTTGGTGATGCTTGGAATCCGGGCTATCTTGCTTGCTGGAGATTTGCTGGCATACCCGGCATATGCAAAAGAACTTTTGATCTCAGCCTTTGGTGGAATGCTGCTTGGGTTTCTGGTATTCCTTCTGGCCTACGGGCTGTCCAGAAAGAGCATTGGACTTGGGGACGTGAAGCTGGTTGCTGTGCTGGGCTTTTATCTTGGAATGTCTCTGGTGTGGACGGTTATGGTAGCCGGGCTATTGCTGGCAGGAATCTATTCCTGTATCCAGCTTGCAAGGAAAAAGGTATCCATGAAGGATGCCATACCGCTGGCTCCGTTTTTGGCAGCCGGTACGATTTTGATTATGTTGTTGGGGTTCTGATTATGAAAAAAATGGTAATCGCAGCAGTTTTGCTGCTTTTGGGCGGAGCATGGTACAGTGCGGTAAGCAATTATATTGAGAAGCCGCAGGAGTATCAAAAGCTTTTAAAAAATGCGCAGGAAATGGAAGCAAAAGGCATCTATTATGACGCTATCCTGGATTATCAGGAAGCTCTGAAATACAATCCGAAAAACGTGAATCTGTATTACAAGATAGCAGAGGCATATGAACAGTTAGGCGAAGATGAAAATTACGAGCAGATGATGCTGGAAGCCATAAATTTGGAGAAAGACAACGAGGAAGAGGTGCTTACCCTGACAGATCATTATCTGGCACTGGACAAAAAGGAAGATGCCATTGCACTTCTAAAGGGACAGATCAAAAAAAACGGCAGTGAATCTTTGAATGCAAAGCTTCAGACCCTGGCTGGGGGATATACCAGGTACAGTCAGGAATATGAATACATTTCCAATCCCTGTATCGGTTATATGAAGGTGCAGATGAACAGCCAGATGGGGCTTGTGGATGCCACCGGAAAAACGGTGATCTGGCCTCAGTACAGTGACATCGGAGTGTTTGGTTCCAATAATTTTGCACCGGTGAAAACAGAAAATGAGACTTATTTTATAGATGAAAACAATTACAAAAGACGGGTGGCTGATGTAGATTGCCAGGAGTTGGGAATTGCCAATGAGGGAGTGATCCCTGCCTGCCAGAATGGAAAATGGGGGTATCTGAACTTTGATCTTCAGCCAGTAACAGAGTTTGTCTATGATGCAGCCACACCGGTATTTTCTTCCATGGCTGCTGTGTGTAAGGATGGAAAATGGGCACTGGTAGATGCAAAATTGAACCAGATCACGGAATTTGAGTTTGATGATGTGATCCGGGATGACTGGGGATTTTGCAGCAGAAATGGCGTGGTTTTTGCAAAAAGCAGTGATGCATACAGGCTGATTGACAGTGAGGGCCTGCAAATTGGAAAAGATACTTTTGAGAATGCGAGAGCTTTTGTTTCTGACCAGCCTGCAGCAGTTCAGAAAGATGGAAAATGGGGATTTGTATCCATCTCTGGGGAACTGGTACAGGAATGCAGATATCAGGATGCGGACAGCTTTTCAGAGATTGGTTATGCACCTGTAGAAGAGAATGATCTATGGGGATATATAAAAGGCAATGGGGATTACCTGATCACGCCTGTTTTTGACGGGGCGAAATGCTTTACAGGAAAGGGCCTTGCCCCGGTTATGAACAATGGTACATGGAGTTTTATACAGCTGGATATATTTTAAGGAGGATTGGGAAAATGAAGTTTCATTATGACTGTACTAAGGGAAAAAGAGAAATCATAGGAACGCCGGAAGATGTGATCCAGGTGGATCACAAGAGAGTTGGATTTATAAACCGGAATCCATTTTTGCTGAATGTAGAGGTAAGGCAGGAAGACACTCTTCAGTTTGTTTATGATATTTCCGGAAAAACCAATTACCTGGCATGGCAAAGTGAAGCAAGCGCCGGTCAGCGTCAGGAAATGGAGCGCAAGCTTTCAGAATTGCTGAGGGCTTTTGCGCAGGCCGGAATCGCCATGGAAAATATTATCCAGGAAAAACGGTATATGTATGTGGATGATTTTGAAAAAGAAATCAATCTGATCTGTATTCCAGCTATGGCTGTGGAAAAGAAAGAGGCAAAGCCAAAGGAAGATTCATGGGGAGAGGCTTCAGATCCCTGGGATAAAGATCCCTGGGAAGAGGAATGGAAAGAAGAGCCTGTGAAAAAAGCTGCACCATCAAAAGTGGCTTCAAAAGCCGCACAAAAAGAGAAAGCATCCAAACCGGATTTTGACCGGATCGAGATGCCTCCTCTGCCGGATGAAATTCCGGTTCCCTCTTCGGAAGAGGTCTATAATACATACAATAATGTGCGTTCAAAACAGAAGAAGGTTTCAGAATGGGGCGAAGAAGAGGAGGATCTTGAGGAGTTTTTCAAGAAAGAACTGAAACCGGCTGCTCCTGAACCTGGATACCAGCAGAAACCTTTATATGAGGAGATCAGTGCCGGTTCTTCCCAGCCAGCAGAAGAAAAGTCCGCCTTTGCAGACTGGAGAAACGAAGAGAAATATACTGCGCCGCAGGAGGAGAAATATACTGCACTGCAGGAGGAGAAGTATACCGCACCGAAAGAAGAATATACCGCACCGAAAGAAGAGAAATATACCGCGCCGAAAGAAGAGAAGTATACCGCACCGAAAGAGGAGAAGTATACCGCACCGCAGGAGGAGAAAAATACCGCTTCCAGAGAAGAAAATCTCCAGGAATTCCTGGATGAAGATGAAGACGAGGATGGAACCGTTTTATTATCTGATTATGAAGATGACGAGAAAACCATGCTGCTGATTCCAAAGCCAAATGGAAGAGCTTATCTGGAAAATATAAAGACAAAAGAGAAATTCCATATTGTAAAAACGACCACAAAGATCGGCAAAAAGAGACTGGCAGTGGATATCTGGATAAAAGAAAATCCCACAGTCAGCCGTGAACACTGTACCATTACTTATCGGATGGGCGAATATTATATCACAGACAGCGGATCTTTGAATTTTACTTATGTAAATGAGAATAAGCTGGAAAAAGAGGAAAGCTGTCTGCTGACAGATGGATGTACAGTAAGGCTTTCAGATGAGGAATTTATTTTCAGGACCGGGGAGGAATGAAGAGTATGAGGTGTCCAAAATGTAAAAAGAAAGTGGCAGACGGGCAGCAGTTTTGTATTTATTGCGGAACTCCGATCCCGCCGAAGACGAATAAAAAGCTGGATAAAAAAATCCTGATCCCAGTGGGTGTAGCCGGAGCCTGCGGCATTGCAGTGCTTGGTGCAGTTCTTTTGACCAATCCCCAGCAGACCTCAGCAGGCAAGCTGGAAAAAAAGATTGAGGCAGGTAACCGTTACCTGGAAAGTGCAGATTATGAAAAAGCAGAGGTCGCTTTTAATGAGGCATTAAGTATTGACAAAAAATCCTCCGATGCAGCGCTGGGACTTGCAAAAGTCTGCAACGAGAAAAAGGATCCGGAGGGAGCTTTGAAATACCTGACCCTTGCCAATCAGAATCTGGAAGACATGAGCAAGAAAGAGGCAGAAAATAAGAAGATTGACTGGGAGAAAAAAACTGAGGAATATCAGAAGACTTATGACACCACCAATCAGCTGTTCCTGGCAGCAGGAAATGAAAAACAGGCAGAGTATGTAAGTTCACAGAAAGAAGAAGCTACAAAGACCTTGTATGTGATCGTACAGGTAAATAAAGAAGAAATCAGTCTTCCAAAAGCTGATGATAATAAGTCTATTATGGAGATTGCACAGGAAAGGTCAGGTGTGGGCTCTGTAGGCAGCAATGAATCTAAAACTGAGCCTGCTTCAACGCCAACACCAACACCTACGCTAACACCTACTCCTACGCCATCGCCTACGCCGACACCAACACCTACGCCCGTACCAGACGGTGATTTTAAACCTGGAGGAGATACAGACCCCGGTATTGACTTTGGAGACCCGGGAGTCACAGCTATCCCACAGGATCCGGTAGACCCGGGAGTCACAGCTATCCCACAGGATCCGGTAGACC
>CAKRRX010000167.1 GCA_934394595.1 uncultured Blautia sp. | reverse complement strand
AACATATTGCAAAACCTGTTGATGTGAAACTATTGGTAAAGGTAATTCACGAACTGGTGAACAAGTGAAAGTCAATTTCAGAAGGGAAATTCGTAATGAAAAAGAAAAAATGGAATAAGATACTTGCTGTGCTTCTGGTGATGGCGACAGCCATATCACTTTTGTCAGGCTGCGGCAGAAAAAGTGCGGAAAAAGAAGATGCAGAAACCATCACGGTGTATTTGTGGAGTACAAGCCTGTATGAAAAATATGCACCATACATTCAGGAACAGCTTCCGGATATCAATGTTGAATTTGTGGTAGGAAATAATGATCTGGATTTCTACAGATTCCTTAAGGAAAACGGTGGATTGCCGGATATTATAACCTGCTGTCGTTTTTCCCTGCATGATGCAAATCCCCTGAAGGACAGTCTGATGGATCTTTCCACAACCAATGCGGCAGGTGCTGTCTATGATACATATCTCAGCAATTTTATGAATGAGGATGGCAGTGTAAACTGGCTTCCGGTGTGTGCGGATGCCCATGGTTTTGTAGTGAACAAAGACCTTTTTGAAAAGTATGATATTCCGCTGCCAACCGATTATGAAAGCTTCGTCTTGGCCTGCCAGGCATTTGACGAGGTAGGAATCCGCGGCTTTACTGCAGACTATTATTACGATTATACCTGTATGGAAACACTGCAGGGGTTGTCCGCTTCAGAGCTGTCTTCTGTAGACGGACGCAAGTGGCGTACCACCTACAGTGACCCGGATAATACAAAGAGAGAAGGTCTGGACAGTACAGTCTGGCCGGAGGCTTTTGAACGTATGGAGCAGTTCATCCAGGATACCGGGCTGAACCAGGATGATCTGAATATGAATTATGATGATATAGTTGAGATGTACCAGAGTGGCAAGCTTGCCATGTACTTTGGCAGCTCAGCTGGCGTAAAAATGTTTCAGGATCAGGGCATTAACACAACATTTCTGCCATTCTTCCAGGAGAATGGCGAAAAGTGGCTGATGACTACGCCATATTTCCAGGTAGCTTTAAACCGTGACCTGACACAGGATGAAACACGCCGGAAGAAAGCAATGAAGGTACTGAATACAATGCTTTCAGAGGATGCACAGGACCGGATCATTTATGATGGACAGGATCTGTTAAGCTACAGCCAGGATGTGAATCTTAAGCTTACGGAATATCTGAAGGATGTGAAACCTGTGATCGAAGAAAACCATATGTATATCCGCATTGCATCAAATGACTTTTTCTCTGTTTCCAAGGATGTGGTGTCTAAGATGATCTCAGGAGAATACAATGCAAAGCAGGCTTATCAGTCATTTAATACTCAGCTTCTTGAGGAAAAAACTACTTCTGAGAACATCGTGCTGGATTCACAGAAATCCTATTCCAATCGCTTTCATAGCAGTGGAGGAAATGCGGCCTATTCGGTTATGGCAAACACCCTGCGTAGCGTTTATGGGACAGATGTGCTGATCGCAACCGGAAACAGCTTTACGGGAAACGTACTGAAAGCTGGCTATACAGAAAAAATGGCAGTTGACATGATCATGCCAAACAGTCTTTTGGCATATAGCTGTAGGATAAGCGGGGCAGAACTGACAGAACTGGTCAGAAAGTTTGTAGAAGGTTACCAGGGAGGCTTCATTCCTTTTAACCGTGGCTCTCTGCCTGTGGTCAGCGGTATTTCTGTGGAAGTCAAAGAAACAGATGATGGCTATACATTGAGTAAAGTTACAAAAGATGGAAAGAAAGTTCAGGACAATGATACATTCACGGTAACCTGCCTTGCGATATCAAAACATATGGAAGCTTATCCCACAGATGATAATATTGTATTTGAGGGAGGGGATACCTTTGTGAAAGATACCTGGAAAGGATATGTTTCAGATGGTAATGCCATTCTTGCAGAGCCTGAAGACTACATGACTCTGAGGTGAGAAGAATGGATATTAAGAATCATAGTACAGACAGGAAGAAACCTGTCATGAGAAAAGGATTCAGGATAGCTGCCTTTATTGCGATTTTGTTGGGAATTGTTTTGATGGTTTTCCGATATTTTAACTTTGTATCGAAAACGGTTTATGAGGAAAGTGTTTCTCATCTGACGGAGGTTTTTCATCAGTCTGATAACATGCTGAGGGAACTGACAGATAAGAATCTGACATATCTTCATATGTGGGGTGAGAATCTGCAGAATACTTCCAGCGAAGACGAAATTCGTGATTATATAAAGAAAGCGCAGGAAGATGCCGGCTTTTTAGACTTCTATTTTCTGTCAGCTGACGGGAACTATAAGATGACAACAGGGGAAACCGGTTACCTTGGATTACAGGAAAGTATTGAAGAGGAGATCCGGCAGGGAAATGATGTTATTGCGAATGCAGCAGTTCCCGGAAAATCCCAGCTGCTTGTTTTTGCCACACCTAAGGCTCACGGAACTTATCAGGGATTTGAATATGATGCCATTGCCATTGCTTATGAAAACTCTGATATCGTAGATGTACTGGATATTTCTGCTTTCGATGGAAATGCCCAGAGTTTTATTATTCATCCGGATGGCCGTGTTGTGGTGGATCATTCTTCTGAGACATGGGGGAACGTGTATAATTTCTTTGGTGTTCTCAGAGAGCATTCTGATATGTCTGAAAAAGAGGTAAATGAGCTTTCAGAGAAGTTTAAAGCAGGACGTACCGATGCGATGCTGGTAAATCTGGATGGAAGGAACTACTATCTGGTCTATGAAAAATCGGATATCCAGGACTGGATGTTTCTGGGACTTGTACAGGCGGATATCGTCAATGCCAGTATGAACAGTCTGCAGCGCAGCACTATGCTGCTTGTGTGTGTAGTTGTGTTGTGTATTGCCGGTCTTCTTATTTTGTTTATTCTCCAGAAAAGCAGGACAAGCCTTAAGAAAAAGGATACGGAGATCCTGTACAGGGATGAGCTGTTTCAAAAGCTTTCAATGAATGTGGACGATGTTTTTTTGATGCTGGATGCCAAAACATATCAGGCCGATTACGTCAGTCCGAATGTGGAAAAGCTTCTGGGAATTACGGTAGAACAGATCCGTAAAGATATTTGCATTCTGGGAAGACTGCATCCTGTGAAATCTGAAGATCCGGAGAGGAATTATCTGGATGGAATCCAGGTTTCGGAACAGCAGGAATGGGATTTTGAATATATTCATCAGAAAACAGGAGAACAACGGTGGTTTCATGATATTGCAATGGGCAGTGAAGTAAACGGGAAAAAGAAATATATCCTGGTTATGTCAGACCGTACTTCTGACAGGAAAATGAATCAGGCACTTTCTGAGGCTGTTCATGCTGCGGAAACTGCAAACCGGGCAAAGAGTACCTTCCTTTCCAACATGTCCCATGATATCCGGACACCAATGAATGCGATTATCGGCTTTACCACACTGGCTGTAAGCAACATTGATGATAAGAAAAGGGTTCATGATTATCTGGGTAAGATCCTTTCAGCCAGCAACCACCTGCTCTCACTGATCAATGACATACTGGATATGAGCCGTATTGAAAGTGGAAAGATCCATCTGGAAGAAACGGAGGTCAGTCTGTCAGATGTGCTTCATGATCTGAAGACTATTATCAGCGGGCAGATCCATGCGAAGCAGCTGGAACTTTACATGGATGCCATGGATGTGACAAATGAGGATGTCTATTGTGACAAGACTCGGCTGAATCAGGTGCTGCTGAATCTTTTGTCCAATGCGATCAAGTTTACTCCTGCAGGCGGAACCGTTTCTGTCCGGCTGAAACAGTATCCGGGAACACAAAAAGGCAGTGAACTGTATGAGATCCGGGTAAAGGATAACGGAATCGGCATGAGTCAGGAATTTGTACAGAAGATCTTTTCTCCTTTTGAGCGGGAGCGGACTTCCACTGTGAGCAGAACCCAGGGCACAGGGCTTGGCATGGCCATTACCAAGAATATCGTGGACATGATGGGAGGAACCATTGAAGTGCAGACCGAGCAGGGCAAAGGCACCGAATTTATAGTCCGTCTGCCATTTCGGACTCAGCCTGAGCACCACCACATAGAGAAGATTGCAGAGCTGGAAGGTCTTAAGGCATTGGTTGTAGATGATGACTTTAATACCTGTGACAGTGTGACAAAGATGCTGGTGAAGGTTGGGATGCGTTCAGAATGGACACTTTCCGGTAGGGAGGCTGTTCTGCGTGCACGGCAGTCTATGGAGCTTGGGGATGCATTTCATGCTTATATCATTGACTGGCGCTTACCGGATATGAATGGCATTGAGGTCACCCGCCAGATCCGCAGTCTTGGTGACGATACACCGATCATTATACTGACTGCATATGACTGGTCAGACATCGAAGTGGAAGCCAGGGCTGCAGGGGTAACTGCATTCTGCGCAAAACCTCTGTTTATGTCAGATATCAGAGAGACTTTGATGACAGCCATCGGACAGAAACAGGCAGAGGCAGAGGATAAGATCCTTCCGGCAGCAGGTTCAGATTTCAGAGGAAGATGTATACTGCTTGTGGAGGACAATGAACTGAACAGTGAAATTGCGGTGGAGATCCTTAATGAATATGGCTTTCTGGTTGAAACTGCGGAAAATGGAGCAGAGGCAGTGGAGAAGGTTAAGAATTCAGCGCCAGGGGATTATGATCTTGTGCTGATGGATGTGCAGATGCCGGTGATGAACGGATATGAGGCCACGAAGCAGATACGTGCCCTTACGGATCCGGCACTGGCAGGAATTACAATCCTTGCCATGACTGCCAATGCTTTTGACGAGGACAGAAAGAAAGCACTGGAATGCGGTATGGACGGATTTTTGTCCAAGCCGATCGTTATTGAGGAATTGATCTGTGCATTACAAGCCAATCTGTTGGACTAATTTTCGAGAATTGCGGGAGCAGCTTCGCTGCGAAGCAATTCGTGGATATCAAGACTTTAAGTGAAGCAGACGTTGAATGGAAATAAGCGGAGGGGAAGGATGCAAAAGGCAAAGAGTTACCGGAACTTAATATTGGGCTGCTGTATGGCTGGTATAGCGATGCTTCTTGCATTCTTTTTCCTGTATCAGACTTATATACGGGATATCATCTATGAGGAACGGTTAAATCAGATGGAAGAGATTACCCATCAGATGTTTCAGAATCTGGAGGATGTGATCGATTCCCACTGGGACCGGGTAACGGAAGAATGTAATTATCTGAGAG
>CAKRRX010000166.1 GCA_934394595.1 uncultured Blautia sp. | reverse complement strand
GAATCTGGAGGATGTGATCGATTCCCACTGGGACCGGGTAACGGAAGAATGTAATTATCTGAGAGATGCAAACGTACGGACTACAGATGAACTTTGCAGACATATGAAAAAGAAATATGAATTATCAGCATATGCAGAGCATAAGATCACGTTGATGGCAATGGATTCGGAAGGCATCTATTATACGGAAGGGGGATACAAAGGACTTTTCCGGGATCTGGATTATTTCGAAGATAGTCCTGAAAAGATCAGTTTTGTTTTTGATTCTATGACAGATAACCAGTCAGAGATGGTGTTTCTGAAACGTCTGTCAGAACCAATGTATCTTCAAAATGGAGAAAAGATAACTACAATTCGTTATTTTGGAATAGCCCAGGACATGGAACAGCTGAATCCTTATTTTAACTGTGAAGCCTATAATGGAAACAACAGTGTGTATGTACTGGATGATAATGGATCTAAATTGTTTAACAGCAATCAGGTGGAACTGATCAAGGGACATAATGTTTTTTCTGTTTTACAGAATATGAAGTACCTTCACAATTCTTCTTTTAAGAAAACAAAGGCGGAACTGGAAGAAAAAGGCTACAGTTATTCTAATGCAGTTCTGGATGGAACGGAATATTTTTACGCATTAAAAAAACTGGAAAATGCCCAATGGACACTTATCTTTCTGGTTCCTGCCGAATATGTTGCTACAAATACATTAAGACTTGTTAATTTTGTTATGATATTTATCGTTATCTTTACGGTTATCGTAGCTGTCTGTGTTATGCTGGGGATTTTTCTTGTTATGCGTAGAAACCAGCAGGAAGCGATCCGTGTGGAGCGGGAAAATAATGCGAGGCTGGAAACAGTGAATACAGAACTGCGTCAGGCAAAAAAGGCGGCAGAGGAAGCTTTTCAGGTGGCACAGGAAGCAAACAGATCCAAGAGCAGTTTCCTTGCCAATATGTCTCACGATATACGTACTCCTATGAATGCAATCATTGGTATTACGTCATTGATCAGATATGATGCCGGAGATAAAGGCAAGGTAATAGAGTATGCGGATAAAATTGACACTTCATCACAGCATCTGTTAGGAATTATTAATGATGTCTTGGATATGAGTAAGATTGAAGCTGGAAAAACTGTTTTCAGGTATTCTGATTTTTCTATTTTGGATTTTATACAGGAACTTGACACGATATTTCATTCTCAGATATATGAAAAGAAGCAGACTTTTACAATTACAAAAGAAAATATCCAGCATGAGTGGGTGCATGGGGATCAGAACCATTTGATGCAGATTTTCAGTAATCTGCTGTCTAATGCAATAAAATATACACAGGAAGGTGGAGAAATCCAGCTTCTGGCAGAGGAATGTGAATCAAATTCATCTGTTTATGCAAAGTACCGCTTTTTAGTCAGTGATAATGGTATGGGAATGTCGGCAGATTTCAAAAATACAATTTTTGATGCCTTTACCCGTGCGGAAAGTTCCCTTACAAATAAAATACAGGGAACCGGTCTTGGAATGGCAATCACCAGAAATCTGGTTGAAGCAATGGGCGGTACCATTGATGTGGAGAGTGAACCGGGACAGGGAAGCTGTTTTGAGGTTCTCATAGATCTGAAAATTGCAGAGGAAAGATCTGTTTCTCCGGCGTCACAGGTAGAAACAGATGAGCAGGATGGTAATATCCTGCAGGGAATGAAGTTCCTGTGTGCAGAGGATAATGAGCTGAACGCAGAGATTCTGACGGAGCTATTAAAGATTGAAGGAGCAGAGTGTACCATCTGTGAAAATGGCGAAGAGATTTTAAAGGCATTTGAAAAGTCTGCTCCAGGGGAATATGACATGATCCTGATGGATGTGCAGATGCCGGTCATGAATGGATATGAGGCAACAAGGGCAATCCGCAGAAGTTCCCATGAACTGGCAAAGACAATCCCAATCATTGCCATGACTGCGAATGCATTTTCAGAGGATATTCAGCATTCTCTGGCAGCCGGTATGAATGCCCATATTTCAAAACCGGTTGAGATGAGGGTACTGGAAAAGACGATTAGAAGCATAAAATCCGGCGGGGGGGGGGTACCGAAACGCTGGTCACTGAATAATAAAGGAAATCGGAGAAAATACTGAACAAACCTGGAAGGCTGACTGATGAAGAATTCAAGATTATGAAGACTCATAGTGAGCTTGGTGCAGCTATAATTAAGGATATGGACTTTCCACAAGATCATCCACTGGTACATACCACATGGGAAATCTGCAGGTGGCATCATGAAAGATGGGACGGAAAGGGCTATCCGGATGGCTTGAAAGGTGAAGAAAAACAATGGATGAAAGCAGAAAAAAATCAGCCGTACTATTTGCAGGTATATTTGTAGTTTTAGGAATGTGGATGATGTTGTCAGTACATTGCCAGGCTGCGGAAACGAATAATGATGAAAAACAGTTACAGACCATCCGTGTCGGCTCATTTGAGGATACCTTTAATTATGTCGATCAAAACGGTGTCAGACGAGGCTATGGATACGAACTCATGCAGGCTCTGGCAGGTTATACCGGATGGAAATTTGAGTATGTGAAATGTGACTGGTCCAACTGTTTTGATAAGCTTGAAAATGGTGAGATTGATATCATGGGTGATATCTCTTACACCGATGAACGTGCACAAAAGATGCTTTTTTCGGATGAACCGATGGGGGAGGAAAAATATATCCTTTATGCTGATTTATCGGATACGGATATTGGAACGTCTGATTTCAGGTCTCTGGATGGGAAACGTGTAGGTGTGCTCATGGATACAGAACCTGAAATCATGCTGACAGAATGGGAAAATAAGAATGGCATACATACAGAACATGTAAATGTGTATAATAATGATGATGTCGAAAAGAAATTAGCGAATCATGAGATTGATTGCTTCGTATCTCTGGAAGAATCCATCTGGTCTGAACAGGGAATATCATCTGTAACCACTATTGGTAAATCAGGCATATATTTTGCAATAAACAAAGAACGCAGTGATATCAAGGCGGAGCTGGACTGGGCTATGCGTCAGCTGGAACAAGACAGTCCTTTTTTTCAAGCAGATCTGTATAAGAAGTATTTTACCCTTGATTATAATCAGAGTCTTACAGGTGCGGAAAAGGCATGGCTGGAAGAACATGGTGGCATTAAAGTAGGTTTTTTTAACAATGATCCGGCAGTGTTTTCCATGGACGAAGAGACTGGAAAACTTACCGGTATGCTATCAGAATATGTCTCCTATGCCAAAGACTGTCTGGGAAATCATACACTGGAATTTAATATGCAGGCATATGATGGTTATGACGAAATGCTTCAGGCACTACAGAATCGTGAGATTGACATGATTTTTTATGCCAGCAGAAATCCTGATTTTGCAGAAGAAAAAGGATATGCACTTACAAACACAGCCTGGACCTACAGTCTGATGGCGGTAACGGATGAGAAAAATTTTGATGAGAATAAGGTGTATACAGTAGCTGTTCCAAAGGAAAAAGAAGCCTTAAAACAGCATATTGCATTCAGTTATCCCCAATGGAAGCTTGTAGATTGTGATTCGCTTGATGAAGCAGCAGATATGGTCATGAACGAAAAGGCAGACTGTTTCCTCATGGGAGCAAGTCAGGCGCTGATATATGATAACAGTCAAAATTTCAAGAGTGTTCCACTTACAAAAACAATGGAGGCATGCTTTGCAGTAAGAGGTGGCGAGGCGACTCTTTTGTCAGTACTGAATAAAACGTTGAAGGCTATGCCATCTGATATGCTCACAAGTGCACTTGCTATCTATGACAGTACTGCAGATAAGGTAACATTTTATGATTTTGTAAAAGATAATATGCTTGCTTTTTTTGTCACGGCAGGATTTTTTGCACTTGGCATCATTGGTATTATCCTCTTGCTTTTAAGGAAAGCAAGGAAAGCAGAAGCTGTCGCAAAGCTTGCAGCAAATGATACACAAAAGCTCAATGACAAGTTGGAAATTGCTTTGCAAAAAGCAGAGGATGCCAGTCTTGCTAAGACCAATTTCCTGAATAATATGTCTCATGATATTCGTACACCAATGAATGTTATTCTGGGATATAATCAGTTGATGAAAGAGGAGCTGACAGATTCGAAGCTGCTTGATTACCAAAAGAAAATAGAACAGTCAGGAAAGCTTTTGTTATCCATTATCAACAATGTTCTTGATATGGCCCGCATTGAGAGTGGCAAGATGGAAATCGATGAGAATGTTGAAAGAATGGGAGATATACTGGAAGAAATTGATGGAGTGTTTGCATCTGTTGCAAAAGAAAAAAATATACAGATTAAAAGCGAAATGTACGTGACACATAAGAACGTTGTGTGTGATGGAACAAAAGTCAGAGAGATTTTGCTCAATCTTGTAAGCAATGCACTCAAATATACTCCGGATGGTGGAACTGTGACAATTAAAGTACAGGAGCTTCCGGGAGATAAAGAGGGGCATGTAAAGATAAAAACAGAAGTGGCTGACACAGGAATTGGCATGAGCAAAGATTATATCCCGATCATGTTTGATTCATTTAGTCGTGAACGCAACACCACAATTGGAAAGATCGGTGGGACAGGACTTGGTATGTCTATCGTGAAGAGACTGGTTGATATGATGGGTGGGACGATTGAAGTGAATAGTGAACTTGGAAAGGGAAGTTGTTTCACTGTGATACTTCAACACAGACTTGCAGATGATAGCTACTATGAGAAAATAACAGGTCCAAAACAAGTTGTATCGAAAAAAGTGTTAAAAGGGAAACGAATTTTGCTTGCAGAGGATAATGATCTGAACGCAGAGATTACAACAACTATTTTGGAGAATGAAGGGCTGCGGATTGACCTGGCTGCAGATGGTGTAAAGTGTGTGGATCAGATCGATCGGATGCCCGCAGGGACGTATGATTTGATTCTTATGGATATACAGATGCCGAATATGGATGGATATCAGGCAACAAAACTGATCCGTCAGTTCGCTGATAAAGAAAAGGCTAATATTCCAATTATTGCAATGACCGCCAACGCATTTGAAGAAGATAAAAGAAATGCCATTGCAGCCGGAATGAATGGTCATATGGCAAAGCCGATCCAAGTCGATGAATTGTTGTTGACATTAGCGGAAATCATAAGGAAATAAGAAATATAGTACAAAAAATCACAAAGGTTCACAAATTCTTGGTTGAATGAAAAAGTAACTTCCACCGTGTATTGTTGCAGATAGAATAAGGCTTTTTGCAG
>CAKRRX010000165.1 GCA_934394595.1 uncultured Blautia sp. | reverse complement strand
TTGCAGGTGATGGCAGACAGACTGGATTAAAGCAGATTAGAACGTGTTTAAAAAAATGGATAAAAAGCTCCAAGTGGCTAAGAGTACAATGACAAACCGACGAAAATGTGATAACGTAATAGAAGTAAAGGATTTTGGAAACACAGGAAATCGGGAGGTCAGGATGAAATTTTTCCATTTATCAGATTTGCATATCGGTTTAAAATTGATCAACCGGGATCTAAGGGAGGATCAGGAATATATATTTGAGCAGATCACAGAGGCAGTTCGAAGAAAGAAGCCGGATGCCATTGTGATCGCCGGAGATATTTATGACAAAGCAGTGCCCTCTGCAGAAGCGGTGGAGGTTTTTGACCATTTTACAGGAGCACTGAAGGAAGCGGCTCCGAAGGCTGTGATCATGATGATCAGCGGAAACCATGACAGCGGACCAAGAGTGAACTGTTTCCGAAGTGTGTTGAACCATCAGAATATCCATATGATCGGAATGCCGCCCCAAAAAGAAGGAGAACATATTGAGAAAGTTATACTTCAGGACGAATATGGCCCGGTGAATTTTTATCTTCTCCCTTTTGTGAAGCCTTCCATGGTGAAAATGATCACAGGAACAGATGAAAACGGTAATAATCTTTCCTATAATGAGACGATCCACAGGCTGATACAAAGGGAAAATGTGGATGAAACCCAGAGAAATATACTGGTAAGCCATCAGTTTTATCTGCCGGCAGGGAAAAAGGCAGAAGACGTAGAGCGAATGGAATCAGAAATATGCACTGTGGGAAATATTGATCAGGTGTCTGCTGATATTCTGAAAAAATTTGATTATGTAGCTTTGGGACACATTCACAAGCCGATGAAAGTGGGAAGTGAATGTGTCCGTTATTGTGGTACGCCTCTGGCATGTTCCGTCAGTGAGGCAGGGCAGGAAAAAGGAATTGTTGTGGTTGATATAAAGGAAAAGGGGCAGCTTCACACAGAAGTACTGCCCCTGGTTCCGTTGCGCCAGGTTAAAGTGGTCAGAGGAACTCTGGAACAGGTGCTGACACAGGCCTGTAAGGATTATGTGACAGTGGTGCTTACAGATAAAGCAGATCTGGATGTGATCGATATGCAGGACCGCCTGCGACTGTCATTTCCGGGCCTACTGGAAATCCGAAGAGAGAATGGAAGAATGGCGGATTATTCTGAAAAAATGGCACCGGATAAGCTGTTAGATCCTTTTGAACTGTGCTGTCAGTTTCTTAATGAGACAGATGATCAGGAAAAGGAAATCCTGAAGGATATCATCAATACTGTTCAGGGGGTGAAAAAATGAGACCACGAAAGCTTACCATGCAGGCGTTTGGCTCTTATGGAAAAAAGACAGAAATTGATTTTCAGAAAGCTGAGCAGAATTTATTTCTCATAACCGGAGACACCGGTGCAGGAAAAACCACCATATTTGATGCCATAGTGTTCGCCCTTTATGGGGAAGCCAGTTCCGGCCTTAATAAAAAGGAAGGTGTTGTTCTGCAGAGCCAGTATGTGGAGATGAATGTAGAACCTTTTGTGGAGCTTACTTTCTCCGAAGGTAAGAACGAGCTTTATACGGTTCGCCGTGTGCCCAGACATCTGAAGCTGCTCACAAGAGGCGCCGGAAAAAATACAGCCACAAGGGAAGTGCCGGGGACTGTGAGTCTGGTTATGCCTGATGGAACTGAATATCCGGCAAAAGAATCAGACAAAAAGCTTGGAGAGATCGTGGGTCTGACCAAGAATCAGTTTATGCAGGTGGCAATGATCGCCCAGGGAGAATTTATGGAGCTTCTCAGGGCAAAATCCGATGATAAAAAAGTAATTTTCCGGAAGCTTTTTAATACGGAATTGTATCAGGATATCGTGGAAGAGCTGATGAATAGGAAACGTGGCCTTGAAAAGGAGATTGCCCAGATCCGGACTGTATGCCAGACTGAAGCTGCCCATGTGGTAATCCCCCCGGAATATGAAAAGGCCAAGGAACTGGAAACGATGAAAAAACAGATTCTGGATGGAGAAATCGTGGTAATGGAGCAATTCCTTCCGGAACTGGAGATGCTTTGTGAAACAATGAAAAATGAGGGGAAAGAAGCTTTAAAGGAACTGGAAAAAGCATCTGTGATCCGTGACAAAAAAAGGGATATCTGTACCAATGCCCATCAGCTGCAGGGGCTTTTTGCCCAGAAAAAAGCCGCAGAGACAGCTTTAAAAGAATGCCAGGAGACAGAAGCAGATATAAAAGAAAAGGAACTTCTTGCAGGACAGATCCGGTGTGCTCACGAGATAAAAGGGGAATACATCCGTTATCAGGATGCAGAAAAAAGCGTTAAAAACGGAGAAAACGCACTGAATGACCAGCTTAATTGTATGCCAAAACTGGAAGAAGCTGCCGGATCAGATGCACAGGCAGAAAAGGCTGCAAAAGAACAGGCAGACCAGGAACTGAAAAATTTCACTGAGGTAACCCAGCGTGTAAAAAAGGAACTGGAGCTTTATGCAAAAATTGAACAGGTTCAGGAAGAACAGAAAAAGAACCAGGTGATTTTGGAAAAAGCACAGGACACGGTTAAAAAGACCAAAGCTGCCGGTGAAGAACTTGGGCGAAAAGAAGAAAAATGGCGGGAACAGGCAGAAAAGCTTTCGGATCTTAAAGTAAGGCTGGCTGTGTGGCAGGGAAAAATGCAGGAAAATGAAAAACTGGAAGCAGATGCCCTGGAAATGAAAAAGAACTGGGAAAGAGCAGTGCAGTTACAGGAAAAGACACAGAAGCTGAAGCTTGCGTATGCAAAAACCAGCCAGTCCTACGAAAGCAAAAACCAGAAATATGAGTCCATGCGCCGGATCTTTCTGGATGAGCAGGCTGGTTTCCTTGCAAAAGAGCTTGTACCGGGAAAACCCTGCCCTGTGTGTGGTGCGCTGGAACACCCTCATCCTTGCAGCAAAACGTCCGTACATCTGGATTTTACCAGGGAAGATCTGGAACTGTTGGAAAAGGAAGTTTCACAACTTCGTAACAGTCAGGCGCAGTTGTCGGCAGAAGCCAGATCTGCTGCAGATCTGGCAGCAGAATTGGAGCAGGCATGGAAGGATGCATTGATAAAACTTCGTACACGGATAACCGGTATGGAACATGGACAGGATGAAGCTGTGGGGGCAGCTGATTTAAATGGTCAGCTGACACAGGAAATCCTGTCGATATTGGCAGTGCAAAAAGTGAAGCTTCAGGAAGAGCATATTATTTTGCAAAAGGCAGAAAAAAAATATGCCGCTTTGCAGGATGCTCTTGGTCAGATGGATGAGGCAAAAGCCAGAGCCAGTGCCGCAATGGAGGAAGCAACCGGGAAACTCACTGATGCAGCTGCTGCGGCAAATGGGTCACAGGTGCTTCTGGAAGAACTATGTAACTCCCGGATCTATGAGAGCAAAGCTGCTGCCAGTGCAGACTGTCAAAAAGCCAAAGCGGCAAAAGAACGTGCCGGAATTATTTATAAAGAAGCCCAGGAAAAGGCAGCAGCTTCTGTAAAAGCATTCCATAATTGTCAGACATTGATCCACAGATATCAGTCCGAATTACCGGAGCAAAAAGAGCTTTGTGAAAACAGGAAAAGGGCTTATTTGGAATTGTTGAAGAAGAAAGGGATTGCAGAAAAACAGTGGAAAGAGGTTTGTGAAAATTATTCTCCAAGTGATGCCGACCAGCTGCAAGGCCAGATCGATTCCTGGAAACAGAAGAAAATTGCTTCTCAGGCTTCAAAAGAGTCCGCTGAAAAAGCCATTCAGGGACGTGAAATGCCGGATCTTGATAAAGCCCAGGAGGAAATGGAGCAGGCACAGCTTGTCCTTACGCAGGCACAGGAAAAATTAAATCTGTGCAAAGAGCAGTATAAGACAGATCGGGAAGTCTGCAACAGACTGGGACTCAGGATACAGGAGCGGGGAAGGATCATTGAGAACCATGCAAGACTGGAAAATCTGTACAGGCTCCTTTCCGGAAATGTATCTGGAAACCGTATGGATCTGGAAACCTTTGTACAGCGATATTATCTGGAAAAAATCCTGTATGCGGCAAACCGAAGGTTCTTCCATATGTCAGCAGGTCAGTTTGAACTGCGGATGGTGGATGCCCAAAATGCCGGAAAAGGAAAAAACAGGGGATTAGATCTGATGGTGTATTCCAACGTGACAGGAAAAGAGAGGGAAGTGCGTACTCTTTCCGGCGGGGAATCCTTTATGGCAGCTCTGGCTCTGGCTCTTGGCATGGCAGATCAGATTCAGGAAAGCTCTGCTGCAGTAAATCTGGATGTGATGTTTGTAGATGAGGGATTTGGCTCTCTGGACGAGCATTCCAGGGAACAGGCAGTGAAAGTTCTGCAGGAGCTGGCCGGCGGAAGGAAGCTTATCGGCATTATTTCCCATGTAACAGAACTGAAACAGGAGATTGAGGATCAGCTGCTTGTGAGCAAGGATGAAAAAGGCAGTCACGTGAAATGGCAGATCAGCTGAAAAATAAGCGGCAGTTTCTTATGACCGGATGCTTTACGTTGAAAAGCGCGGGAGGTTGTGTTAGACTAGACTCATGTATCAAAACCTTTATTTTATCAGAGAAAGGCAGGATTGATTATGGAGCCATTAGAAAAACAAAAGCTGGAACGTCAGGCGGTCAATGGAAAGATGTGCTTGATGTTTGGCGGTATTTTCCTGATATTTTCCGCACTTACCTCTACTCTTATCTATGGAATGGGCTATTTTTTACCGGCATTGGAGGCAAACAGAGGAAATCAGGAGTATCAGGAGCTTCTTGCGACCAATGGGCTGCAGAGCAGCTTACTGATGGGAATTGGAATCTGTTATCTGCTTATGGCAGTATGGGAAGTAGCAGTGGGATTTAATTGTGCAAAAAACAGCAATCGTGTAGATCGGAGCCGTTTTACCAAGAAGCTGGTGCTGGCACTGCTGATTCCGGAAGTAATATTCCAGGGAACGGCATTTTTCCTGGGATTGTCACCTATAAGCCTTGTTTTTTCCGCCATTGTGCTTCCGCTGTTTCTGTTGTGGGGAGTTACCAGACTATGTAAGGTCGCTAAAGCACAGCCGGAAAGAGTGTATGCAGTGGACAATTCGAAAAATAAGGCAAAGCGCCAGGCTCAGGCAGCTCCCAAAAAAAGTATCCGGGAGAGAGCTGCTTTGCAGGCACGGGTAGAGGATGAGGGAAATGTAACAGACGTTGAAATGCCGGAGCCGGCTGAAACTTTGGCGGGGACTGCAAAAACGCCGGAAAATACAAAAGACGGGAACCCCTGATATCTTAAATTAATA
>CAKRRX010000164.1 GCA_934394595.1 uncultured Blautia sp. | reverse complement strand
TACCCAGTGTTCCGCAGAGGAAGCCACTGAGCTGGAGCTGGGTATCCGTGGATTTACCACTTATGCAGAGACACTTTCCGTATATGGTACGGAGAAGGTTTTTGTAGATGGAGACGATACTCCATACTCCAAGGCATTTTTAAATTCCGCATATGCTTCCAGAGGACTGAAAGTAAGATTTACCTCAGGTGCCGGTTCAGAGGTGCTGATGGGAAGCAGTGAAAAGAAATCCATGCTTTATCTGGAGTGCCGATGCCTTTATGTGACAAAGGGCGCTGGCTCCCAGGGAATCCAGAACGGTTCTGTAAGCTGTATCGGCGTGGCAGCAGGTGTACCAGCCGGTATCAGGGAGGTCATGGGAGAGAACCTTGTGGCAGCTCTTCTGGGACTGGAATGTGCCTCCTCCAATGACCAGAGTTTTTCCAATTCCGATATGCGAAGGACTGCAAGGACCATGCTGCAGTTTATGCCGGGAACAGACTTCATTTTCTCAGGCTATGCGGCAGAGCCAAACTATGATAATATGTTTGCAGGTTCCAACTTTGACGCGGAAGATTTTGATGATTATAATGTACTGCAAAGGGATATGCAGGTAGACGGTGGCCTTCGCCCTGTAACAGAGGAAGAAGTGATCCGTGTACGCCGTACAGCGGGAAAGGCAGTCCAGGCAGTATTTAAATATCTGGGGCTTACCGAGATCACAGATGAGCAGGTGGAGGCTGTGACATATGCCCATGGAAGCAAGGACACTCTGGACAGAGATTCCGCAGCAGATATCATGTCTGCAGATGATCTTATGAAACGTGGGATCACAGGAATTGATGTGGTAAAAGCTCTTGCAGAGAGCGGTTACACAGAGCTTGCCGAAAGCATCCTGAACATGCTGAAACAGCGTGTGATCGGAGATTACATGCATACCGCTGCGATTCTGGATGAGAATTTCCAGGTAATGTCCGGTGTCAATACCCCAAATGATTATATGGGTCCTGGAACCGGATACCGTGTAACCGGAAAACGCTGGGAGGAGATCAAAGCGATCCCTCACAGAATTGATGTAAATGAATTTTAGGAGGCTGTGCTATGGAGATCAATGATCAGCTTATACAGGCTGTCACCAGGGCTGTGATCGAACAGCTGCAGAAAAACGCACAGCCCGGTACAGATATTAATGTCCGGGAACAGCAGGCAGAGGCTTTGTCTTCTTCCGGTGCATCCCTGGCAGGTAAAACTAGAATGCATCCCAAGCATTCTTATGAAGGTGCTATACGCGCTGTCAAAGGAACAGACCCAAAGGAAATCGTCATCGGTGTAGGAGCTGCTTTCCAGACAGAAATCAGATCTACTATTGTGGGAGTCCCCCTTGATGAGGTTCTTCGCAATGTGAAAGCGGGAATCGAGGAAGAGGGAATGACTTCCCGTGTTGTGAAGGTACTGGATACATCTGATGTGGGATTTATGGCATTGGAAGCGGCCAGGCTTTCCGGTTCCGGAATCGGTATCGGAATCCAGTCCAAGGGGACTACCGTAATCCATCAAAAGGATTTGTATCCTTTGTCCAATCTGGAGCTTTTTCCACAGGCACCTCTTATGACTTTGGATACCTACCGCAAGATCGGCAGGAACGCAGCGAAATATGTAAAGGGTGAGAAGGTTACCCCAATTGCATGTACCAATGACCCTATGGTTCGCGCCAAATATCAGGTTAAGGCAGCTCTGATGCACATTATTGAGACAGAGCAGCTGGATCCGGAAAAAGGCATGATTGAGTGGGAGGGTACCAAATGAGCAATTATCCGTTAGGTGTAAAGGAAGCAGATACCATTACTTCCAAGACCGGCAAAAGGTTAGATGAGATCACTCTTGATGAGGTAAAAAAAGGTAATATCACAGCAGAGGACATCAAAATATCCTCCGAAATGCTGAAAAGACAGGGACAGGTAGCCCATGAGGCAGACAATCCGCAGATGGAAGCCAATTTTGAGCGTGCATCTGAGCTTGTAAATGTCCCCGATGACGTGATCCTAAATATGTACAATAAGCTGCGTCCAAACCGTTCCACCAAGCGGGAACTGGTACTGATGGCACAGGAGCTTCTGGAAAAATATCACGCTCCACATTGTGCCAAGCTTGTACTGGAAGCAGCAGAAATATACGAAAAGAGGGGAATTCTTCTTTGAAACTGATCGCAGGTGTTGATATAGGAAATTCCACAACTGAAGTATGTATCGGCGGTTTGGATGAAAATGGAAGGCTTCATTTTCTGTCCAGTGCATCCCGCATGACCACAGGAACAAAGGGAACTCTTCCCAATGTTCATGGAATCAAGGCAGCTCTTGCAGAGGCCATGGAGCAGATCCATCAGTCAGTGCAGGCCATTGATGAGGTAAGGCTCAACGAAGCTGCGCCTGTGATTGGGGATACAGCTATGGAGACGATCACAGAGACCATCATCACGGAATCTTCTATGATCGGTCACAATCCTTCTACTCCAGCAGGAGCCGGGGAGGCAGTTGGAAAACTGATTTTTCTGGAAAATATAGAAAAAGCAAAAGAGAATGTACCCTATATTGTGGCAGCAGCCCAGCGGTTTTCTTATGAGGAAGTGTCGGCAAGGCTGAACCGTTATTTTCCAAAGCTGGATATCAGAGGCCTGATCCTTCAGGCAGATGAGGCAGTTCTGGTGGAAAACAGGTTGAACAAAGAGATTCCCATTGTGGATGAGGTACGGCATATCAGCAGGATCCCGGAAGGAAAGCTGGCTGCTATTGAGGTGGCACTTCCTGGAACCAGTATCCGGATGCTTTCTAATCCTTATGGGATTGCAACCCTGCTGGGGCTGGATGCCAGTGAGACCAGAGCCGTGACACCCATTGCAAAAAGCCTTGTAGGTAAGCAAAGTGCAGTGGTGATCCGTACTCCTCATGGAAATATCCACGAAAATGTCCTTCCTGCCGGTGAGATTTTCTTTCACGGAGAGAAGGAAACTAAAGTAAATATTGATGCCGGAGCGCAAAAAATCATGGAAACTCTTGCAAATGCAGGAAAAATCCGGGATATCAGCGGTCAGGCAGATACAAATGTAGGAAATATGTTTGCCAGGATCCGAAGAGGAATGGCTGATGTGGCAGGAACAGGGGAAAAAGAGTATCAGACAGATCAAAGTATCCGCATTACCGATATTCTTGCTGTTGATACCCTGGCTCCTGTTGAGATTGCCGGAGCCCTTGCAGGGGAATCCTGTATGGAGAAGGCTGTTGGAATTGCTGCAATGGTAAAGACCCAGCATCTTCCCATGGAGCAGATTGCCGGAAAGCTGGAAGAAGAGCTTCAGGTGAAGGCAGTGGTAGCCGGCGTGGAAGCTGTGATGGCTTCTCTTGGAGCCCTTACCACACCGGGAACAGAGCTTCCTCTTGCCATTTTGGATATGGGAGGCGGTTCCACAGATGCTGCAGTTCTGGAAACAGACGGGCAGATTCGGACTACCCATCAGGCTGGCGCCGGGGAACTGGTTTCCATGCTGATCCAGACAGAGCTTGGCCTTCACAGCCGGACAACTGCTGAGCAGATCAAGAAATATCCCATGGGAAAGGTGGAAAGTCTGTTCCATATGCGTCTGGAGAACGGCGCCATGCGCTTTTTCTCCGAATCCATTGATCCGAGATATTATGGCCATGTGGTGCTTCTGGCACCTGGGGAACTGCTCCGGGTGGAAGAGGACATTCCTATGGAGCGTATCCTGGAAGTACGAAGGGATGCCAAGAAAAAGGTTTTTGTGGAAAATGCTATCCGGGCACTTCGAGAGGTTGCACCGGAGCATGAGCTTCGAAATCTGAAAAATGTGGTTCTGGTTGGTGGCTCTGCCCAGGATTTTGAAATCCCGGAAATGCTGATGGATGCTCTTTCCAGGTACCGTATCGTTTGCGGAAGAGGAAATATCCGTGGTACTATGGGGCCGAGAAATGCAGTTGCTACGGGACTTGTCCTGTCAGGAGGCGCAGATGGTCGTTAACAAACCGGCAATCATAATCTATACGAAAGATCCGGATCCGGATTTTCTTCGGGAAATCTGTGCCGGGATTGAAGAAGAAGGGGTGCTTTACCAGGTTTCATCCTATGAGGGAAATCTGGATACCCTGGCTTATGAGGCAGCCAAGCAGTCCATGCTGGGTTCCGGCATCGGAATTACAGGGGGACGCATAGCCATGCAGATGAGCCGCCTTCCCAAAGGAAAAAATGTTTTTGAACTGAATATGCCTCGTTTCTGGCAGTGCCGGAATCTGGGGGCAAACAGTGCAAGGGCAATCAAAAAAATGCCATTTAAATCACTGTATCCGGCAGAGAATGAAAGGTACAGTTAAGAGGGATAGCCATTATGAGTATTTACACAAAAGGTGGAGACAAGGGAACAACAAATCTTGTCCATACAAAAAATGTTTCCAAATCTGATGACAGGATCCAGCTGGAGGGAACCATAGATGAACTTACCAGCCATATTGGCGTGGTGAAAACCATGGTAAGTGACGGGGATACCATCCGTTTCCTGGAGAAGATTCAGGAGAATTTGATCACAGTGATGGCAGGAGTGGCTGACCCGTATAACAGAGAATATAAAATAAATGATGATAAGACAGAACTTCTGGAGGAAGAGATTGATCGTCTGGAGGCACTTTTTAACAGGCCAAAGCAGTTTATTCTTCCGGGTGCATGCCGTCTGTCAGCGGAAATTGATGTGACACGTACTGTTGCAAGAAGGGCAGAACGCGCTCTTGCTGCTGTCAGTGTAAAATTTGGTTCCGACACAGGCACCAAGAAATATATGAACCGTCTGGCGGATTATCTGTATGTGCTGGCAAGATATGAGGATGCCAGGGCAGCAGAAAAGAAAGACAGCAGCCAGAAGGAGACAGGAGGTACTGGCATGATCGCAGAAGAAGCTGTTGGAAAATCAGAAAAAACGGACACTGCTTTGGGAACTGTTTCCGGGCAGAGCAGCACATCTGTGGATGAGGCTGTGATTCAGGCGGTGCTTCGAAGAATCGGCATGCAGGGCAGGATCACTCTTGAGGGTGCCAAAAAGCTGATCGAAAAGATTGAGCAGGAGGCTTTAAGAAGAGGAAAGAAAGCTGTGATCGCTGTGTGCGGACCAGATGGAAACCCTATTGCAGTTCACGTAATGGATGGTGCTTTTCTGGTAAGCTTTGATGTAGCGTTGAAAAAGGCCTATACCTCTGTTGCAGTGAAAATGTCCACCATGGAACTGGCAGGTCTGGCACAGCCAGGCGGCACATTCTATGGGGTGGATAAGATGGACGGCGGTAAGATCGTGATCTTTGGCGGCGGTGTTCC
>CAKRRX010000163.1 GCA_934394595.1 uncultured Blautia sp. | reverse complement strand
CCACAAACTTAACACATTTTTTCCACATTTCATGTGTATAAGATGTTGACATTATGTGTATTAATGTGAATAACTTTCATCGTCCAAATTGGCCATGTGGTTTTACACAGGTTATTCACACCCTAATCCAAAGCTTTTACACGAAGTTATCCATATCCGAAACCCTTTTATTTACTGGGCTCAAGTGAGTTTTTCACATATTCACACCCCCTACGGCGGTTACGGCGGATATCTTCTTAAATATATTTAATGAAAAGACCATTTTCTCCAGAAAGGAAGTTATACACATTATGAAAATCATTTGCTCCAAAAGTAACCTGTTAAAAAGCGTCAGCATTTCTCTAAAAGCCGTTCCATCCAAAACAACCATGCCAATTCTGGAATGTATTTTAATAGATGCAACTACCAATCAGATTAAATTTACTACCAATGACATGGAACTTGGAATCGAAACAATCGTAGATGGTTCTATAGAAGAAAAAGGAAGAGTGGCATTAAATGCCAAGATTTTTTATGAAATTATCCGAAGACTTCCTGACAATGATGTTACCATCAAAACAGATGATAATTTTACTGCAACCATCACTTGTGAAAAAGCAAAATTTAATATTCCTGGAAAATCAGGGGAAGATTTCGCTTATTTGCCAATCATTGAGAAGGATGAACCACTAACAATCTCTCAATACACATTAAAAAATATGATTTATCAGACAATATTCTCAATTGCAGTGAACGATAACAACAAATTAATGACCGGTGAATTGTTTGAAATTAAGAATAATTGTCTAAAAATTGTTTCTCTGGATGGACATCGTATTTCTATCCGCAAAATGCCATTAAAAAGAGAGTACTCTGACCGCAAGGTTGTTGTTCCGGGAAAGACACTGAATGAGATCAGTAAGATCCTTTCCGGAGAAATGGACGATGTGGTAAGTATTTTCTTTACCAATAATCACATTTTGTTTGAGTTTGACCAGACAATGGTGGTTTCCCGTCTGATCGAGGGAGAGTATTTCCGTATTGACCAGATGCTTTCCAGCGATTACGAGACAAAGCTTTCCGTCAATAAGAAAGAATTTCTGGATTGTATCGACCGTGCCACACTTCTTGTAAGAGAAGGAGACAAAAAGCCGATCATTATCCACATTACCGATAATTCTATGGAACTGAAGATTGATTCTGCAATGGGTTCCATGAATGAGGACATTGATATTGAGAAAGAGGGAAAGGATATACTGATTGGATTTAATCCCAAGTTCCTGATCGATGCCCTGAAGGTAATTGATGATGAAACTGTTGACATTTATCTTGTAAATCCCAAGGCACCATGCTTTATCCGGGATGAGGAAGAGAACTACACATATTTGATCCTGCCTGTAAATATCAATCAGAATCAGGCAAGATGATCGTGATGCCATTTACGGTATCAGCTAAGGAGGCAAATTTTGGAAATCAGGATCAGAGATGAATTTATCAAGCTGGGACAGGCTTTAAAGCTGGCAGATCTTGTTTCAGACGGAGTGGAAGCCAAGTACGTGATCAATGACGGACTTGTGAAGGTAAACGGTGAAGTGGATACCAGAAGAGGCCGCAAGGTTTATGATGGTGATGTTATTTCCTATAATGGCCAGGATGTGAAGGTTCTGTCAGGAAAAGAATGATATGGCTTATATTGAATCCATAAAGTTAAATAATTTCCGAAATTACGAATCACTGGAACTTTCTTTTGACAGAGGAACTAATATTTTCTATGGTGACAATGCCCAGGGAAAGACAAATATCCTGGAGGCGATTTATCTTTGCGGTACCAGTAAGTCCCATAAGGGAAGCAAGGACAGGGAAATCATAAGGTTTGATCAGGAGGAATCTCATATCCGCATGATGGTTGGAAAGGATTCCATGTCTTATAAAATTGATATGCATCTTCGCAAAAATAAGGCGAAAGGTGTGGCAATCAACGGGCTTCCCATAAAAAAAGCAAGAGAATTGCTTGGAGTTGTGAATCTTGTTTTCTTTTCTCCTGAGGATCTGAACATTATCAAAAATGGTCCCGGAGAGAGAAGGAGGTTCATGGATGCAGAGCTTTGCCAGCTGGATAAGCTGTATCTTACGGATCTTGCCGGGTATAATCACATATTAAACCAGAGAAATAAGCTTCTGAAGGATATGTACCGGCAGCCACAGCTTGGCGCAACCCTTGATGTATGGGATATGCAGCTGATTACTTATGGAAAAAAGATCATTGAGAAAAGAAGGGAATTTGTAAATTCTCTTAATGAGATCATCCGGGATATCCATAAAAATCTTACCGGAGGTATTGAAAATATTGAGGTGATCTATGAGCCAAGTATGGACAGTGAAGCCTTTGAGCAGGAGCTTTTTCGGAACAGGGAGCGGGATCTTCGGATGAAAATGACTTGCGTGGGACCTCACAGAGATGATCTGATGGTTTCGGTAAATGGAATTGATATCCGAAAATATGGCTCACAGGGACAGCAGCGTACAGCAGCACTTTCCCTGAAATTATCAGAAATTTATCTGGTGGAAAAAATCATTCATGACAAGCCGGTACTTCTTCTGGATGATGTTTTGTCTGAGCTTGATAGCAGCAGGCAGAATTATCTTCTGGAAAGTATTCATGATATCCAGACCATGATCACCTGTACAGGCCTGGATGATTTTATAAGCCATCAGTTTCAGATAAATAAAGTGTTTCATGTTGTTTCCGGGCAGGTATATCTGCCTCATAACTAAGCAGGATTAGCAAAAGCTTTGACAAGCAATATACGTTATGATAAACTTGCAATAACTATGGAAAGTTGGTGAAAATTTTGGACAAAGAGGAATTTCGGGTTAAACTGGAAGAGATTAACCATTTAGTAGAACAGAAAGATTACAAGGGTGCCATGAATGTTGTGGACAGCATTGACTGGCGCCGGGTAAAAAATGTTCGGACATTGTGTGTGGTTGGTGAAATTTATGCGGCAAATAAAAGATATGAGGACAGTAAGGAAATCTTCCTTCTTGCTTATCACAGAGCCCCCATTGGAAAGAATATCCTTTATCGTCTGGTAGAGGTTTCTCTGAAAATGGGAGATATTTCCGATGCCACAGAATTTTATCAGGAATACAGGGAGGTTGCCCCAAATGACAATACCCAGTACATCCTGAAGTACAAGATTTTAAAAGAAAAAAAGGCTCCGCTGGCTGAGCAGATCAAGCTTCTGGAGGACTACAAAGAGAGAGAGTTTACAGAAAAGTGGTCTTATGAGCTGGCTAAGCTTTATTATCAGGCAGGAGAAAAAGATAAATGTCTGGAATTGTGCAACGAGATCATCTTATGGTTCAATGAGGGAAATTATGTTCTGAAGGCCATGGATCTGAAGCAGCGCATGGGTGCTCTTACAGGTGAAGAGAAAGAGCGTTACGAGCAGCAGTTTGTTCCAAAGCTTATGAAACCGGAAGAGGCAGAAACTCTCAAGGAAAAAGAGCAGGAAGAACAGCAGGCTGTTTCAGGTGGAAATCCGGATATTGAGAGCATTCAGATCAAAAATGAGGATCTGGATAAGGTAGAAAGTCTCCAGGATAAGATTTCCAAAGGTCTGCGTGACATCTTTGGAAGCAGGAGAATGGAAGAAACTGAGGAAAGTGTCACAGTTCCGGAAGAAACTGAAGAAGTTCAGGAGGAAATGCTCCGTGATCCTTCTTCTGAGAAAGAATATGCCAATGTTCCGGAATTAGAGCCGGAAAGCGGCAAGAGTGAACCGAAAGTAAATCTGTCTGATACCATAAAAATGCCCACACTTGACATTCCGGATTCCATGAAAAATATGAATCCGGCAGAGACCGAAGTGCCAAAAGCGCCTGTACAGAATAATCTTTTCAGTGAGACTGAGGTTTCTACAAAAGAGGATACCGATGTAAAAGAAGAGCCGGATATGGGAGATTTCAATCTGGAAGATACTATTCTGGCAGCAGCAACTGCACAGGGAATTGAAATTCCAAAGGAAAAAGAAGTACCGGAAAAAACTGTTGAAGTAAAGGAAGAAAAGGCAGAACCACAGAAAGAGGGAGCACCAGAGGAAAAGCCTGCAAAGGCGAAACCTGTGGTACAGCTTGAGGAAGAAGAGTTCCTTTCTGAAGAGGATCTTCAGGCTGCGGAGGATGAATTCCTCAATGGACCGGCTAAAAAAGAGACGAAAACTTTTGACAAGTCTATGTCAGAAGATGATTTTGTTGCAAGTATGCTGAAAGAGAGCGGTGGAGAAGATGAGGATCTTCCGTCAGAGGAAGAGGAAGAGTTTGCTGTTACAGCAGATGAGCCGGAAGAAGAATCCGAAGACGTGGCTGCTGTAGAAGATGCAGAGGAAGAACCGGAAGAGCCTGCGAAAACGCTTACCGAAGAGGAAGAACTGGAGCAGTTTATTGATTCTATCCATCCAAAGAAAAAGAGAAATCCCGTAGATATCATTCCAAGGGAAAAAATGCTCACAGATGATGAGAAGAAGCTTTTTACATATTTTGTAAAGGTTCCGGGAATGAAAGAGCAGCTTGTCAGTGCGCTGTGTGATGCACAGATGGCAGCAGCAGATAAGACTTCCAAGACTGGAAATATTATTGTAATGGGCGGCAGAGAGACCGGAAAGACAAGACTGATCGCCAGTCTTATCCCGGCAATCTGTAAAGAGCTGAATCTGCAGGCCTCCAAGGTTGCCTATGTTTTTGCAGATCAGCTGAATGAAATGGATCTTGCAAAGGTAGTAAGCAAGCTGGCTGGCGGTTTCCTTGTTATTGAAGGTGCAAATCAGCTTACCCAGGAAACTGTTGAGTTTTTGGACAAGGCTATGGAATTCCGTACAGACGGTCTGACTGTGATCATTGAGGATGAGAAGATCGGAATGCGCAAGCTGATGGCAAGATTTCCGAAATTTGCAAAGAAATTCACTTCTATGATCAATATTCCGGTATTTACAAATGATGAGCTGGTAAATTTTGCAAGAGTTTATACCAAGGAAAACGGATTCAAGATCGACCAGATGGGAATGCTTGCATTGTACAATCTCATTGGCGTGAACCAAAAGGAAGACCAGCCTATGAACATTGGTGCAGTAAAAGAAATGCTGGACAATGCCATGGCCAGATCCCAGGGCGGACTTCTGAAATTTAACAAGAAAAAAAGAGTAGACCGTGATGGATATACGGTTCTCTATGAGAAAGATTTTGCAAAATAATTTTTGATAAAGAGAGGAAATAAAAAATGACCAGACCTTATTTAGGAAATCCAAAATATACCATTGAAGTTCTTCAAAAGTATAATTTTGCTTTCCAGAAAAGGTTTGGTCAGAATTTTCTTATTGATAC
>CAKRRX010000162.1 GCA_934394595.1 uncultured Blautia sp. | reverse complement strand
AGACCCGGGAGTCACAGCTATCCCACAGGATCCGGTAGACCCGGGAGTCACAGCTATCCCACAGGATCCGGTAGACCCGGGAGTCACAGCTATCCCACAGGATCCGGGAGACTCGGGAGTCACAGATATCCCACAGGATCCGGAGGACCCGGAGATTACCGGTGATCCGGAGGTTCCGGCAGTTTCCCAGGCAGATCCTTCAGAAACTTTGTACAATTATGTAGAGCAGAATATTTTGCCAACCAGTCCATTGCTTGAGAACCTGGCTGCGTCCTATGACTGTGCTTCCGGCAAGATTGTTGATGTAAATGGAACTGTTTCCTATCAGGTTGAAGATCTGGATGGAGACGGAAATCTGGAATTGCTGGTTGTAAACCTGTATAATGGAGCTATGGGCTTTGACATTTATCGGGTAAAGGACTCCCAGGTGGTTCTGACAGGCAGCATACAGGCATACAACAGTTGCCTTTTGACTGTTGTGCCGGAATGCAATTATGGCATGACACAGGTCTGCTTCCTGAAGGATGAGGGCGGTACATTTAGCATCGGTATTGCATCAAACAGCAATGGAAATGATGCCGGTACAGGAGCCGGAGTGGTACAGACCGATGTGGAACTGTATACACTGGATGGTGACAATATTGTGATGAAGGATGCTGTTGCCATGAGAAATGGTACAATAATACGTACTTCTACTGGTAATGATACAGACAATGGCGGAACCGCCGATTTTGTAGCTGCATTAAATACAATGGGAATGGATGGAAGCTGGATTTCGGAAAGTGCAGATCTTCTGGCAGCTATGGATCTGGCAGGCAATCCGGGACAGAGTGTATCCGGCGTACCAGATCCTCTGAGAAATGGTATGGCGGCAATTGAGAACGGTGTACAGGATGTTGCCTATGTAAATGGACTTATGGGTGCCAATACCGGAATGATTTCTTTGAATATTCTTGATCATCCCAGTACGGAGGACTGTGCCGGAAGCTACCAGGAGATGGAAAATCTGGTAACGCTGCCAGGTGAGACTCCAGAGGAAGAAGATGCACAGAACGGGGAAGAACAGCCAGATCAGGAAAACACTTCAGAGGGAGAAAATCCGGAAGAACAGCCCGTAGAAGATCCTTCCACCACGGAACCTGTGCCAGAGGACAGCACACAGGAAACTACAGATGTCAGCACTGAGGCACCAGCGGAAAATGCGGAAGAAGTCACCATGACAGAATATGGAATTCCGGAAGCAACAACAGATGGAACCTATTACAATCCGGAAGATGACGGGGCTGCATTAGATGATGACTACTGGGGACCGGAACCTGCTCCGGGCAGTGATTACACATTGGAAGAAAACAACGGTGAGCAGGTAGCAACTATTCCTTCTGATGACAGTCAGGCTGCAGATAGTGGTATGGAAGTGATCAGTCCGGAAGAAAATCCAGGCAGTGAGGTTTCCGGAGATTCCACAGGATACGATGAAAACGGATATGATGAAAATGGATATGAAGAAGATACATACGATGAAAATGCAGGAAGTGAAGAATCTGCCGCATCACCGGATGAGCTTCTGGAGGCATATGTAAATGAAAATATCTGGCCGATGTATACGCAGGTTACTTCCCAGGCAGTGAGTTATGATTATGGAACTGGCTCTGTGATAGGTCTGGATGGAGTGTTGGGAGTGCATAAAGCAGATCTGGATGGTGACACTCTTCCGGAACTTCTGGTGATACGGGTTCAGTCCGGACAGATTGTGTGGGATATTTACCGTGTGAATAATTCTGCCGTGGAGCTGGTTTCCACTACAGTTCCCTGCACCAATGGACTGAGTCAGGCAATGTCAGATATGAGTTATGAAATGAGCCAGACCTGTTTCTTAAAAGATCAGGGAGGCAGCTTTATAATTGGCATTGTTTCCAACTATTCTAATGTGGAGGAAGGTCAGGGTACACCAAGTGTGCGCACCAGTCTGGAGACCTACAGCATTTATGGCGGTACCTGTTCTATGTTAAATGCAGTTACGATCCTTAACGGATCAACGGTATATTTTAATAATGACCGTGGAACAGCTGCGGAGGGTGGAAGCGATTCCTTTATGTCCTCTGCTGCATCTGCAGGACTTAGCGGAAGCTGGATTACGGAAAGCACGGGTGTACTGGATACCATGGATCTTGTGAACAATCCGGGACAGGATTTGTCTGCAGTGCCGGATCCAGTGGCAAATGGACTGGCTTCCAAAGAAGAAGGCGTGCAGGATCTGGTGATTTTGAGCGGAAAAATGGATGCCGGAACCGGAAGCTTAAATGTCAATGTACAGGACAATACGAATTTATACTAAAATTAAGGACGGACATATATGTTTGAGGATATTCCAGAAACTTATCAGATCATAGGAAAAATAGGAAGCGGAAACAGTGGAGTGGTTTATCAGGCATACCACAAAAATCTGAAAAAGTATGTTGTGCTGAAGCAGATAAAATCAGATATAAAAGACTTTGTGGATGTTCGGGCAGAGGCAGATCTTTTGAAACATCTTCATCATACAGGACTTCCTCAGGTATTGGATTTTCTCACTGTAAACGGTGACATATACACAGTTATGGATTTTATTCCGGGAAATTCTTTTAAACAATATCTGGATGCAGGAAGGATTTTTCCGGAAAAATCGGTGATGATCTGGATGAAGCAGATGTGTTCTGTTTTATGTTATCTCCATGGACAGACTCCTCCAATTGTCCATGGGGACATAAAACCGGGAAATATCATGTTGACTCCGGAGGGAAACATCTGTCTCATTGATTTTAATATTTCGGCCACTCTTGACAGTGATGATGCATGGATCGGCGGTTATACCAAAGGCTATGCGGCTCCGGAGCAGATTTCGGCCTTTCATTACAATCAAAATGAATCAGATCGTTCTATGTGGAAAAATATAGATGCCCGTTCTGACATATATAGTCTGGGGGCAACCATATATCATATTCTCACTGGAGTAAAGCCGGAGGCAGATCTGGATGGATATGTGGAGGATATCCGGGAGAATATGGAAAATATCAATGATGTGTTTGCCGGAATCATCATGAAATGTCTGGAACCAGATCCGGAACAACGTTATCAGACTTCCAAGGAATTGATGTCCGATCTCCAGAATATTTCCCAGAAAGACAAACGTTACAGAGCGCTTGTGAAAAAGCAGCGAATGGGATATTGTGCAGTACTTGTGGGAACATTGCTTTTTTGCGGGATGGCGATTTTGGGCTATGTACGCATGGGAAAAGATAAGGTGGTAGAATATGAGAAACTGATTCAAAAGGAAAGCCGCTGTGTGTCCGAGCAGGATTATGACAATAGCGAAATATATTATGAAAAAGCAGTCAAAATCCTGCCAGACCGCCTGGATGCTTACTATGAAAAGGCTGTTTCCCTGAGTCAGCAAAGACGCTATGGGGATTGTATTGACTTTATCAATTCCCAGATCCTTTCTAATTCAAAACTTCTCAAAAACACAGAGAACATAGATGGTGTGTACAGCATTTTGGGAGATGCCTATGAGAATATGGAAGACTACGAAAGAGCTGCAGACTGCTATGAGAAGGCCGTTGCGCTGTCTCCTTTAAATGGGGATTATTATCGGAATTATGCTATCATTCTGGCCAGAAAAGGAGATTTTGACCAGGCAGAAGAAATTCTTGGAAAAGCAAAGGAAAATGGATTGGATTCTGTAAATGTAAACTATGTAGAGGGCGAAATCCTGTTTGCATCTTCCAGATTTGAGGAGGCAAAAAATCTGTTTTCAGACTGTATCGGCCAAACCCAGGACAACGACCTGAAAATGCGGGCATATTTAATGACAGCTAAATCCATGGAAAATCTGGACAGCAGTGCAAATGGAAAAGAAGAGGTCGCATCTCTTCTGGAGCAGGCCAGAGGTTCCCTTCCGAAAGAATATAATATCGGGATACTGGAAAAGCTGGCAGGGGTCTATAGTGAACTTGGAAATATGCAGAATGATACCAGTTATTACGAGAAGGCAATTGCAGTATTTGAACAGATAAAAAATCAGGGAATGGAGGATTATGAGACGGAATATAATCTTTCTACTCTGTATCAGAATATGCAGGAATACGGAAAATCAGCAGAGATTCTTTCTGAACTTCAGGAAAACTATGGAGAAAACTACCGTACCTATAAAGGTCTTGCATTTCTGGAGGTTGCAAAGCAGGCTGCACTGCCCAAGGAAAGCAGAAGCTATAAGAGCTTTAGCGAGTACTACAAAAAAGCACAGGAACTCTATCAGGAGCAGCTGGAAAATAATGTGAATGATATGGAAATGCAGCGGCTGGAAGACCTGTATAATCAGGCCGTACAAAACGGCTGGCTGAGCTAGGAGGACGAGTCCTATGGGAATAATATTGTTTTTTACAGGAATACTGGGAATGGCGGTGTGTATTGTGCTTTTGCTTTTGCTGCCTAAGATCTTTGAAAAGCAGAAGAAAAAACTGTTGAAGGAGATTAATGAAGAGGCATAAAGCATCGGAAAAGGAAGGGATGGAACAGTATGAAAATTGGAAAAAAAGTATTTAGATGGTTGTGTACATTCTGCTTGTTGATGGGAATAGTTTTTGCCTCGGAAAATGTGGGTAGTGTCTCGGTAAAAGCAGCAACCCATGCTTCTTACAAGATGATCAACAAAGAGGAAACAAGAAAATATGGAAGAATGAGTGCAAAGTATCTTTATCAGCTGCCGCAGCTGAAAGGCAACAGTGCAGCAATTAAGAAAATCAATAAATCCCTGCGTGCAGATTATAAGAGAACATTTGGCAATAAGAGAAGTCTTTTTGAGTATTTTGAGATGGACAAGCATAATCCCAGTCGTCAAAACTATGGTTCCAAATACTATGCTACGGTAACCTGTGAGCCTGTATATAATCGAAAGGGATACATCAGCTTCAAATTTGTATCAAAATGGTATGCCGGTGGTGTAGCAAATTACCATGAATATGGGCTTACCTATCGCCTCAGGGATGGAAAAAAGCTTGGGATCCAGGATGTGATTGCCGGAAACCGAAATACAGTGAAACAAAGAATTGCCAGTACCTATGCAATAAAAGTATCCTACAGAGGATATGAGCCGATCATGCAGATGAAATATTCAAAGTTCCAGTTCTATATCAAGCCAGGCAAGAAGGTTGTGGTATGTTTTGGACCTTACCAGCCAATGGGAGGAAATAATTTTAAGTCTTTTACAATGAAGGGAAAAATGAAATAAAGAGCAGTAAGGGGAAAGGGAAAACAGCGTTTTTCCCTTTTTTGATTTATGTACAAAAAAATATGAAACTTTTTGTAAAAAGTGCTTGACTTCTCCTTGCGGCAGTGGTAATATAAACAAGCTGTC
>CAKRRX010000161.1 GCA_934394595.1 uncultured Blautia sp. | reverse complement strand
CATAATCCTCAGATTTTTATGAGGAATATATGAAAATTATGCGAACCCGGCGGAATCTTTAGAACAAATCGGACATATTAAAAAAAGCAGAGAATTTTTTCTCTGCTGTAAAAACCATATTTATTTGTGGGAGAACTAGAAATTATTTTTCTCAAAATATTTGTTATACGCATCCAACACTTCCCGTCGTCCTCTCACACGGATGGGTACGCATGCGCCGGTACTCATGATAAAATCCTCTTCCACATCTGCAATATGCGCCATATTCACCAGATAACTCTGATGGCATCTCATAAAACGGGCATCATCGATCTTTTTCTCAAGCTCACCCAGCTTATCCGCTGTCACCAGCTCTGAACCATCTGTCATATGGATCCGCACTGTGTGCCGGTCACTTTCCAGATAGACCATATCATCTACGTAAGGATAACGAAACTGTCTCTTGCACTTGACTGCAATACGCCTGCGGGGCTCCTCTCCCAAAAGCTTCTGCAGGATGGCATGTGTCTGCTGCTCCCGGGCAGGCTTCAAAAGATATCCTGCTGCCTCCACCTCGTAGCTCTCCACTGCAAAATCAGGAGATGCTGTAAGAAATACGATCGGTGCCTCCACGCCCATTTCCCTCAGATGTCTGGCAGTATCCATCCCATTGAGATTGCCCATATAAATATCAAGAAAAATCAGATCCGGCCATATGTATCCCTCTTCAATATCTGCCAGAAGACTTTCACCGGAAACATACTCCCGTATTTCTGCCTTTGCACCAGTCAACTGGAAATATGACATAAGCTGACGTTTCAATACAAATCTTTCCACTTCAACGTCATCACATACCGCAATTTTTCTTAACACAGATCTACACAAACCTCACTTTCATCCATAGTATCACAAAATTTTCCGCTATGCCTGAAACCTGCAAAATCTTCATTGCAGAAGCATAAACCGAAACAAAAGATTTCATTTTTATAAAAATATAACATCTAATAGGAGCTTCGTCAAGAAGCGGAATGCTTATGGCATCCGGTCTGCAAAGTTTTCCTCACCCACACAGCCTGTAAAACGGTTATTTCTAATCAGGGTATTTCGAATCCGAGGACTTTCTATGCTACAGTCAATGAAAACAGAATCCACGATCAGCCTTCCCCTCATTTTCATTTGGTCAAAATTACAATTCATACAGATCGTATTTTCAAAATCAGCATGCAAATCATGGGTTACCCCAAAGTTCAGATTCTCTATTTTGGCACGCCGAAAACTACAGTTTGTCAAACGGCTTTCTAATAAAACACAATCTGACAGCTGGGCCTCATCAAATGCACAATCCTTTAACGTCGCGCCAACAAAATTCACATCTGCCAGAACCGCCCCTGTAAAATCCACATTCTCCAAAATAGCCTCCTGAAAAGAAACCAATGTCAGGTCACAGCCCCTAAAGCTTACATTTCTAAGACATGCATGTTCAAAAACAGCGCCTGAAAAATCCGACCCCGTAAAATCACTGTTCTTTAGCTGCTCCCATTCAAAAGAAACATTATGAAAAATACATTGCTGTCCTATAGAAATTGTCCTCTCATTTGGAAGTTCAATCTTCTCCTCAAACAAAAATTTCCAGTCTGACAGAATCCCGCATCTCATAACCTTTACCGCATCTGCTGTGGAATCCCAGAACCAATTCTGCTCATCTTCCCCAAGAAGCCCCAGTCCCTTCTGATAAATCCGCAAAAGCAGAAGAATATTCGCCAGCGCATATTTCATTCTCGCATAGCCATTCTGGTCATAAGAATAACACAGAAACTCCTCATCTCTGCACAGAATCCTTTTGAAAATTCCATCCAGACATGCCTTCACCTTCTCATCTTCATACCGTCTTTTCCCATTTTCCTTTTCATAACGAAGTCTTTCATGAAAAAACAGATAGGTCTGCGCCCAGGTACCTGCCGCAATATCTCCATAAGATAGTACCTCACACATCTCTGTCAGAAAACGTTTTCGCCCTTCTGCGGAATCCTCCCGAAGCAGATGATCTACCCTTCCATACAAATACTCGCAGAAAAAATAATCCCGGATATTGTTATGATAGAATTCCAGTGCGCCCTTTTTCCCATTGCTTTTCCAATAGGCGCACAGAACACAGCATTTTTTCAGCCACTGGGCCATTTCTTCGGACACACATGTATCCTGGATGATCGCTCCCAGCTCTTCTGAAGTAATGTAAAAGCGTTCACTGTCCAAATTTTGGTACATGTAAAATGCAATTCGTCCTACCACCTCTGTGAGAAGCTTTTCCTGTTTTTTCACCGGATGCTCCACACTACTGTCGAAATTTTCGTTGTAATCTGTATTGATGATGGCATTTCCGAAAATCTCATGGTACAGTGCCCAGATATTTCCCTGAAGCTCCTCCCGGATCTCGCAGGCCACCAGAAGATACAACGCCAGCGGCGTGTCTGCCACACCTAAGGCCTTTTTATTGTCTAAATTCAGGATATATTCCTTTGTTTCCTGGGGAACCACTTCCCCGCAGTTTTCATATTTTTCCAGCCACTGTTCTCTCATGTCCTGGTCAAAATGCTGGATCCAGGCATTTTCAATGTCAAAATGCCGTCTGGCAAGCCTGTCCTGATTTATGAAATGAGGCCTTGATGTCACGATCATTCTATCATAACGAAACAATTTTCGGATTCCCAGGAATAGTTCTTCCAGGCCAGCACTGCCCCAGCCTTCCAGAATTCCAAGCTCATCTGCTCCATCCAGAAGTAAAATACAGCCATCATAGTCTTTTTTCAGCGCTGCTGCAGAAGAAAATCCCAGGTAGTCCAGCAAAACCTGCTGCACATTTTTCCTGTTGTCGGAAAAATCAAGCTCCCGCAGCCGGATACACACCAGTTTTTTCGTTAAAAACAACGCTTTTCCAATGTCATCTTTTTTCAGATAATGATAGCACAGATAAGAAACGATGCTGGTCTTTCCAAGAGCCGCGTCCCCCTCCAGGAATAAAACCTCTTTCCGGTCCTTTCCCCAGAGAAACCTGTCCAGAAGCTCCATCAGGCTCCAGGACTCCCCGCTGTCAAAAGTGAGCTTCGGCTCCACATACATCCGATCCAAAGTGACAAGAGAATTTTCCTCATATCTGTGGCGAAAAAGTCTTTCGGTGAAATTGTCGCTGTACTCCTGAAGTACGGTATTGACTTTGTTATCCGGCTCACCGGAAGAAAGCGAAGGCAGAAACAGGTTGCTGTTCTCCTGCATAAATTTCTCCAGCCGGTCAAAAATCCCCGCTTCAAAAGCCTGCTCTTCCCCGGTATCCGGGACTTCGGGAAGGCTTTTCACTTTTGCCACCAGAGTGGAAAAGTCGTAAATGTTGGCATCCGGGTCAAAGACAATCCCCGGCGGGCATGTATAGCCCGCACCTTTTTGACCTTTGTATTTGTGAACAGAGACAGCCTCATCCCGCAGGATTAGGAAATATAAGGTATAACCGGCAAAGTCGTTTGTTTCCAGCTTCTTCAGTGTGCTTATAATCTTTGCCGGGGAGTCTGTAGCAGACACTTGGAAAAGGATCTTGTCCTCCGGGCTGATCAGATCATACCCTTTCGTATTGCCGGAAATATCATTTGCATTTTGCAGCTTCCATCCATACAGAATGTTCAGCAGATCCGCCATAAAAGATTCCGATAGGATATTGATATCCTGCATATTGCAGCAGTTGCTGTGATGGATATAAGAGGACAGCACACTCATTCCGTACATAAAATTTTCCAGCAAAAATTTTCTTCTCAACATCGTTCCTCGCCCGTTTTATTCCTTTTCTTTTGATTGTAGCAGTCCCCATAAAAAATAACAAGGTAAAGTTGCCGTTTTCCTTTCCCACACCACACTTTCCGAATTATTCTCGTCCAGACGCCGAGCCGGACATTCCCATAACCTACCAAGTAATAAAGAATGTCCTGTGTTCGCATTGCTTTTTTTAAGCGCTCCTGTTATGATATATCCCATAGAAATGCAATTTTTAAGCTTATTAAAATAGCCAGGACAAAAGAATATTTTACCCCTGACATTTTCGCAATATCATGATATTAAAAGGATGAATCCAATGAATAAACTGTCTGAAATCGATAAAAAATACAACATCGCAGTGGCCGGAACCGGCTATGTTGGCCTTTCCCTGGCCACCCTGCTGGCACAGCACAATCACGTTGTGGCCGTAGACATCCTTCCGGAAAAGGTAGCACTGATCAATCAGCGAAAGTCGCCCATTCAGGACGAATATATTGAGAAATACCTGGCAGAGAAGGAGCTGGATCTCACTGCTACCCTGGACGGGGAAACAGCATATAAAGACGCGGATTTTGTGATCATTGCCGCGCCAACCAACTATGACAGCCACAAGAACTTCTTTGACTGCTCTGCTGTGGAAGCCGTGATCCAGCTGGTTTTGAAGGTCAATCCAGACGCCACCATGATCATCAAATCCACCATTCCCGTAGGCTACACTGCACAGATTCGCAGCAAATACCATACAAAAAACATTCTTTTCAGCCCGGAATTTCTCCGGGAATCCCGGGCGCTGTACGATAACCTGTACCCATCCCGGATCATCGTCTCCTGTGATGAGAACTCCCGGGAAAAAGCGCACACTTTCGCAGCCCTTCTCCAGCAGGGCGCCATCAAAGAGAATATCCCCACACTGTTTATGGGCTTTACAGAAGCGGAGGCCGTGAAGCTTTTTGCAAACACCTACCTGGCTCTTCGCGTCTCCTATTTCAATGAGCTGGACACCTATGCAGAGTCCAAGGGACTGAACACCCGTGAGATCATAGACGGGGTCTGCCTGGACCCGCGGATCGGCACTCATTACAACAATCCATCTTTTGGCTACGGCGGCTACTGCCTGCCAAAGGACACCAAGCAGCTCCTGGCTAATTTCCAGGATGTCCCTCAGAACATGATGTCCGCCATTGTGGAAAGCAACCGTACCCGAAAAGATTTTATCGCAGACCAGGTACTTCATATGGCAGGCTATTATGACTATTACAATTGCGGAGATTTTGCCCCTGATCAGGAAAAGGAATGCACCATCGGCGTCTACCGTCTGACTATGAAAAGCAACTCCGACAATTTCCGCCAGTCCTCCATACAGGGAGTTATGAAACGGATCAAGGCAAAAGGTGCCACTGTGGTGATCTACGAGCCTTCTTTGCCTGCCGGAAGCACCTTCTTTGGGAGCAAAGTCATCGGCGATCTGGCAGAATTCAAGCAGATCAGCCAGGCGATCCTTGCCAACCGCTACGACACCTGCCTGGATGATGTAAAAGAGAAAGTGTACACCCGCGATCTTTTCCGAAGGGATTAAAAATACTCGTTTTAGAATAAAGATTAAAAAGCCCCGCTTTAAAATTAA
>CAKRRX010000160.1 GCA_934394595.1 uncultured Blautia sp. | reverse complement strand
CTGATTCCGGCATACATATTGGTTGCAACGATGGTAAGGGAGGTTCCGGAGTACAGGATTGCACATACGGAAGACAGCCCCAGGCAGATTGCAATAGGCACTCCCAGGATCAGGAAAACAAAAAATGAAATAAAAAGAACTGCACTTATCATTTATTTATCCTCCTTTTTTAAATTTCCAGTACAATAATCAAGACAATATTCAACAAAATGTAAGATCATACATCCGGAACCGATGGGTACGAAGGACCAGAAGATCCATTCCGGCCAGTTCAAAACGAAGGTACGCTTTCCATTTTCCAGCTGTGTGAGTACTTTTTCCATACCAAACCAGAATAAAATAGCGGTAAAGATAATGCACAAAACTGTTGTAAGGATTACAGATGGTTTTTTCAGTTTCTCAGGAAGGCGGTCTGTAACCAGTGACAGATTCACCAGCTCTCCTTCACGACATGCAAGTGCTGCAGCCATTAATGTAATCAGTACAAAGACTGCAACCACAAGTTCCTCGGTAAAGGACCAGGAACGGTGGATGACTTTACGGGAAAATACATTTCCTACAGTCAGAACCAGGATCAGCAGCGTGGATACCACAAGAATACAGTTTTCGACTGCTGCTACCCCATTCATGATTTTTTTGAAGACTTTCATGCTTTCTCCTCCTCTTGGGTTACTTGTCAGGTTTTCGTCTTTCGTAAAATAGAAATGTCTGCTATCGCAGACATCTTTATGCGTGAAAGCCGGCTGTTTTTGCGCCGCTGGCGCTCCCACAGCTGCCGACGGCATTCGTAATCCGGGCTATCGCCCTACTTACTCATGTCGTCTAGCCCGTCCTATGTCTGCACAGCAGGGAAAGCTTGCTTGCCCTGCTGTGCAGCCGCAGTCCGGGACTTTTACACAAAAAAAGTCCGCCCCCAAACTAGGGACGGACCATATTAGACCGCAACCACCCTGTTTCTCCTTTGAAACAAGTACGAAAAGACAACGTACTGACATACGCGATTCCGATAACGGGGAACGGCCGTGGAAACCTACTCGACATTTTTCTTCATTTGGTACCCTGAAACAGGTTGTAACTTATGAAGCTTTCGGCTTCCCTTCTCAGGGATGATCTTCAAAACAGACCGGATACTGCATCCCACCATCGCAGCTCTCTGTAAACCAGGTTCTTCTGTTCTTACTGCTTCCCTTCAAGGAATTTAGTTCTTTTAAGTTTTAATTCTTTAACGAACTGAAGTTATTTTACTACCAAAGTTTTTTCATGTCAAGCATAATTATACATTTTTTATTTTCCAGTAAGGACATCTGTTTTCCACAAGCAAACACGTTCTAGCACAGCACTTTCTTTGACTCCTCGTCTGCAAACTGCTGCCGAACCAACTGATAATAATAACCCTTTTTCTCCAGCAGCTCCAGGTGTTTTCCCTGCTCCACGATCTTTCCTTCCCGGACTACCAGAATCAGGTCTGCATTTCGGATAGTAGATAATCTGTGGGCGATCAGAAAGGAGGTTCTTCCCTTCAGAAGCCTGTCTGTGGCTTGCTGGATCAGCTGTTCAGTCTTGGTGTCAATGGAGGAGGTTGCCTCATCCAGTACAAAAATAGCGGGATCTGCCAGTACCGCCCGGGCAAAAGAAAGAAGCTGTTTTTCTCCTGTGGAGAGCCGGTCACCGCCTTCTCCCACATCACTGTCATAGCCCTTATCCAGCTTCTGTGCTACCTCGTCTGCGTGAACAGCCTTTGCAGCAGCTTTCACCTCTTCCTCTGTTGCATCCAGTCTTCCATATCGGATATTTTCCATCACAGTTCCGGAAAACAGATGTGGGTTCTGAAGTACGTATCCGATATTGCTGTGCAGCCACAGCTGGCTTCGCTCACGATAATCCCTGCCATCGATCAGGATCCTGCCTTTTGTAGGCTCAAAGAAACGGCAGGCCAGATTCACCAGGGTACTTTTTCCTGCACCAGTCTCCCCTACAATAGCCACATTGGTTCCTGCCGGAATCTTCAGGCTAAAATCACTTAACACCTCTTCTTTTCCATCCGGATACCTGAAAGATACATGTTCAAACTCAATATCTCCCCTGATGGGTTCCCAGTTTTCTTTATGCGGATGAAAAAAATCACCATATTTTTCCAGCACCTCCGGGGAATCCACCACCTGTGGTTTCTCTTCTAAGAGAGAAGTCACGCGCTCAATATTTGCCTGGGCGGAAATACACTGAGACAAAATCCCTGCCAGTCTTTGAATTGGCTCAAAAATACCCACTGCATAAGCTGTAAATGCAGCAAGTGTTCCGATATCCATGTTCCCACTCAGGACCATAATACCGCCTCGCTCCAGCACGATTGCCGTTGCAAGAGCCCCGAAAAACACTACAAGGGGAATATATATGGCATTTAATCTGGCAGCTCTGACAGAAGCACTTCTCATTTCCTCTGTCACAGAGGAAAACTCCCGGAAATTCTTCTCTTCCACCACCAGAGACTTCACTGTTTTTGCACCCATGATTCCCTCATTGTATCCGCTGGTGATCCTGGAATTGATTTTTCGTACCTTACGGTTCCAGGTCAGGATCTTATTTTGGAAATACCAGGTCAGCACTGCTATGGCCGGAACGATCAGCATGATCACCAGTGCCAGCTTCCAGTTCAGAAACAGCATTGCCACAAATACGCCTAGCACATAAAAGATGGCCCACATCATATCGATCACATCCCAGGCGATCAATTCTGTGATCCTGGCCACATCATTCATCACCCTGGACAGGATATATCCAACCGGTGTGGCATTGTAGTAGGAAAAAGATAACTTCTGAAGATGCACAAACAGTGCTCTTTTCATATCCCGCCCGGTTTCCACATCCAAAGTCATGCAGCCTCTGGTAAAACAGATCACCGTCCACATCTGAAAAACGATTACAGCTATATAGACCGCAATAAAGCCCCCAAGTCCCGCCAGCGTATTTTTTTCAATAAAAGAATCAATGGCCTGGCGCTGAAACAAAGGCATGATAATATCTACTGCAGAACACAGACAGTTCATCACCACTACCATGAGCAATACGTTTTTTCGGGGTGCAAGAAATGGAAAAACCTTTTTCCAAATGGAAAGATCAATGGATTTCGTATATTCTTTTTCTTCTATCCTCACAATGCACCTTCTTCCATGAGACGAATATCACTGTTCATCTGAATTTCGTAAATATCCCTGTATGGCCCCTCCTGATGGATCAGTTCTTCATGCGTGCCCATCTGCTGGATTTCCCCTTTATCCATCACAATTATACGATCTGCCTGCATCAGAGAGGTGATTCTGTGGGAAATCATGATCACAGTTGCCCTCTCCATCTCTTTTTTCAGTTCTTTTCGGATTTTATTGTCTGTCTCTGTATCCACTGCGGAAAGGGAATCGTCAAATACCAGGATCGGCGCTTCCTTCATCAGCATTCTGGCAATGGCTACTCGCTGCTTTTGCCCGCCTGACAAAGTGACACCACGCTCTCCTACAATGGTATCGTATCCATCTGTAAAATGAAGAATGGACTCATCCACACAGGCAATTTCTGCTGCATGACGGATTTCCTCATCCAGAAGCTTCTCCTTGGTGATTCCGATATTCTCACGAATGGTCCTGGAAAACAGGAAGGGCTCCTGAAGCACCATTCCAATATTCTCGCGCAGATACTGGCGATCGATCTCACGGATATCCGTACCTCCGATGGTTATGCTGCCGCAGTCTTTGGGCAGGTCATATAAACGGTTCAGCAAATGGACAAGAGTTGATTTTCCACTTCCGGTTGTACCAAGAATTGCAAAGGTGCTTCCAGATGGAATGGTAAAATTAATATTATTCAAAACCAGGTGATCTGGGGCGTAACCGAAGGATACGTTGCGAAAACAGATATCTCCATCCATAGCCGGCCTCTTACCAGAAACTTCTCTAACAGTGTTTTCAGTTCCGCAATTTACCTCACATTCTTCCTCAGCTTCCAGAATATAAGCCACACGCTCCATGGAAACTCCGGCCTTACTCATGTCCGAAATAATCCTTCCCAGACTTCGCACCGGCCAGGTCAGGGACGCATTGTAGGAAACAAATGCCATAAACTCACCTAACGTGATCCGTCCATTCACTGCAAAAACCACGCCAGTCACCATAACCGTCAATACCTGCAAATTGGTGATCAGATCTCCCGATGCCCAATAAATACTCATCAGCTTTCCAAGATGCACCCACAGATTGGAATAGGCATTGTTCTTCTCATCAAACCGGTCGATTTCAAATTTTTCTCTTCCAAATGCCCGCACCACACGAACCCCTGTAAGATTCTCCTGCACAGTACTGGAAAGAGCCCCTTCTGCCTCATCTGCATCCTGAAACCGTTTCCCGATCCTGGAATAAAAATAACAGGAATAGCCGATGATCACCGGAAAAAAGGCTGCCGCAGCCAAAGTGATCGGTACATTCATGGAAAACATGATTCCCAGATATAATACGATCAGGAAACAGATTCGAAACACCTCCGGAAGCTGCCTGCACACAAAATTGCGGATCACCTCCACATCTGAAGTACACCTCTGGATGATCTCCCCTGTCTGATGCTTTACATGCCAGGAAAAAGGCAGATACTGGGTATGATGATACAATGTATCCCGGATGGATTTCAAAAAATTTTCAGATCCTTTTGCCAGACACATTTTGCTTAAATAATTAAAAATTCCTGACAGAACTGCAGAAGCAGCCACCAGAAGAGCCGCCAGAAGCAACGTCTGCCCAACGTTCAGACCCTCTGGGATTCCATCCAATACCAGAATGTGATCTGCCGTATATTTTACGATCTGAGGGATCAACGCATTGCATGCTGTAAAAAGCACGGAAAACAACAGCGTTCCCACAAAGAACCGGATATTTCCTTTCAGAAACTGGAAAATGATCCGGAACTTCTCAGTTTTATTTTTTACTGTCATACTCTCCTCCCGTGTTTTATATCCTGCCCTGCTTTAAAAACCCAACAGATTCTATTCCGTCAAGAACTTCTTTACACCAAAAGCCTTGCATATCTTCTCTGTTACGTCATATTCCAGCGCAGGATTACCCACATATCCTTCAAATCCGCTGAAAAATTCCCACGCCTCCGGAAGCAGATACAACTGTTTTCTTGCATATTCGTCCAACACCACAGCCCTGGAAAGAAAGCTCTTATATGCAGCTCCCTGCTCTCCCAGTACATAAAGTCTGTGATCTTTATCCAGCTGCTCCAATAATTTTTTCTGCTCCGCTGTTGGCATAAGATCCCCGTTTACCAGCATACTTCCCGGTTCCGGCTTTCTCACCAGCTTCATCAAAATATGTCCGTCCGCCTCTTTTTTCTTATCACATACCAGATATTCTTTCTCCTGG
>CAKRRX010000159.1 GCA_934394595.1 uncultured Blautia sp. | reverse complement strand
GCTGCCTTTACAGCTTCCTTCTGAAGCTCTTCTACAACCTCATCCTTCTCATCCTGATAGCCTTCTGCGAAAGTTACATTCGCAAGCTCCGGAATTTCTTTTGCAGCTTCCAGTGCAGATTCCACTTTCCAGCTGTTGATATGGGAACTTCCACCGCCCTGATATCTTGGAGCTTTCGCATATTTTCCGATAAAGGCGATTTTTTTGCCTGTATCAAGCGGAAGAATCTGGTTATCATTTTTCAGAAGCACCATACATTCAGCTGCGATGTCGGCTGCTTCATTATGATCTTTTTCATATTCGAATACGGCTTTTGTATCACGGTTTTCTGTATAGCGGAAAATTACGTCCAGGATTCTTTCGCATGCCTGATCCACAACCTTCTCGTCAAGCTTTCCTTCCTGAACAGCTTTTACGATCAGTCTGTCATTTTCATAATCCCCCGGAGGCATCTCCAAGTCAAGTCCAGCTGACAATGCAGAAATTCTGTCGTTCACTGCACCCCAGTCGGAAACCACATACCCGTCAAATCCCCATTCATCTCTGAGGATTTCTGTCAGATATTCTCTGTTGTCTCCAACAAATTTACCATTGATGCGGTTATAGGAACTCATAACGGTCCATGGCTTTGCTTTTTTTACAGCTCCTTCAAAAGATGCCAGATAAATTTCCCTTAATGTGCGCTCATCGATATCAGAGGAATTAGTCATTCGACGTTTTTCCTGGTTGTTCGCCACAAAGTGTTTGGCGCTTGTTCCCACATGTTTGCTTTGCACACCTTCGATCATTGCAGCTGCCATTTCTGCAGATACCAATGGATCTTCAGAATAATATTCGAAATTTCTTCCGCATAATGGGGAGCGTTTGATGTTCATTGCAGGTCCAAGAATTGTGCTGACATTCAGTGCCTGGCATTCCTGACCAAGGATTTCTCCTTGCCTTCGGATCAGATCACGGTCAAAGCTGGATGCAGTTGCACATCCGGCTGGGAAGCAGACTGCTTTTTCACTCTCATTGATTCCAAGATGGTCTGCTGCTTCTGCCTGCTTTCTGATTCCGTGCGGTCCATCTGTCACCATAACCTGTGGAATTTCAAGACGTTCGATTCCTTTCAGATGCCAAAAATCGGCTCCGGAACACATTCCGGCTTTTTCTTCCAGTGTCATCTGTGAGATCAGTTCCTGGATTTTCTCTTTCTTCATGGGATTACCTCCGTTTATTACAATGATGTATGATTTTGTTACGTTCGGCCTCATCTTTATTGTGATTTTATAATAACCAGAAATAGTGAATGTTTATTTCATATTTAAACTTTTATTTACATATTTAAACTTTTTTTGAAGTGTTTTTTATTGACTTCTATGAAAAAATTAATTACGATAGAATATATATTAGGTTTGATAAGGGAGTTCATTATGAGAGTTTCATATAATCTGATGGATTTTATTAAAATGTACTATCTGGATTCTAACATTCCAATGTATCTTTTTGACGGTGAAACATGTATCTTCTGTATGCCGGAGCAGACGGATCTTACATATCCGCCAAAGAAATATATTGAAAATCTTCTGGATTCAAAAAAAAGGATTTCGTACTGTACTACGAAATATGGTATCATTTTCTGTTCTCTGAAAATAGATTATCCGGAAAATGGAAATCTTATTTTCGGACCAGTGACCAATATTCCATACACAGAATCTGACCTGCAGCAATTGTACAGGGATTATACAATTCCAAATAATGACCGAGCAGAATTTAATAGCTTTCTCTCTCAGACTCCCTGTCTTTCTATGAATTCATTATTGAAAAAATGTCTGTTTCTTAATTATTGTCTTCATGAAGAATTGCTGACTCTGGATCAGCTGACAAATTCAGAGTCAGAAGCATCTATACAAATATCATTGGAAGATGCTTCCCTGCTTGAAGGAACTTATCAGACTAAGGAAAATGAACAGCACAATCAGACTTATGCCATAGAGGAACAGATTCTGAAGCTTGTGCGCACTGGTGACTACCAGGGCTTTAAAAATATTGAATTCAGTGACAGCAATTATCATCTTGGTGTTACTGGTTCAACTGTACTTCGGCAGTTGAAGAATGACATCATCATTACTACAACCATCTGTACTCGTGCTGCAATAGAGGGGGGTCTGGATTATGACAGCGCCTATCAGCTTTCTGACTATTTTATCCAAGCTTCGGAAAGGCTGAACAGCCTTGAAGGACTGTATAATCTTCTGGCAAAGGTTAGTTATACTTTTGCCCAAAAAGTAGCGGAATCAAAAACACCCGTTTCTACGGACGGGTGTATTCAAAAGGCAATTCAATATATTCAGCAAAACATAAACCAACATCTCACGGTTGGTGATGTTGCCCGTTATGTGGGATTCAGTAAATCGTATTTTTCTGCATATTTTAAAAAGACTCTTGGTTTTTCTGTCAGTACGTTTATTCTTCGCTGTAAGCTGGAAGAAGGAAAAAAATTGTTACAATATACGGACAAATCTATCAGTACGATCAGTACCTTTCTCTGTTTTTCAAGTCAGAGCCATTTTCATACGGCATTTAAGAAACTGTTTGGGGTTACACCTTCGGAGTACAGAAAAAATCAGGAATCAGCATTTCGCTGTACTAGGGAATGAAACATGCCCCAGAGCTGAATTGCTCCGGGGCATGGAGAGTGCCTGAATCAGGTACATGTATTTTTGATTTAATAAAAGCCTTCCAAACTTTATCTACAGCTGTCATGTTTAGCAAGATGACTAATTCCGGGATTGCCGTCCAGGTGCTGAGTATTTAATGTTTTTCTCTTCATCCGTTCCACTTCTGACTGCTTCAGAATGTAATCTTTGATTTCCTTTGCATTCTTGATATGCCTGATTCTCAGGTCTGGATCTGTCACATCTCCTGTAAAACAGTGAATGGTGCCAAGTCGAAAGATTCGTTCCAGTAAGGTATTTTCCAGACGAACATCAATTACTTTATACAGATAACAGTCATTCTCATCTTTCCTCAATAATCCGGAATCTGTAGTAATAATTTCGTCAGTAATTGTGTAAGTAGTAAATGACCATGGAAGTCCAAAGAACATGGAGCGTTTTTTCTCTTTATATATCATAAGGAATCCTCTTTTCTTTTTTTTGTGTATTTTACCATATATAACCGGAGAGTTCCAGAGAATAATTTTTTATATGCGTAGTTATAATTTGCTACGGTGACGGCGCCTTTTTTCAGCATTGATTTTATGCTCGCCGCAAATTGTTAGAGTTTTGTTACTACTTTCTGGAATAGCAACAATTTTATTTTATAAGGTATAACAGTCATACCGTATGGCTTTTCCATTCAATGTATAAGAAGGTTTTCTGCCAGCCAGAAACTCGCTTTTCAGAGGTCTCTTCACAATAATTTTATCCGGCCCTGCGCTGATGGCAGAGTCAAAAAGGTCGGTCTCTTCCGAGCATGGGGGTTCCAGTTTCTGGATCAGCTGTAGTTTCTTATTGATCAGGCTTGACTTCTGTCTTGCCGGGAACATGGGATCCAGATAAATCACATCCACCGGATCCAAAAGAGACGGCAATAACTCCACGCTGTTGCCTTCTACCAGTTTCATCCGGGCGGCAATCTCCTTCAGTATCGGATGCTTCTTCGCCCGGCGCAAGGCATCTTTTAATAGAACTGCGATCACCGGATTCTGCTCATACAAAGTTACTTCATAGCCCTGCGCTGCCAGAAGGAACCCGTCCTCTCCCATTCCCGCTGTGGCGTCAATAGCCTTGCGCCCCTTTTTTTCCGACTTAGAGGCCCGAACCAGCATTTCGTGCTGAAGGCGTCCGTTTGTGACACGGTGGAGCATATTTTCGAAATCCCCCTGATAAGTCAGACCATATCCAGTGAGGGAAACACCTTTGGAATTAAAAAGTACCGTCAGCTGCTCTCCTGGCTTTTCAACAATGGGAGCGCCTGTGCGTCTGGAAAAAGACTCTGCCATATCTCTTGCCCCACCCTTTTCCAGGCAAACTACAATTTTATCACTCATGTTCTCTTCTCTTTCTTAGAGGATGCATCAGAATCTCCCGGAATGCGGAGCGTGCAAATTGTGGGAATGTTTTTTGAAACATGCTCTGGTATAATGCCATTATTTTACAACGTCCAAAGTGAAATTGCAATGCTGGTAATTCCTTCCAAATCATCTAATCCCATTTCTATAACTGGAATATTTTTATGCATAAGAATATAAATCCCCATATCGATGACCTCTAAATTTGCTTTATTTTCTGAAGCAGTTTGGAATATACGTTTTCTACAAACCATGGCTCGGTAGATTTCTTCAGTGCTTCCTCCGGGGAAAACCAGGCCACGCCGCTGTTCTCGTCGGCTTTTATGGAGACTGCTTCCTCGGAATCTGCTTCCAGCAGATACGTTACGTTCAGATGCAAATGGCTGGATACGTATTTGCCCTTTTTCACATGTCCGTCCACGGTAAGGGATTCCAAAGAAAAAATTTCTTCTGATACAGGTTGCACATGGGAAATTCCAGCCTCCTCTTTCACTTCCCGAAGGGCAACAGCAAACAGGTCTGTCTCCCCATCTGCATGTCCGCCAAGCCAGGACCAGGAATGGTAGATGTTGTGATAAACCATGAGAACCTTGCTTCTGTCCTTATTTACTACCCAGGCAGAAGCAGTCATATGCGCCACCGTATTTTCTCTGGAAAAAGCATTGTCATTCTTCCTGATCCAGTTTAAAATAAGGAATTTGTCCATCTCCTCCTGCTCATTAAATGGTTTATAATTCTCAATCTGATCGATCAGCTTTTGTCGTGTTATCATAGAGTACTCCTTTTTTTCTACAAAAGCCCTGCTCACTTTAAAAATGGCAAAACCTTTCCTGTCTTTACAAAATACTCCAGATTGTTTTTCAGTTCCTGCTGGAATAAAGAAGCGCTAAGATTAGAACTATAGGAATCTTCTTTCCGATTCTGTTTTTTCTTTTTAAAAGGAATGACTGGCTTGGTGAGCTGTTTTTTTATAAATTTACGTAGGAAAGAATAGCCCAGATATCCCACTGTGCCATTTCTGGTAAGCCAGAAATAGAGGTATTCATCCTTCTCATTTGGACCAAATACAAGTGCTTTTTGTCTCATGGTATAAAATTCACCAAGCCATGGAGATCCCAGAGGTGTTTCCACTTCTTTGTAAGCCTCATAAAAATCTTCGATTTTTCGCGGCTTATCTTCCATTCCAATCATCATAACCGTATCTGAAGATCCGGAGTTATAGCTTTGGGGAGTTGCGGTCATCCAGAGGGCAATCCCAACAATCAATGCCAGGGTAGCCAGGGTGATCATGATAGTGGATTCGTATCCTTTGATCAGCAGATATACGCCAAACAGTGTCACAATGGCTCCTGAAATACGAAATATCCAGACTCGTGCTTTCATATGACAGATTCCTCCTTTTTTAAT
>CAKRRX010000158.1 GCA_934394595.1 uncultured Blautia sp. | reverse complement strand
AAAAATTTTAATATTGTGGATACCATTGCTACCCAAGAGATAGATAAACTGCTGTATGGTTATGATGAAGAATACAAAATTACAGAAAATGCAGAACGAATTATGACGGAAAGCGATGCGTTAAAGGCTTGGAAGACAATGATAGAGAATGGATATGTTCCGACCGTTTTTTATGGTGAAAGGCTTGATTATGTTTCAGTTAAAAGGATAAATGGAGATTCCGACCTTTTGGGAGTGGCAGACAAAAACGGTGAATTGATCGTTCCCATAGAATATGACAGAATAATACCTGATGGAGGGTATGAAAGTTCAGGTTATTTTCTGGTGGTAAAAGATGGAAGGGCTGGATATATAAGAAAAGATGGTCAGGTAACAGTACCCCCGGATACATATGTTTACGGCAGCGATGAAGAGGATGATGATGGTACCAGTGAGCGGATAGTATCGGAAGGGCAACTGGGATTTATTTACCGGGAAGCGGATGGAAGTTATACTTTGGTCGCTGCAGATGGAACGATTACAGCTGGTTTTACAGAAGAACCGCAGAATGTAGGGATACGTTTTCGTGGAAATGCTACCGGTGGGCTTTGTTTATGGAAGATAACAGGTGAGAACGGTAGTGAGAGTCTGATTGACTGGCATGGAAACGTAGTATATGAAGCAACAGATGGTATAGAAGATGGTAGAATACGGGTATCCGCAAATAGAAAATACCTGTTTTTCGAGGATGGACAGACATCGTATGAGCCTTTTCTGTTAAACAGTCCTGTCAATTTTGAATAAATTTTTGGAATAATAGTCAGGGAGAAAAGGCGTATGAATACAGTAGGAGTCTCCGCCAGTAACGGCAGGAAAAAGAAAATGTTTCTGTCAGCAGGTCTGATTCTTGCCCTTGGAATTGGCGGATTGGCAGTGCATTATGGAATCGAGAATTCCAAAACCTACGAAGTAACCATAGAAAATGGCACAGAAAAAGAAGACAACGGCGGTATTTACCACAAAGGGAATCTCGTAACAGTGGTGGCAGATGCACCAGATGGGGAAAATATGGAGTTTTCCAGATGGCTCACAGATGGCATAGAGTTATCGGAGGAAGAGCAGAAATCCACAGAACTGACCTTTCCCATGCCAAAGGAAAACGTGTCACTGAAAGCACAGTATAAATGGAAAACAGAAGTTACCACTATAAAAGGCGGGGATGTAAGCGGTATCAACTATATGGGAAAAGAATTGGATGAGGCTTTATCAGGGGATATTACGTTTACTCCGGTTCAGAACCGTCCTGATACCTGGCAGGGATATTATATAAGTGAGCCCTGTACAGACACCATATATATCGGATCTGGAAGGGAAGGCTACCAACTGGTGGATGTGAACAAGGGGTCTCTTACAGACACTGTATATAGGTGGCTGGAAGTTCAGGACGGCTGGGTAATTGCACAGGACATGGATACTATGTCTTGGGGTGCGCTGACAATGGACGGGGAAGAAGTAGTCCCATTTGAGTATGACGTAGTGACGGCGCAGGGACAGTGGCTTATGGCGACAAATGTATCCGGAGGCTTTACAATTTACCATATTGACGGGGATACCTGTATATCAGCAGTATTCCAGGGAGATGAAGTGGGAAGTCCCAGTGCCGCTGAGGACAATCGACTGATCATCACCAATCCCAAAACGGAAAAATGCATTTTATTCGATCCGGAATTTAATATTCTGGACACCGTTGATTCAGAGGAAATGGTATATCTGCTGTCTGGCTACAGCGAGAATAATGGCGAAAAGAGCGATTCTGAAAAATATACGATCACGGAAAATGCAGCAAAACTGATGTCCAAAAGTGCCGTATTAACAAAATGGAAAAAGATGGTTGAAAATGGATATGCGCCGCAGTCTTTTTATGATGCATACTATGATTTTGTTTCTGTTGGAACGGTGTCCCAGGACTCCCAGTTACAGGGTGTGGCAGGTAAAAACGGTGAATTGATTGTGCCAATAGAGTATGACGAAATCTTAACCGGGACGGAAAAAGAGAGTTCTGGCTATTTTCTGGTAGTGAAAGATGGAAAGGCCGGCTATATAAGAAAAGATGGCCAGATAACCGTAAAACCGGATACCTATGTGTTCAGCGGGAATGAAAATGGCGAGGATCCTGCCGGTGAAAATATAGTATCGTATGAAAAACTGGGATTCATTTATCGGGAAGCCAATAAAACTTATATCCTGGTAGCGGCAGATGGAACCATCACAACGGGATTTCAAGAAAAACCAGAGGATTTAGAGGTATATTTGGGTGGAAACCGTTACGAGTATATTTCTTTATGGAAAGTAACCGATGATAACGGTGGAGAAAGCCTGATCGACTGGCATGGAAATGTGGTTTACCATGCTGCAGATGGTATAGATACACGAAATATAAAGGTATCTGCAAATAGAAAAATTCTGTTTTTGCAAAATCCAACGGATCCATATATTCCATATGTGCTGAACACACCAGTGATGTAAATTCGGGAAAAGAACAGTCCAGAGGGGGAGAAACGTATGAATTATACAATAGGAGATTCTGTCTTTAACGACTGGATCATCACCAGAGAACTGGGTGAAGGAGCCACAGGAAGGGTTTATGAAATCGAAAAGAACGATCACACGATTTCTGCCAAAGCAGCGCTGAAGGTGATCCGCATTCCCAAATCCATGTCCGATGTACATGAAGTGATGAGTGAGGGAATGGATGAAGTGTCTGTGACACAGTATTTTCGGGAGTTTGTAGATGAAATTTTAAGGGAGATCAAAATTATGATCTCACTGAAAGATCATCCCAATATTGTGGGTTATGAGGATCACTGTGTGATGGAACATGAGGAGGAAGTGGGCTGGGACATTCTGATCAAAATGGAGCTGCTCACGCCCCTTTCCAAATGGCTGCTGAATCACCCCATGGATGAGCCAACTGCCCTGCGCCTGGGCTGTGAGATCAGCAGCGCACTGGCCTATGCCACAGACAGTGGCCTGGTGCATCGTGATGTAAAACCGGAAAACATTTTCGTAGACCAGATGGGGCGCTTCAAGCTGGGAGATTTCGGCATAGCCCGAACTATCGAAAAGACCACAGGCGGCCTTTCCAAAAAGGGAACCGAGAGCTACATGGCACCAGAGGTGTACCTTGGAAAAACGTACAATGACCAGATTGACATTTATTCCCTGGGAATCGTACTTTACCGCCTGATGAACAACAATCGTCTGCCTTTTTACCCGCCGGTTACGGAAAAAATCAGTTTCAGTGACCGTGAAACTGCCCTGATGAAGCGTATGCAGGGGACACCTCTGCCAGCTCCTGCAAATGGAAGTCAGGAATTTCAGGCTGTTATTTTAAAAGCCTGCGAATACCTGCCGGAGAACCGGTATGAGTCTATGCATGAGCTGTATAATGTGCTGCAAAAGCTGGGAAGGACCACGCGGGAAATCCCGGAGATGCCGGTGAGTCCGAAAATGCAGGAAAATGGTTCGCAGGAGACCGGACGTAGCAAGGCAATCGTGTCGGCTGGCCGCGTAAATCGCAATTCTCAGAGTGGACAAAATGAAGAAAAGACCGCGCAGAGCGCGTTTTCAGGCCGCAAATCAACTAGAGAGGAGGGGCAGGCTGCCGCAGGAAAGAAATCTAATGAAACAGTTTCGAATACAATTTCGAAAAGCGTCGGCAAAGACACGGCTTCAAAATCAGAAAACTCATCCCCAGCCGGTTCCGGCAAGAAAAAGAAACTGGTCCTGGCAGCAGGTCTGGTTCTTGCCCTTGGAATTGGCGGATTTGCTGTACACTATGGAATGGAGTATTCCAAAACCTACGAAGTGACCGTAGAAAATGGCACAGAAAAAGGAGACAATGGCGGCATTTACCACAAAGGAAACCACGTAACAGTAGTGGCAGATGCACCAGACGAGGAAGATGTGGAGTTTTCCAGATGGCTTACAGAAGGAATAGAACTATCCGAAGAAGACCAGAAATCCGCAGAACTCACCTTTTCCATGCCAAAGGAAAATGTGTCACTGAAAGCACAGTATAAATTGAAGACAGAAGTTACTACCATAAAAGGGCTGGATGCGAGTGAAAGTAACTCGGATGCAGAATCTGGAGATGAGATTTTTACAGGAGATTTGACGCTTACGAAACTGTCAGAATTCGAAACTTCAGCAGGGTATGTAAGAGGTATAGGCAATCCGAACCCCTTGTTATTAGGTTCTTATGATAATGATAATGATGAACTGGTAAATATGGATGGAACCACAATTACAGGCATGAAATATTCTGAAATGCGTATGTACGGTGACAAAGTAATTGCCAAGAAAACGGATACGTCATTATGGGGAATCCTGTCAACAAATGGAGAGGTAATCGTTCCATTTGAATATGACTATGTAAATGTAAGTAATGAATATTGGATGATTGGTTTTAAGGGAGGAAGCTTTGAGGATGAAGCCCCAAATAGGTACAATTATGATTATGATACGGCTACGCTTTATAGCATAAATGGAGATCAGTGTATTTCAGCAGCCTTGACAAGCGAGCAGAAACTTGGAAATAGTAATGGTGCGTATTTTTATATAGAAAATGAAGGGAAAAAAGAACTTTCTGCATATGACCTGGATTTTAATATTGTAGCTACAGGGAATACAACCATGGATGAATTGAAGGCGGCCCTGGAGAGTCTGTGTATAGGAAATCCGGAGGAGGTATCCGAAGAGATAGAAGTGCTATTAAAAGTAGATGGAATCTTTGAAAGAATCCGAACATTGCGAGAACAGGGGTATAAGGTAGTATCAGGATATGACAGATCTGATTATGTCTGTGTTACTAAATCCGCAGAAGAACCGTATGTATGCGGAGTGGTGGATAAAGAAAACAATCTGATTATACCAATGGAGTATGACTTTATCTATGGTGGAGACAATCTGGGTTACTTTTATGTTGAAAAAGATGGAAAATGTGGCTATGTAAGAAAAGACGGTACAGTGACGGTAGAACCCACCATCTATTCTGCAAATTATCCAGAGGTTGACGGGGAAAATGAAGGCGTCAAAGTGTATTCAAGTCTCGGATTTTCCTATCGGGAAAAGGATGGAACCTACACTTTAGTGGCAGCAGATGGGACAAAAACCACAGGGATGACAGATTATGCATCTTTAGTCTTTTCATCCCAGCTAGATTCAGATGGTAGGGTTTGGGAGACAACAAACGAAGATGGAAATTTTTGTGTAATAGACTGGCATGGAAATACTCTACTGGAGAGAGAAGGGAGTACTCTTGGTTATATAGTAAAGGCATCTGATGATTTTAAATATATGACTGTTCAAGAGAGGGATGATTATGAGAGTATGTTTTTTACAATATATGAAATAGGGGAGTAAGGACAGGCTGTACCAGTGTCTGATTGTTGAAACGATTTTTTTGAATACGTTTCAGGAATGTCCATAAAATTAAATACTTATAAAAATAAAATTAAATTTTTAGAATGCCTTGAAAATGAAAAGAAAGAATGCTAAGATAAACACA
>CAKRRX010000157.1 GCA_934394595.1 uncultured Blautia sp. | reverse complement strand
AATAAATGTACATGATTGGTCATCAGGCAATATGCATGTAAAATGCATTTGTATTCATCCAATGCTAATCTCATAATATATAAAAACATCTGATAATCATACTCTTCTTTGAAAAGTACCTGTTTTCTCACTCCACGATGCATTATGTGATAAACTGCCCCAGGGAACCATTCTCTCTTTTTTCTAGCCACATTTATACCTTTCTATTCATATGATACTATCATTAATGATATCTATAATAGTAACAAGACCAGCCTCGCTACTGTTCGTCGTTACATATTCTTATCTCTATATGTTTCCCTAATGCATTAGCATATTTTTCCAACATAACCAATGTCGGCACGCTGCATGCACTCTCGAATCTGGCGATATTGGATGCTCTCACTCCAGTTATATCTGCCATCTCCTGCTGAGTTTTTTTCTGGCGGTGCCTCTCTTCCACAAGTTCCTTAATAATCTGTTCGGAGTCTTTCTGAACCTGTTTCTGAACATTCGCAATATATACTGCCAAACGCTTATCTCTTAGATCTTTTTCTATCTGATATATTTCTATTTTATCTTCCATATTCATTCCTCATCAGTAATTTTTGTCATTATATCATTCATGATAGTATTTCACAATAGTTTCTCTGTGGGTTTAGAGGTTTTTTATAAATAATTAATAGAATTTTAATGGGGTCTGACCCCATTAAAATTCTATTAATTTCCATTAAAACTTTATAAAAATCTCCCTTATTTTTCTCCTTCATTGGCCTCTTCCATAGTAATGCTCTCCTGGATCTGAGCTTCTGTATAGTATAGACGTATTACAGCCTGAGGCCAGTTAACACTGACAATAGCTGTTTTGTTTTTTTCTTTGCCAGTTTTGCGGATCAGAGCAAGAAGTTCGTTTAGAACCTCTCTCGTCAAATACCCTCCACGCCAGTGAAAAGTCATTGTTTTTCCTTTTTTTGCTGCCTGAAGGGAGCGTTTATATACATCTTCTTCTTTGGTAAAAGACAGTTTCTTCTCTTTATAGTAAAAGTGATCATTATCTGTACAACGTGGTGCCATGGCGATCAGCGGCTCATGGTCGTTAAAAATATGCTTATCATCAAGGTTGAAATAGTCATACCGAATTTCTTCTGCTTTATCGCTGCCTCCAAGTGTATTATCAAAGGTTACATCCAGGTGATAGTACTCACCACTGATCCTGACAATATTCCAGGTATGACGATATTTAATTCCTTTCTCTGGATTGTTTCCACATATCACGATCACACACCAGACACCCAGTGCATCAAGAAGGACTTTAACTGCCTTGGCGATTCCTTCACATACTCCCACGCCCTGTCCAAGGGGACCAATTATCTCATGTGAATATGCTTTTTTCAATTTATCATAATGCACATTCTGACAGATAAAGTCATGCACATATTTTTCTTTTTCCCACTCAGAAAGGTTCTGAGCTGGGCGTACCAGTTTCTCAACCCGAGACTTCATTGCTTTCTGATGTTCTTTGATCTTGCCTTTATCAAACAAGTATTCCGGAATAAAAATCATATTCGGCGAATTCTTGTAATGACGATATTTATATCCTGTTGCCCAAAAAATCTCAGGATGATCCAACCGAAGCTGAAAAAATAAATTATATAAGTCTTCTCCTTCCAGTAGTGGAACCTGAAATTCATCATCCAGGCTCATGATTCCCTGCAGGATTTTGTGATAAACAGCCTGCTTCTGCTTGTCCATATGATTGTAGTAGTATTGTTCCATTTTTGTCTCCTGCTGTTTTGTTTATGAAAATTTAATGGGGTCAGACCCTATTAAATTTTTATAAACTCACAATAAAAAAAGGTCTCACGCTATCATTAACAGAACAATGATAGCATGAAACCTTTCCTTCGTAAAGTTAGTGGCAAAGCAGGTAATTATTTGTCATATGGAATTCCATCAATGGGAGCGTATTTCACTCCCGGCATGCTACGTGTCATTTCTTCGACTTTTTTCTGAGTAGCCACCGGATCTTTAATCCATTCTTCATAGAAACTGTATGGACAATCACAATCACCATATTTGGTTTCTTTCGAATTGATCGTACCTGTATATCCTCTGTGAAGGAGTTTGTACAGATGATTCTGTGACTGCCAGTTTGCTCTGGCATCTCGTATTGCAGAAATAGAAAGCTGTGCATACTGATAACTATTTTCTTCTGTGCCGCACTCTCCCAGAACACGTCCATCAAATCCACAGATCATTGAATGACCAAAGTAAGAATATACTCCATCATAACCCGTATCATTTGCTACAGCGGTGTACACGTTATTGCACCATGCCATTACCGGTGGCAGAGCAATCTGCTGCTGGTTTGCAGGATACATATATCCCTGATGTCTGATGATAAGTTCTGCACCTTTCATGGCACAGTCTCTCCAGATTTCAGGATAATTACCATCATCACAAATAATAAGAGAAACCTTCAACCCTTTAGGACCTTCTGTAACGTAAGTCCTGTCTCCCGGATACCAACCTTCGATTGGACACCAGGGCATGATCTTTCTATATTTCTGAACAATTTCTCCTTTGTCGTTAATAAGAATCTGCGTATTATAAGGAACCTTGTTTGGATGTTCCTCATGTCTCTCACCTGTAAGAGAAAAAGTACCCCAAACATGATTATCGATACAAGCTTTTTTGAAAATCTCTACTTCAAATCCGTCATCTGTTGTTGCATTTTCCATCATCTCATCAAAATCATACATGATTCCATGAGTGGAATATTCAGGAAAAGCAACCAGGTCAAGTCCCGGAAGTCCCTGTTTGAGACCTTTAATATAATCGGCTATTTTAAGGCAATTTTCTTTTATTTCTTCTTTCGTATGTAACCGCGGCATTTTCCAGTTTACTACTGCCAAACCTACACAATCTGCGCTTGATGAAATATCTCCATGTGTCATAATTGATTCCTCCTCGTCATCTGATCTGTCAAATGAATCCTGTAATTCGTTTCGCAAATTAATTTTTATAACAAAAAAAAGCGCCAGATAAACATCTCAGCACCTTTGCTACTCAAAAATACACTATTAATTATCACAACATTATTGCCATCTATTGTCGAAGCCTTCTCTTATAGAATGGAATCATTATATAATATACTTTTAAATAAATCTTGCATAAAACTCCTGAAAAATCACTCAATCCTACGAAAAATCCTGCATTCGTTTCACATCATTTTTGGGAGAGACACCATACACTTTTTTATATTCTCGGATAAATTGCGAGAAATTCTTATAACCTACTTCCTCAGAAGCCTGCGAGACATTCCTTTTCCCTTCTATCAGCAGACGACGTGCCTCTGCCAGGCGAAGCTGCTTTTGGAACTGCACCGGCGATATCCCTGTAGTATCCTTATATTTCTTATGAAAAGAAGATACACTCATGTTACATTTTTCAGCTAGTTTCTCCACCGAAAAATCCATTTTGTAATGCTTCCTGATCCATACATATATTGTGTATATTTCTTTGCTGCTTTGGAGTCTACACATCTTTTGGAAAAGATCTGCTCCGAATGTTCCGCAAAAAATATAAAAAAGAATCTCATTCCGAATACTCTCTCCAATATATTCCCCCTCTATTGCACTATATGCAACATCAAGAATCCGCAAAACCTGGAAGGAAATCTCCCTGTCTGATTTCTCTATAACGCTCTTCTCAAAGCCCTTTCCGGAAATCTGGGAGATCATGGTATCTGGCAGCTTTGTAAAAACATCCGCCACACTGCCTGGGGCAAACTCAAGAGAAACCGCAAAAAAATCTCTATTATTCTCCCTGAAAATATGTCCCATATCCGGCGTACCTATCGTAGAAACAAGATATTGGCCTTTTTGAAAATCCCTGTCAATCCCCATAATATTCAGTCGTAATGTTCCACGAACAATGAAATAAATATACATGTTTTCGGTTTGAGGCATTGGAATCTCTTCCCCTTCACATGTGTAAACATTCACATAGGGCAGCCCTGTGGTATTTTTCCCATCATGAAAACTATGTTTACCACACCAGTCAGCGAACAAAACCTCTATAAAATCATCTTGTAAATTTTTCAAAAAATCACCTCTGAATCTTTTATGATTTCATATATCACATTATAAAAACCCAAACCACAAATATGATAATCTATGTGTACATACCGTTCCATTGGAAACCGTATCAGCGGCCATTTATAATGATTACATGCAGCATCAACATCCGTGAAGTCCACATTCACCTGCATTGCCGGTATTGAAATATCTCATGATTGATTCTTTCATTACAGTCAAACGTTCCATATGTCTGGATTTTCAATATGCTTCATGTCACTTCTTCTCCTTGTTTTCGTTATAAACTATATAGATAAATTCAAAAGAACTTTTCCTGTGCATTTATGTATTTGTTTATAAAAATTTAATGGGGTCTGACCCCATTAAATTTCCATTAATTTCCATTAAATTTCCATTAAATTCTGTTTCTCCGAAGAGTCTTTCTCGTTCAGCTCTGCCAGCTCTACTGCCAGCTCGTTGATCATCTCCAGCTGCCGGGGTGTCAGCCTTTCCAGAATGGGGATGATTTTCTGGATTTTATCAGACATGTTTACCCCCCCCCCATTCAAAAAAAGCACCTGGAGTGATGTCCAGATAATCACATATCTGGAAAAACACCTGCATGGAAGGAAACGCTTTTTTGTTTTCGATACGGTTGATGTAGCTGGAATTCTGATCCAGTGCAAGACTCATCTTGCGAGCTGAAACCTGATGATTCTCTCTTAATGCTGCAAGTCTGGCAGCAAAAAAGTCTTCGTTCGATTCTTCATTTGAATTTAATTTCCATGAATCCAAGTGTATTTTCTCCTTTTTGTTATAGTAGTATATCAGTGGTTTTCTTTGTTCTGCAGCTGACTTAAGATCTTTCTGTTTTCTCTTACATAATTCAGATGGATGCCTACATCTCGCATAAGTTTGGCTGATATTTCCAGAAAACTTACTTCCGGATTATCCAGTCCGATAAATCCACTCAGCTGATTTTTATAAAATACAGGAACTGCTATTTCTGAATAAATATCCTGCATGGTCAGCAATTCAAATTCTGACGGCATGGTATAACGAATCTCTTCTACATCTGCCAGAATAATACTTTCCCCCTGTTCAAAGCGTTCATGCCAGTTTGACATGCAGATCACAGGGACATTCTGAAGTATTTCCAGCTGGGAACGTACACCTTCCCTACACCATTCAAAGGTATTGTGGTATTTTTCTTCTGAAACAGGAATCCAGTCAAAGATATATACTCTGTCTGACTTTGTATAATTACCTACTGCTTCCAGCAAAAACGGTATTCTCTGGTTCAGCTGTTCTTCGGTTTCTGATTCTTCCAGAAAAATCAGTTTCTGGAACACCATGTCCATACTTTCAATCTTCTGTCGATATTTTTCGTAATCCATTTCGTTCATATTCCCTGCTCCTTTTACCGGTTTAACCTAAAAAAAAGAGTACTGTTCACATAACAATACCCTCGACCAATTCACCGTGCAACTGGCTGCCATTTTACAGGCCCTGTAGCTTTGCGTCACAACCTTTCGATTGCTTTGCCCTATTTTATGCAGTTTTTATCAGAAACGCAGAAGGTTTCTGAGATGTGATTATGATCTTGTTGTTGGCTGTTTAACTTTTTGATTCATTTTAGCATAGGGATGTATCAAAGTAAATAC
>CAKRRX010000156.1 GCA_934394595.1 uncultured Blautia sp. | reverse complement strand
CGTCTGGTGATGCTCATCGCCAAGGTTGACAGCATCCGTGACGTGATCGCATTCCCGAAGGTGAAAGATGCTTCCTGCCTGATGACACAGGCTCCACAGCGTGTAAGCGAGGCACAGCTTGATGAGCTGGGACTGGAAGTAGAAAAAGAAGAGACTACAGAAGAAACACTGTAATTTAAAAATAATGGTAAAAATCGTTACATTGCCTGCATTTTCAGGTTTTGTAGCGATTTTTGCTTTTTTATAGGGGACAGATATGATATTATTAAAATGATGAGAAAAATCAGGATCAAAGGCAATCGGAAACAAAAGAAGGAAAAATGAAGGGGGAATTTTATGGATCTAAAATGTGAAAAAAAATGGATGTATTTTTGGGCGTTCAGTGTGATGCTATGGCTGTATATTCTTGTTGGAAATACGGTTGTATATGCACAATACAACAATGCATCTGAAGCAGTCGCCTATGTAAGGAAGCAGGCAGTAAACAGGGTCAATGAGATTGAAATTGAAGTGTCAGCTGATGTGAAAAAGCAGCTTGACCTGAATAACATGACAGATATTTTTGCCCATACCGGTAATCCCAAAGAGGGCGATTATCTGAAATACAGTGTAGGCTACAAACATCCTACTTTTTATTCCAGGGAAGATGGCAGCTGGATAATAAACTATTATTTTGAGTACAGGACAACTGTGGATCAGGAAAATAAAATAGACCGCATTGTTTCCCAAATGGTACAATCTCTGCAGCTAAAAAGCAGTAATGTTTCCGAACGTGACAAAGTGCTGGCCATATATAAATGGCTGATCCGTAATGTGGAATATGATCTGGGAGCAGAGAATCAGTTCTCTGCCTATGGAGCGTTGGTAGACAAACGTGCGGTGTGCCAGGGCTATACAATGACTTTTTACCGCCTTTGTCTGGAAGCGGGAATTGATGCCAGGATCATCAGCAGCGATTCTCTTGACCATGCCTGGAACATTGCTAAAGTAGACGGAAAATATTACCTCCTTGACAGCACCTGGGATACAGAAGCGCTCTATTTGGGAGATTACAAGTATTTCCTGTGTGGATCAGATGATTTTACAGGTCATAAAAATGCAGACGATCAGTTTCACAATGCCTCTTTTTCCGCCAAATATCCCCTTGCAGGTACCAAATGGGGAGAGAAAGCTTCCGGGAAAACGGATATTCTGGGCCATGTCCCGAAACGGGTTTTGCCCAAAATAGGTGGTGGAAAGCTGACTCTGAACACGAAAGGAAAAGCAAAGGTCATTGTTTTTACCTATAACGGATATAATTGTCCTTATACGTTGGCATTGATGGAGAAAATGAAAAATCTCAGTTATTCAAATGTAGATCTGATCTATGTAGAAGCGAGTTCTGACGCATCACCCCAAAAGACGGTCAGTACATTTGCAAATTGCAAAAGCTTTACTTTCTGCCAGTCAACTGATGAGGTATGCTATGATGCTTTCATGGATATGGAACTGGAAAGTGGAATCAAGTATAGTTTTATCAGTTCACCGACTATATTTCTGGTCAATGCCAACAATGAGATCATTTATGGAATTCATGGGGAATGCGATCTTCCAGACCTGATCGAACATTATCTGACCGGAGCGAAGGTCCCCACCACCATTGGCGGAACCGATGATGGAGGCAAGCATGAATGGAAGCTTGATACATGGCTGCTCTCCCCTACTGATACAGAGTCTGGAGAGGCAAAGTATGTATGTAAGAAATGTGGAAAAGCGAAGTACGACATTACTCCATCCCTGAAGAATATCATTCGGGGACAGTGCGGAGATCAGGCATTCTGGGAATACAACAGTGTTACCAGAAAACTGGTGATATCTGGAAAAGGGGAATTGTGGGATCTGCACTATTCCCCAAATCCCATCGGCTGGATAGACAAATATACTACCAGACATGTGACTACAAGTGAAACTTACATATATAGAGACTGGGTGAAATCAGTCGAAATAAAAGAAGGAATCACCTCTATCGGCGCAAGCATGTTTACCTGGTTCGATAATTTAGAGGAACTTATCATTCCGGGAAGTGTAAGAAAGATTGGAAAAGAAGCCTATTATATACTTCCGGATGCAGCTTGTGAGGTAATTTTCCTGGGTTCTGCACCAGCGGAAATGGCGAAAGAGATTGCTGTTGCAAACAAAACATTCTATTACCCGGCAGATGATAAAACCTGGACGGTCCAAAAAAGGCGTGCATTCGCCGGCAAAGACAGCAAGTGGATCCCACTTTCCTGTAAAACAGCACATCGCTGGGGAAAAGCCAAAACGATTACAGCAGCGACTACGAAGAAAACAGGAAAAAGGTCATACACATGTACGGTATGTGGAACGGTAAAGACAGAAAAAATTCCTAAGATTAAGGTCATAAAAGCTGGATTAAAAATAAAAGACACCAAAACCAACGGTATTTACGTTGTGCTGAAAAATAAAAAATCTGTACGTTACACACAGCCAATTTCTCTGAAAGCAGAAATTACAATACCAAAAACTATTACTTACGGAGGCAAAACCTATAAAGTTACGGAAATAGGAGACAATGCATTTAAGAACAAGAAAACGGTTATATCCGTAAAAATTGGAACAAATGTAACGGTGATCGGAAATCGTGCATTTTACGGTTCTGCCATAGCTGAGATCACAATTCCTTCAAAGGTGAACAAAATTGGCAGGCAGGCCTTCTACAACTGTAAAAGGCTGAAAAAAATCACAATAAAAACAGATCGTCTTACAGCTGACAACGTAGGCGCAAAAGCTTTTTACGGCACTTATAAAAAGGCAAATGTGGCAGCTCACAAAAAGGTTCTTGGAAGATATAAGAAACTTCTGAAAGCTAAAGGAATGAGTAAAGGTGCAAAGTACAAAACCGTGAAGTAAAGGGTTAAGGTCTAAAAAAGGGTGTTGTATAATTATCCAAACTGATGATTATACAATACCCTGATTTTTTATTTTGTCCGTATTAAAGTAGAAAAGAAAGGAGTTTCACTCAGCACTTTCCTCTTCCACAGGATTTGTGCTTAAAGTTCCAAATAAAGCTTCCCCAAAGACGATCCCTGCATCATCCAGCTTCCAGGATGCTCCGTCATTGATGAGATTGAAGGTGGTTTCCACAGTTTTTTTCGCTTTGTTAGACTGAATAGTATCCAGAAGCATCTGGTAAGATGTTTCATAGCGCTTTTGGGAACCGTCGATCACAGCATCTGCTGATGCCAGATATGTATCCAGTTCCTTCTGATAGCTGTCCAGAATAGCATCACTGTCAAAGGTAGTGATGTCCACTTTCACAGAAGCATGGTACCCGGAAACTGTGGTATCTTTGACCTCGTAATCAAAACAGGAATAAACCTGCTCAACAAGTGCCTGTGCCAGCTGGATCTTGGCAGGATCTTCTGTGCTGATAATAGAATCAGTGTTCAGATAATTGCCCAGTTCTTCTGTTGTCATATTTTTCAGAGTATCAAGATAAATCAAAAGAGTATCTTCCGGAGGAAGGATATCCGGATCTGTAAGATAGGTCATAAGACCGCCAACAAGGTCATTTTCCAGAGAGTAGGTACGCTTGATCTCCCAGTTATCCTCTGTGTCGTCTGAGGAAGCGGTAAGTGTGATAGTGCAGCTGCGTTCCACAGTCTGGTAATCTTTGGACTTTAAAAGGTCATCCAGTATTTTGTAGCGCTCCTCTACGGAAACTGTCAGGCCAGTATCCTCTGTCTGACCGGTGGCTGCCTGAGAAATTTCTTTTTTTAGCTGTTCTGCTGAAAAATCCCTTGCAAGAGAGCCTGCATCCAGTGTGACCAGGCGAAGATCTGCCTGAGCGGTATTTTTATCCTTGTCAACGTTGATATCCAGGATCTTGTAATCAAATTCCTGGAAAAAGAGGGAAAAGACTTCTTCTATTGTGGCTGACTGAGCCTTGTCTTTCGTTCCGTCTTCAAAAAGCTCCTGATAGGAGAGGTATTTCTGTGTGGTGTCAGAATCCAGATTCTTTAAAAGATCCAGTTCTCGTTTTATGACTTCTTCGATCTTTTTCTCTTCCCTGCTGGTACATCCGCAAAAAAGGACCGCTATGAGAAAAAGAAGAGGAAGCAGACATTTGACTGACTTCATACAAACTCTTTCCTTTCGTTGTAAATAAGTGGCTACAGTATACCATTTTTTTCCCTAAAAGTCAAAAATCCCTAAAATTTATACGATATTTCTAAAAAAAGAATGAAAAATTTGTGAAAAATGTATTGTTGCTACAGAAAGCTTTCTTTTTTTTTCCGAATCTGCTATGATAGACAGGTATAGCGGTTACTTAATTTTCGTTGTACCAGGTAAATGCAGATGACAGAAGAGGCAGTTTATCTGCTATAATGCAATTGATCACGATACACAAGAACAGTATGGGAGGTAACCATGAAAAAAAAGTTTTTTGTCATCGGGGGGATCCTTATCATTGCCGGGGCAGCTGGTGTCGGTGGATGGTATTATTATAAAGAGAATTATGCCAGTTCATCAGCCTCTAAAGAAGTGGCATATGTGACGAAGATCAGCACTCTGATCGGAGAGGACTCCGGTGTGCTGAATCGTTTTGCAGGGGTAGTGGAACCCCAGGACACAGTAAAGGTAAATATTGAAAGCGGAAGGACTGTTACAGAAGTCAAGGTAAAGACTGGAGATGAAGTAAAGAAGGGTCAGCTGCTTTTTGAATATGATCTGAGCAGCATTGAGGACAGCCTGAAGGAAGCGCAGCTTGCCCTTGACCGCCTGAAAAATGAGGCATTAAGCCTCAATGAGCAGATCAAAACCCTTGAGAAGGAAAAGAAAAAAGCTAATAAGAATAATCAGCTTTCTTACACTATTGAGATTGAGACCAATAAGATGAACCTGAAGAAGAATGAGTACGATCAGGTCAGTAAGCAGGCAGAGATCGACAAGCTTCAGGCAGCGACCACTGATACAGAGGTACGCAGCGAGATCGATGGTGTGATCCAGAAGATCGATACCAGCAAGCTTGGAAGTGATGATGGAGACACATTGGATGACAGTATGAGTTATGATTATGGCAGTTCTGATTCTTCCGACAATGCGTTTATCACCATCCTCAGTACAGGTGCATACCGGATCAAGGGAATGGTCAATGAGCAGAACCGAAATACTATCGTTCCAGGTTCTGCAGTGCTGATCCGTTCCAGAGCAGATGACAGTCAGATCTGGCATGGCACCATGGGAGCGGTGGACGAGCAGAATTCTTCCAACAGCAACAGTAACAACAGCTATTGGGGAATGTCCAGCGGTGATGATACTACCAGCTCCAGTACCTATCCTTTTTATGTTACACTGGATTCTTCAGAGGGGCTTATGCTTGGACAGCACGTTTATATTGAGATGGATGAAGGACAGGAAGAGAAGAAGAGTGGTATCTGGATCGGAGATTATTACATTGTGGATGCAGACACAGAGAATCCATATGTATGGGCAGCCGATTCTAAGGGAAGACTGGAGAAGCGCTCTGTGATCCTGGGACAGCATGATGATAATCTGTCCGAATATGAGATCGTAGACGGCCTGACAGAAGATGACAGTATTGCATTCCCTTCTGATACTTTGGTAGAGGGAATGACTGCAAAAGATATTTCTGAGATGGAAAGCGACGAAAGTCTGGACCTGGATAGTGACGGTGAATCCTATATGGACGGAGCCTACGATGACAGCAGCGAATATTCTGAAGGAGACAATATGGAACCTCTGGATGACAGTTCTTCATCAGAAATTATAGATGGAGAAATTGACGACAGTATGGATGCCGC
>CAKRRX010000155.1 GCA_934394595.1 uncultured Blautia sp. | reverse complement strand
GCTATATTTTCCTCAGATTCAAATTCCACCATTTCCCTGTCATTGTCAGAAGCATCTGAAAATCCGAGAGTTTCTTCATCTGGATTTTCACTTTCCGCTATGAAAAATCCCGCCTCATCGTCTGTCTGCGCCAAAATCTCAAGAGGCTGTATCAACAATGTCAAAGCAAGCAAACATGCCCAGATTTTTTTCCTTATCATGCATTTCCTCCGGTATTAAATCACACACATTAAATCACAAATTGAAACTAAGAATTTCATCAGGACAGACGTCCACAGATCAGGAACTGGTAAACACACTGTGAAGTCAAAACCAGCGCAGCTCCCATTCCGATCTGATAATATCTCAGGCGCGACAGTTTTATCTGAATTCTGCGATTCCACAGCACATATGCCGCCGGAATGCATAATGGCAGATAATATCTTGCCTGAACCCCGGATATACTTCCCTGTCCAATAGGGGTAAACGCCAGATACATTGCCAGCCAGATCAGAATTACGCTGAAAAAAATTGCTGCCAGATTCCATTTTCGGATCTGTTTTATATTTCCCGGAAGCGCCTTTTCTCCCTCCGGCTCCACCAGATACAAAAGCATCAATAATGGTACCAATACCATTGTCCACAGATTTTTCAACGTTCCCAGTTCGTAAAGATTCAGGAACATCTGGCTGAAAATCAGGGTTACATTTTCTCCATTATCCTGGTAATTTCTGAAATTGTCAAAGGTAAAAATGTCTCTCACGAGCATTTTGCAAAAAGCAATTGGATGCTGTAATATGGTCAGAAGCTGTCCCGCCATACCGGTTTTTCCGCCACGGGAATCTCCGCCATAGGACAAATCCCCACTTAAAGCACTGCTTATAAAAGGCTTCAGCTTCACAGCCAAAACAACTGCTGCCAGTACACCAAAAATAACCAGAGCTGTCCATGCAATCCTTCTTCTCTTTTTACCGGTTAAAAGGGGCTTCATTTTTCCGTAAACACAAGGCGCCAACAGAAGCAAAAGCGGAATATAAACTGGTTTTGCCATACATCCCACCAAAATAGCTAGCGCTGCCAGGAGCATATCCCGGATATTTTCTGTTCCCCTCTCCTTTTCCAGTTCATTCATGCACAGAACTGTTCCCAGCAAAAGGAATGAAAACATAACCCCATCATAGGTATACATACTGCTCTGGAAGATCACCGTAGGCATCATTCCCACAATGGCTATCAGAAGCTTCTTTCTCCTTGCCAGAAATACTGCCAATGCGCAGATCAGGGAACAAAATACCAGATTTCCCAGTCTTCCCAGCATATAATTCAGCGAATAAGGAAGCCCCAGCAGTCGGCCCAGCTGGTAGGAAAGAATCATTGGAAAATAAGTAATATATTCTTTTCGAAAACCATGATAGCTTTCCAAGGTCTCTGTTCCATTCCCATGGGAATCCATATACGCCCGCACCATGGCAAGCTCTTCTGTAGTGTTTAGTTTCCACCCCTGGCGTTCAAAATTCGCCACAGTAACCTCATCACTGCTGACCTCGCCTGTGGGATTCATCAGATGAACAGTCCGGTAATGAACCTCCTCATCCCAGGTCACAGCAAAAGGCCCTGCCCCCACAGCCATAATACTTCCAAAACCAAGGGCACAGATCAGATAAAGCACCCAGATTTTCTCCAGCAGCATTCTGTGTTCAAACAAAATCAGCAAAACCAGAAATCCTGTCAGAAGGAAAAAGCAGAAACGGTACTTGTTAAAAGCGAACTGATTTTCATAGGATATGCTGGAAATCTCTACTCTGTCCGGCTTTGTGATACTTATGGAAAGTTCTTTTACCCTGGCATTGATATTGGAAAAACCGCAGTTCAGCTCCGTATAGAGATAGTCCTGAAAGGATTCCTCTTCCATCCCACCCATATCACTTACTGTCACAAGCTTTACCGTATATTTCAGATCCTTTTTCACATTTCCCTGTATAATTAGCTTGCCAATATACTCCGGCTCATCTAATTTCAGCTCATATATCAGCCTTCCACCCTCTGTGGTATAATGGTCATAAATTCCCTTTGGGCTGTAGCCTTCTGTAATCCCGTGGAAATTGAGCCCCAGCTCTATAATAAGAGCCAGAAGCCCTGCTGCCAGCATTTCCGCCATCAGCCGCAGGATCTGCTTTCTTCTGATTTTGTCTGCTATTTGTGTTGTACCAATGTTTCCACTCAAATTATTTTCCTCTTTTTGCCTTTCTTTTTTATAAAACAAAGGCTCTCTTTTATGCCGTCTTTCCAGCCAAGACATTGTCTGCATCCGCTGAAATATTCCAGATCTTTTTTCAGATTTCCCCTGAAACTGCTTTTCTTAAATTTGTTTTCTTTATTTTGTAAAGTAACATCCAAAAGCTGCGGACAGATCTTTTCTATGATCCGGATCTCATGTTTTTTGCCAACCAGCAGACCAAGATCCAACTGTGCAAGGATTTCCAGGATTCTTCCGCAATTGCAAAGCTGCAGGGAATCCATATTATCAATCAAAGTCAGGGACTGCTCCACGCCAGAAAGCCAGCAGCCCATGCGCTGTTCTCTATAAAAGCGCACCGGCCATTTCATTTTCTGCTCATCAGTCTGTACAAATTCAAAATATGCTTCCAGGGAATCACTGATATCCTTCCGGCATCTCACATTTACGTATTTCTTTTTATATCTGGAAATCTGAAATCCGGATTTCTCTACCCAGTTGTACAACGTATAATAGGCACATTCCCACACTCCGGCACGCAAAACAGCCACATTTTCCCCATTTCCATGGGGATACTGGTCACAGGCATAAAAATTCCTGTCTTCATCCGATGCCATTCCCCCACAATGCAGATCATAGGCTTTCAACCTCCTGCTGGAAGGCTTTTGCCCCCTTCTGATATACTGGTATTCTTTTCCCACCAGCCTGGCAAGTGCAGGAGGCGCTTCCATATCCAGCTGGGAAATATTGTCATGCTCCATGGTAAAAGCAGAATAGGAAATCCCACTGTATTCCAACAGTGCCAGCATAGTCCTGGAATCGTAGCCACCGGTAAGAGGTAGCATGATCTTCCCCAGATAGGTTCTTGCCAGATTTTTTAATATTGTTCGAAAATAACCAATCACAGCATCCAGCCTCTGCTCATCATCTGCAAATTTCTGCTCACCCAGGATCAGGTTTCTGTGCCTGCAGCTATTGCTTTTTAAGTCATAAATCTGGGAAGGCATCAGGCGCATCACATCCGGATAAACAGTTTTCTTTCCGGGATAATAATCAAGCCCAAATCCATGTCGGATACCAGGCCGCATATTCTTCCTTTTCAATGCCTGATTGATGCAATTCAGACTGCTGGACAAAATTCCATCTTTTGTATAAAAACATCCAAATAAGCCACAAGCATCCAGGTAAACGCTATCTTCATAAATCAAAAGCCAGCGCCCGGACCAGGTATCCAGAATTTCTTCCAGATCATCGCCCTCCTGTGCCTGCCTGATTTCCTCTATCGGATCTTTTCTTTTTTCCTCACACTGAAAAGCCCAGCCAAGGAGACAGATTTTCCCATTTCCAGTTTCATCCTTCACAATCTCTATGTGAAGATCTTTGTGATAAGACAAAATCTTGCCATTTGACAGGGAAACATGAAGAAAATCCTCTTTTTCAAAGGGAACATCCATAATAATAAACTGTTTGCTGTCAATCATATCAAAATCCTTTGTTTAAAATGTAGTTTTAACTATTCCCAAATTGGGGAAGCTCTTCAAAGTATGCTCATTTTGCAAGCTGAAAAATATCATCCACTCTGTGCCTTCTGTCAAAGACATTGTTGTACTGAAGCACCTTATATTCCTCAATCAGCTCCGCATATTCTTCCGGCAGATCGCTCATCTCATACCAGTTGCCCTCTGCATCGCACACAGCATCTGTTCCAATCACCGGCAGAGTTTCCTTCAGCTGAAGCAGGAACTGGCTGTAAGTGGTAAGAGGCAGTCCTGCCTGTTCCATAATATAACTTCCAAAATAGTTGGAACTCATATCTTCTTCCCCTGACTCAGATGGATAATTGGTCCAGATCACATAAGGAGTCCTGTGAGATTTCTGCACATCCATCACACCCAGACTGTCAAAATCTTTGCCAAATAACTGACTGAAAAAGCTGTGTTCAATTTCCGGCCAGTGATCCCCAAACATTACGATCATAGTCGGCTCTTCTTCATTCTGATAATGTGCGATCAGATCTGCAAATGCCTTATCTGACTCCTTTTCCAGAGACAGGTAAAGCTCTGCCCTGGGGTAATCCTCCTCATAATCCAAAGTCACATATGGTTTGAAATTCTTTGCACTTCCATAGCTTCCATGGTTCTGCATGGTGACACAGAACAAAAACTGATTTTCATCGCCACCTTTTGCAGTAAGCTTCTCCAGCTTGTCAAAGGTGCTTGCATCAGTTGCATATCTTCGATATTTTTCTATCGGGTTATCCCAGTTTTCCAGGCTGATAAACTGGCCAAAATTCATATCCTCATATACACTTGGACGGTTCCAGTTCTTTGCCTTGTAAGGATGCAGCGCAGTTGTGGAAAATCCAATCTGATCCAGGGAGTGCGCCATTCCATACTCCGGATCACGACAGTACAGAAGATAAGCCATTCCACCGCTTGGCAGAAACTGCACACTGTTTCCGGTAAGCAGCTCATACTCTGTATTGGCTGTACCACCACCAAAAACCGGCACATAAAGATGGCCCTTCTTTGTGTTTTCTTTCAGAGAATGAATGGTAGGAAGGATTTCCTCTGAGGACTTAAAATTATCAAATTCCTCAAAATCAGAAAGACTTTCATTCATAATTACGATCAGCTTCTTGGGTACGATCTTTGTGGAAGCTGCCGCAGTCGTCTTTTTCTCCCCGGAATTCTCCGTCTGCCCTGCCTTTGCTTCGGTCTGTGCGGCAATTTCTTTTACTCTTTCCACAGAATAATCTTTTGGTTTTTCGCTGGAAAGATACCGGGTTTCGCAGGCCAGTTTATAAATGTATCCCTTTGTACGGTAATCGCTGTCCGTATCCCACATCCTGACCTTTTCCTTAGACAGCCAGGCCCTGTTTCCATAAATTCCAACAAGGAGCAGCGCAAGAAGCCCCACTCTTACCAGATACCATTTTTTGTCTTTTTTTCCGACTCTGAGTGTCTGAAAGCTATGCTGATATACAACATAAAGCAGCATCGCCACAATACAGATTCCTGTTTTTATCGGTATTTTAAACACATAGGTTCCTGCAACTTCCATTGCTGTTCCTACACTTAAAACATCCATCAGAACAAATGCATTTCCACGGAACATGGTGACAAAATAATCCACCATAGCAAGGACCAGAAGTATGATCGTGTACGCGGAAATCGCTGTGGATACTTTACCAAACACCAGCAAAAACAGCAGGTAAAGCACATAGCACACGATCATATTGGGCAGAAGATACTCTTTTAGCATTTCAAACGAGCCCTTACTTACGATCACCTGTACCACTCCAAAGACAAGTACCGGAGTGAGGATCAAAGTGACAATATTAATGATCTTTATAAAAAGCTTATCTCCTGTTTTTTCCTTTATGCGCTTTGCAAAAAAGAGCAAAAATACTATCGCCGCATTCAACAACAGTAAAAACAAAAGCTTCTTTTTTCCAATGGTCTCCATAAATCCCAGACCTGAGGTGCGTCCAAACACCACCACACCAGCGTCCACAAGTCCCATCAGAACGATGATCAGTATCTTGTAAATAAGTTCCAGTTTGTTGCATTTTGATTTTTGATTCATAGTGTTTTTCATTTCCTTATCTGTTTGTTTTT
>CAKRRX010000154.1 GCA_934394595.1 uncultured Blautia sp. | reverse complement strand
GGACTTACAAATGTTGTACTTAAAATTCCGGCAGCCAGAACTGCCAGCAGTCTTTTTTTATTCATGATTTCAGATCTCCTTTTGTTTTTTTCTTATCTGAGCTACATTGTAACACTTTTCCTATAAAATCCGTGTTAAGATTTCAGGATTTCACAAAAAAATCACGTTCTGGCGTTTTTCCTGGATCCTTGCCCATTAACAGCTTCTTTTGTGTTTAATCATCATAAAATACTTGCTAACAGTTTTCCGGATATGATAGTATCTTGCTAAGAATTACGGGAGCATTTCGTAGCTGCCCCTTTTGAGATAAGGAGAATCTGATGCATATTTTAATTATAGAAGATGAAAAACAACTTTGCTGTTCCATTGCCGAAGGACTTCGCATAGACGGATATGAAACAGATACCTGCTTTGACGGAAATAAGGGACTGGAATTATGTCTCACAGAAAATTATGATCTGATTCTGCTGGATCTGAATCTGCCTGGTGTCAATGGGTTAGATATTCTCCGCCAGTTTCGGAATCAGGATGACCGCACTCCGGTACTGATTCTCTCTGCCCGAGGTCAGATCCAGGATAAAGTAGAAGGATTGGATCTTGGAGCAAATGACTACCTGACCAAGCCTTTTCATTTTGAGGAACTTGAAGCCCGTATACGCAGCCTTACCAGACGAAAATTTATTCAGGAAAATGTCTGTCTCAAATGGGGCGAGCTCACTTTTGATACCAGAACCAGGGAAACCCTTGTAAATGGAAGCCCCCTTTCTCTTACCCGTAAAGAGAGCAGCCTTCTGGAATATTTTCTTCTTCATCAGGGACGGGTCATTTCCCCTGAAGAGATCATGGAACATATCTGGGATGGCAGTGTAAATACTTTCAGCAATTCCATCCGTGTCCACATCTCTGCCCTGCGGAAAAAGCTCCGTGCTGCACTTGGCACAGACCCAATACAAAATAAAATCGGTCAGGGTTATATCCTGGAGGAAAAATTATGAAAAAATCCATACAAAAGCGATTTCAGAATTCCCTACAATGGAAACTTACCTTACTTATCACCTTGCTTGTTACCCTTACCTGCATTTTGATGTATTTTTTTATCAGCCGTTCCGCAGTTACGGGAATTGAAAATCTGGAGGATTATATGATCCAGATAGATCCGCAGGATTCAGGCACACCCATCAAGTTTAACATAGACCCCAAAATCCTGCTTCCGGAATTAAGCCAGGAAATCCTGTCTACCAAGGAGTTATTTCGGATAAGGAGCATTATTGCCACTGCAGTAGTCATTCTCCTTGGAAGTATCTGTACCTATTTTCTCACTGCCAGGGCTCTAAAGCCCCTAAAAAAACTTACCAATGAAATTTGCCACATCCAGGCGCAGAATCTTTCAGAACCATTGACAGTTCCCGTTTCCGATGATGAGATCGCACAGCTTACCGGCTCCTTTAATGATATGCTGGCGCGGCTTTCCGACTCTTTTGAAATTCAGAAGCAGTTTTCCGCAAATGCAGCCCATGAGCTTCGCACTCCCCTTGCTGTTTTGCAGACAGATCTGGAGGTTTTCCGAAAAAAGGATTGTCATGATACTGAGGAATATGAACTGATTCTGAATCGGATCCAGGAACAGACCGGACGTCTTTCCCATCTGGTCAGCGCCCTTCTGGATATGACCAACCTGAACTCTGTGCCCCGAAATGACTCCATATCTCTTGCTGCTCTTACAGAGGAAGTTTTCTGCGATCTGGACTCAATAGCCGACCAGGCTCATATTACGCTACAGCAAAAAGAAGGGGATCAGTTGGTCACAGGAAGTTATCTTCTTCTCTATCGCGCAGTATATAACCTTGTGGAAAATGCCATAAAATACAATTGCCCTGACGGATCTGTCACTGTGGAAATCCGTCAGGAAAACCAGCATGTCCTTCTTATGGTAAAGGATACCGGTATTGGAATCCCCCCTGAGGATCAGGAAAAAATATTTGATCCTTTTTTCCGTGTAGACAAATCACGAAGCCGGGCTATGGGCGGCGCAGGACTTGGCCTGGCTATGGTAGATGCGATTGCAAAGGAACATGGCGGACAGGCAAAAGTTCTTTCCAGCAATAAAACAGGCAGCACGATTGCTCTCATGCTGCCTCTGTAAGATCTTTTATTCGTTTTACTCTGAGGGAATTCCCTCCTGGCTCTTATTCTGCAAGTGGCTCTCTGTCGGAAAGAACGAAGCTTGACTTGCTGTCGTCTGCCTTTGTAAAGGTAACACTTACTTCATCTGCACTGCTTACGGTATATGCCATATCATCTGCGCCATCCCAGGAGAATGTAACATCCACACCATTATCTGAAGCTATGGTTCCTGTACGTTCTCCATCATTTAAATTGATATTTCCATCTTTGTCAATGGAAAGAGTACCGTTATCAGTCTTCCATGTGTATCCATACAGAACATTATCCAGGAACTCACTCTGATCCTTTGGCATCAGGCCATATACGGTCTCCTCCTGCTCTGTGGGATTCATAGGATCGCTGTTGTCTGTACCGGTAAGCTTGAATACCATCATAGTGTCAAGATAATGATCATTCTCACTTACTGTTCCATCAAAATACTGAGCATCATAATTCCACAGCGTAATTTCGCTCTTCAGATCTGTATAGTTATCAAGATCCTGCATTCCATCCGGATATGTAACGATTAAATTAAGACCGTCCAGGCTGTACTCTGCCTGTACCAGTTCCCCGTCTATGATCACGTTTCCATATGGAAGAAATGTAATGACTGTGCCATTAAAATCCCAGGTGGCAAGGTATTTCTTCATCTGGTCCTGATCACGGTCGGTGGATTCCTCTACGGCAGCACTTGCATCAGCGCTCTCCGAATCTGCTGTGTCTGCAACTTCCTCTTTGGCATCCTCTGCAGCTTCTGTCTCATCCTGGCTGGCTTCTGCGGTATCTTCCGTGTCAGTCTCAGCCGCCGGTACATATGCTGTGCTTCCTAAAACCAAAGCTCCAGTCATCAATGCAGCCATAAATGCTTTTGCTTTTCTGTTTTTCATAATAGTCCTCTTTCTGCTTGCAGTCTGATTTTCGCAGCTGCTTCGCCCCATTTTTATCATTATTATAGTCCAGATTCCGGTTATCGTCAAACAATTTGTAGAAAACCTTTCTTAAATTGATGCAAAAAGAATGCCCTGGCAAAAGATATCATACCTTCTGACAGGGCGTTCGCACTTCTTATTTTCGCTTACTTTTCTGATAATATATCTTTGCTAAAGAAAAAACCAGACAGCTACAATAGTCCCTCCCAAGTAACTACGAACTCATAAGCTATGAGTGGATTATACCTTTTTTTTCGGAAGGATTCAATATACTTTTAAGATATCACTTGTTTTTTGGAAAATTTAACTTGTTAAAAACGTCTCATCGTAAAGCTTTCTGTGCCATCAGCAGAAACGTTGAAAGTATCGGTTTCCTTGTCATAAGTCAGGATCATCTGTGCTGCTGAAAAATCTCCTGCCCCGTTTCCATTTGAAGTATCCCACACGCAAATCTGGCTGGGGTCATCTGGATTGATAGCTGCGTCCAGGATTTCTTCCTCCATAAAGTACTGTACAGTTCCTGTCTGATTATTTACATACAGCGCCTGACCATTTGCAAAGCCTTCATCTATAGTGGAAAAGCTGCCGAACCAGTCTTCCATTCCTGTTCCCTCCAGATCAATGGTCCAGATTCCCTGATACAGGTCTGCCAACTCAGCAGCTTCAGTTGGTTCCTGCGCAAATTCAATGCTTCGGTCATAGACTTTTACGTCGTCTGTATAAGTAGCAGTCTCGTATATCTCCCCACTTTCGCTGTCTGACATGGAAAAATAGAGCAAACTGCCATCTGAGCCATATGTATTGCACAATGTCTTTCCATCCTGATATTCATATTTTGCGATACTACTTGGCTCTGAACCGCCATCCTGATAGGTTTCTCTGGTAAGGCAAAGTCCCTGGTCATCATATTCTGAAGAATACTGAAATGCTTGTGTGTCCTCCGAAAAGCCGGACATATTCCCGATTTCGGCACTGGAGGATCTATAAGAAGTGACCTCATTGGCTACCGTTTTTCCGTATTCATCTTTTTCCGTTACATGAGAAAAAGAGACGCTGGCATTCTTAAAGTCCCCAAAACTGAACTGACTGCTTGTATAATCTCCATTCTCCTGAATTGTCGTATTGGTCACATATCGAATATTTCCATTTTCATCGTAGCTCATACTGCCAGTTCCGTTTTCTGTTTTATAGGAAAGCATATTGGCTCCCTCATATACGGAAACATAGCCTCCTGGCAGGGCATAAGATTTTATGGAAATCTCATTGCGGTTGGTTTCTGTTCCATCGGTATCGTAGTTTACCGTTGTCTGTTTAACCGGATACAACGCTCCGGCTTCACACATCGCCACATTGCACACACTGGTCACACTTATGATTCCACTTCCCAATACTGCCTTTAATTGCTTTCTGTTCATTACTCTTTCCCTCTCGTATTTTTTTATTTTAAAAGTATTCCTAAACACCTGTTTCAGCCACGCCCCAGGAAATATGCCTGGATTCCATCTGCCATTCCCTTTACCATCTTTTTCTGATAAGCTTTTGTCTGCATCTTCCGATCCTCGGAAGGATTGGACATATATCCCATTTCGATGAGAGTGGTGGGAACCTTGCTCCAGTTATTGCCTGTCATGCTGTCGGTTTCCCAGATATACTCCTTTTTGCAGCCGGTGGCTTTTACATAAGAATCCAGCACTGCTTTGGAGAGGGCATAGCTTTTTTTGTACAGCTTGGATGACACATAACGGTTGCTTCTGGTCACGCAGATCGTCATGGCTCCGTTGGCGCTGGACAGGGAACTTCCATTTGCATGAATGCGAAGGTATGCATCAGCTTTTGCCTTGTTTGCGATCTTTGCTCTCTGTACACAGCTAAGTGCGCCCTTGCTGTTGGTTCTTGTCATCACCACTTTACAGCCCTGCTTTTTCAACCGGGAGGAAAGCTGCTTTGCCACTTTCAGAGTCAACTTGTATTCTGCCACTTTGGTGACTACACCTTCTGTACCGGAAGTATCTTTTGCCTTTTTCTCACTGGATCCCGGTCCCAATGGTTCATAGCCTCCAGTTACCACACCGGTGTGTCCCGGATCCAGGACTACCACAGGAGTCCAGATGCCGTTTTTATCTATTTTTCTGCCCTGAACCGTAGTATTTACTCGCATTTTACCACTTTTTCCGGCAAAGTAGCGGTAGTGATTTCCTACAAACTGCCAGCCGGTACACATTGCACCTTTAGAGCCAAAATAATAGTAATTACCATTTACCTGCTGAAAACCGGTAAGCTTCTTGCCATTTTTATAACAATAACGTTTGCTGCCTCTTTTTTTCCAGATGAAACTGGCGTTATCCGCACTGGCGACTGTAGCTGTACCACTTTCCTGTACATTCTCTTTCGCTGCAACTTGAATTTTCCACGTAGAATCCTGTCCGGTGTCCTGCATTTCCCCCCTGGAACCCGACTTTGCAGCCTGAACTTCCCAGACCTGGGAAATTCCCTCTGCCAGGCTTTCCACCCCTGGACAGGAGAATCCCAGCACTCCGGCCAGCAGAAATCCAGTCAGTGTTCTTGTAAATCTCTTTTTCTTCCTGATCCCTCCCATATACTTCCTCCCATAAATTTCACAAAATGCCAGAGACAAAGAATCTTTGCCCTTTCTTACTGTTTTTCTTAGTTTATTCCATACTCCTCCATGAGTTTTTCACGATACTCCGAATCCTCTACAGCAAGTTGTAATTCAGCTACCCGATTTGCATCCAGTAACACTTTTGTCAAGGCCGCCATCCTGTC
>CAKRRX010000153.1 GCA_934394595.1 uncultured Blautia sp. | reverse complement strand
CCATTAGGATGTAACATGTATGTAGTTTTGAAGGTACAGAACCAAGACGGTAACCAATCTGGTTATCGTTTTTTTTGCTTGTAAGCTTGTAATTTTGCAATAGGAATGATAGCATAGTAATAGCGAAAATATAGTTCGAAAATTCATGCAGAAATCCCAAAGGGCTTTTTGCATGCTCAGGGAGTATACAAATGAAAATAAAAAAAATAATCAGCGGAGTTCTGCTTGCTACAATGCTTTTTACAGAGCCAGCTGTGTCAGTGACAGCTTCTGATGAGGACAAAACAGAAAGCCGTTTTTTTCTGGAAAAAAATATGGAAACAGTTGATAATTTAAGTCATGCCCAGCAGTCTACAGAGATTTCCACTCAGGAGAAGTCTGTTATATTGTATCAGCAGGATGGCTCAGTTTATAAGATATTAAAAATAAGAAAAGACAGAGTGAAGCTACCTTCCATGGCAAATCCAAAAGGATATACCTTTATGGGCTGGTCAAAAACTTCAGGGAAAAAGGCTGCGCCGGACTATGAGGCTGGAGATACGATCGTGACCAGTGAAGGCCTTAAACTCTATCCGGTAATGTTTGACAGAAGCGAAGAACCGGACGTATCAAAAAGAGAGATTGCCATTCCAAAAGGATATCAGTATATCATTTTTGTGGGTGATTCCAGGACATATGCTATGGAACGATTGTTAAAACGGGAATTTGGGTCTTCTGCATTCAAAAAGGTAAAATTCATCTCAAAGCCTGGAACAACTCTGAAATGGTTAAAGTCTACCGGAAGCGAAAAGCTGTTCGCCCTTTTGCATAAAAATAAAAGAAAAGATCAGTACCCTAAAACAGCTGTTATTTTCAACCATGGTGTAAATGATCTGAAACATAATAATGGAAAAATAAATGTAAATACGTTGATTAACCGTTATTGCTCCTATATGAGAACATTAGGACCACAGCTAAAGCAAATGAATTGTGATCTCTATTATATGTCTGTAAACCCCATTAATACAGGAAGAAAAAATGAAACGACTTTAAGAAAAGGGGAAGAGGTAAGAAAATTCAATAAAGGGATCCGAAAAGGTCTGAAAGGTATGTATGGTTTTATAGATACCTACAGTTACCTTATAAAAAACGGGTATGGAACGGCGCATAACCTGAATGCACAGCAAAAAGATGACGGAACCCACTATACCTATAAGAGTTATAAAAGAATATTTGCTTATTGCATGAAACAGCTTGCAAAAAAGAAAAAAAGATAAGCTTTTAGATTATACAGATCTCCGGCCCAAAGGGAGATGACGCAAGAAATATTTAGAGGCAGGATGACAAAGCATGAAAACAGGCAAAAGTAGAAATAAATTAATGGATAAAGAGACCCGGCAGATGCTGCCGGTGATTTTTTCTCTGGCATGGCCAACTATGCTGGAACAGCTGATGCAAACTGCAGTGCAGTATATGGACACTGGAATGGTCAGTGTTCTGGGAACAAGAGCTACTGCTGCCGTGGGAGCTACAAGTACAGTAAACTGGCTGATCGGAAGTACGATCTCCGCACTGAGTGTGGGATTTCTGGCATATATTTCCCAGTCCCTGGGAGCTGGAAAAAAAGAAAAAGCAAGAAAAGCATCCGGTCAGGCTGTGATGTTGGTTCTGGTGGTAGGAATTTTATTTACATTTCTCACGGTAGGAGTAAGCAAAAAAGTACCGGTATGGATGCAGGTGGATCCGTCTATCCGGGATCTGGCATCCAGGTATTTTCTTATCTTATATCTGCCTATGCTGTTTCGCTGTGCAAATATCATTTTTGGTACTGTACTTCGAGCAGCAGGAGACACCCGGACTCCCATGAAAGTGGGTGTTGCTTTCAATGTTATCAACATTGTGCTAAACTTTTTCCTTATTTATTCCACACGAACTGTGAAAATCGGTGGATTATCTGTGACAATTCCAGGTGCAGGCTGGAATGTGGAAGGGGCAGCGGCAGCAAGTGCCATTGCGTACACTGTAGGAGGTATTATTTTAACCTGGAAATTGTGGAAACATGAATTGGTTTCTCCAAAAGGCCAGAGCTTGAAACCGGATATGGAAGTGCTTTTTCCCTGTATGAAAGTAGCCATTCCCAATATGTTTCAACGTTTTGCAACTTCCCTTGGGTATGTAGCGTTTGCATCTATGATCAATTCACTGGGAGAAACAGCCACAGCTGCGCATACCATTGCAAACACAGTGGAATCTGCGTTTTATATTCCAGGTTATGGAATGCAGACTGCGGCAGCTACTCTGGCTGGAAATGCATTTGGAGCAAATGATGAAAAGCGGCTGAAGGGTCTGGCAAAGGCGATTCTCCCAGTGGAAATCAGTCTGATGATCCTTTCAGGAAGCCTTCTTTTTATTTCAGCTCCGGTTCTGATCCGATTGTTTTCTTCTGATGAAGAGGTAATACGTCTGGGAAGCACTGTGCTTCGAATGGTTGCGGTGTCAGAGCCATTTTACGGAGTTCCCATCGTAATTGAGGGAATGATGCAGGGGGTGGGAAAAACAGTCGCTCCTTTTGTTTTCAATGTAGTGGGAATGTGGGGCGTGAGAATCACAGGAACCTTTATCTGTATTCATTTGCTTGGTCTTGGTCTGATATCCGCCTGGGGATGCATGATCGGACACAATATGCTGCTTTTTGTTTTGTTCACCAGTCACTACCTGAGTGGAAGATGGAATCCTATGGGTGTAAAGAACTGTGAGGTAAAAGCGTAATATTTGTGCATTTTTTTGAAAAATGTTTCTATTCTTGACAGGAATCCAGGTAAGTTCTATACTGAATAAAAATAAAAACAGGGAATGCTGATCAATATGAACAAAAGCGTGAACGAAAATCATGAATATAAAATGAAGCAGCAATGGAAAACATTGAGCCTGATGTGTGTGGTATTGATGGCATTTCTTACAATTTTTCTTATGCGCGCTTATCGGCGGAATACAGAAAATATTTTTAAAGAGCTGATCTATGAGAAACTTTTCGTCTCTCACGATGTTGCCTTAAATAAGCTGGAAAAATCTCTTCAGTCCAAAGATACCAATGTGGAAGCAGATGATCTGATAAATGTTTTCGGGGAAAAAGAAGAGAATATTTTTCATTATATCTGTGATACAAAAGGAGAAATCTTAGGCGGTGATGTGAAGATTTTTGATATCAAATATACTGTAGAGTCAGAACTTCGTGCAATAAGGGTACCTGAGAAAAAGATTGCCAAGATAAATTCTGCATTGGCAGATCTGAAAGTAGATGAGCCAGTAGTTTTTGACAATCTGGGAATCAGAAATGTGTATCTGGAAGCTTCCAGGGTGAATTACAGGGATTGGATCCTGGTGTCCGGGTATCGGTCAAAGCAGATGGAAGGATACAAAAACTCCCTTATCAAGAGTAATCGGATGTTGATCATAACCCTACTGATCTGTGCAGGTCTGATGCTGGCTATTCTTTTTTATGTGTATCTCAAGCAGCAGAAGCGTGTTATGAAAGGACAGGCAAGATATGATATTTTGTCAGAGTTTTCTGATACAGTATTATTTGAATACGATTGTATGGAAAAAAGCCTGGTATTTACGCCCAATATTGCAACCTTATTTAATCTGCCTGAGGTCGGGATCATCCATCCCTTTTCAGAAGATACGAGCTTTCGGATGATTCACCCGGATGATGTGGGAAAGGTAAAGCATTTGCTGGAAACGATCGGTGTGGAAAAAGATGAGATTGACGGTTTTGTGATTCGTTTTAAAGATAAAGATGGTAACTATAGATGGGTGCGTTGGAAGGGCAGATTAGTCCGGGGACGCCTTGGTATCCCACAGGTTTTTTTGGGCAAAATTTCCGATGTTCAGGATGAAATGACTAAGGAACAGCTGCTTCGCGAGCGTGCTGAATTAGATGGACTTACCGGTGCCCTGAACCGAAAATCCATAGAAAAGAAAATACAGCAGCTGATAAAGGAAAAAGATTGCCAGGGATTTCTTTTTATGGTTGATGTGGACGATTTCAAACAGGTGAATGATACCATGGGACATGCAATGGGTGATCAGGCGCTGATCCATCTTGTAGAACTTCTGAAAGATAATTTCCGCAAGGATGATCTGGTAGGTCGTTTGGGTGGAGATGAATTTATGGTATTTATGACAGACACAGATGAACCGGAAGCTGCAAGAAAGCGCGGCCTTGATGTGCTGAAAAAGCTGGAAGAGTCAGAAGCTTTGCCAAAATTTTCAGTAAGTATGGGAGCGGCTGCCTTTCCCTATGCAGGAAAGGATTACGAAAGTCTTTATCTGGCTGCTGATCATGCCATGTATATTTCCAAAAAGACTGGAAAGAACAAGCTTCATGTAGATCCTGGAAACAGAATGAAAACAGAGCAAACAATGGAATAGCAAAAGGTGAGGTGAAACATTATGAGGCTGAACATAGTGCAAGAAGCATTAAAAAAGAAAAAGATCAAATATGAATATACAGAAATTGATGGATGCGGAAGTATAGATTTTCTGTTTCGTGGTCTGAAATTTCATGTGTGGGAATATGAAGACCGGGAATGGGGGGCAGAAACCAATATATATGAGGCTGGCCGCAGCCAGGATATTGAAGGCGACTACGAAGAAGCTATTGCCAAAGAAATTTTATCATGGCCGGACATGCTTCCGGGAAGCTGAGGTGGATGATGATATACGAGATCAAAAATGAATTTCTTACAGTAAAAGCAGATTCCAAGGGCGCAATTTTATGGTCTGTTAAAGATCGGCAGGAGTGGGAACTTATCTGGCAGGGAGATCCAAAATACTGGGATGAGCATGGCGCAAATCTTTTTCCATACATTGGCAGAATGTGGGAAGGCAGTTACACATATCATGGACAGATCTACCACATGGATATTCACGGATTTGCAAAGGATACAGAGTTTAAATTGGAGAAAAACAGCTCCACAGAGCTTTCTTTTGTTATGGAAGACAGTGAGGTGACTCTGGCACAATACCCTTTCCATTTTTCTATGGAAGTAAAATATCAGCTTGATGGAAAGAAACTGCATGTGGAATATAAAGTAGAAAATAAAGACAAAAAGACTATGTACTTTGGAGCAGGCGGCCATCCGGGAATCAATCTTCCCATGGAAGCGGGGCTTTCCTTTGAGGATTATGAACTGGAATTTTCCAGACCATGTGAACCGGAGCGTATTCTTTTTTCTTCTCAGTGTTTTGTAGAAGGAAAAAGTGCATTTGCACTGGAAGAGGGACAGAAGCTGAGCATGAGACATAATCTTTTTGACGAGGATGCAATTGTCCTGGAAGGGACTTCAGGGGAAGTGACGCTGAAAAGTGAAAAGGGAGAAAGAGGCGTTCGCATTTCTTATCCGGATATGCCCTATGTAGGATTCTGGCATATGCCTCATACAGAATCTCCTTATGTATGCATTGAACCATGGTCTTCTCTTCCCTCCAGACAGGGGGCCAAGGAAGATCTGGAAAAACAGGAGAACCTTGTCTCACTTCAGGCCGGCGGCGAAAAAGTACTTTCCTGGACAATGGAAATTCTGTAAATTCAATTCAGGAGGCTGGAGATGGCGAAAAAACAGGGCGCAAACTGTGAGTATTGTGTAAATTATTCCTATGATGATGACTATGAATGCTATACCTGTGAGATGAATCTGGATGAAGATGAGATGTATCGCTTTGTCACTGGAACATACCGGGATTGCCCCTATTTTCGAATGGGGGATGAGTATCGGGTGGTAAGAAAGCAGATGTAGGGATCAAAAAAAGTTGAAAAAACTATTGACATATAAAAACAAACGTGATATTGTATTACAGAACGCTGCCGAAGACAGTAGGTGCCGTAAGGCATAAGGATTAAAACGCCTACCGAGGACTAAGTATTCT
>CAKRRX010000152.1 GCA_934394595.1 uncultured Blautia sp. | reverse complement strand
GATTTCTCAGATGAAAGCATCGATGAGCCTGGTCAGTATGGCTCCAGCGATACGGAGGCAGCAGGATGATACTGGAATTAAAGGGAATTTATAAAGACTATCAGCAGGGAAAAATGACAGTTCCGGTTTTGAAGGATGTGAATTTTTCCATGGAAGAGGGCGAATATGTGGCAATCATGGGTCCATCCGGATCTGGAAAATCCACCTTGATGAATATCATCGGATGTCTGGATCAGGCTACTAAGGGAACCTTTTTCCTGGATGGCCAGGACATCAGCAAATGTACTGAAAATGAGATGTCAGATATCCGACTGAATAAGATCGGCTTTGTATTTCAGAGTTTTCATCTGCTTCCCAGACAGTCTGCAATCTCAAATGTGGAGATGCCACTGAATTATGCCCGGGTACCTAAGAAGGAGCGCAGAACACGTGCTTTTGCAGCACTTGACAGAGTTGGGCTTGCAGACCGTGTGGATTTTCGTCCCAATCAGCTGTCTGGAGGCCAGATGCAGAGGGTGGCAATCGCCAGGGCAATTGTAAATAATCCCAGACTGCTCCTTGCAGATGAGCCCACAGGAGCCCTGGACAGTAAGTCAGGAGCACAGGTTATGGAGCTTTTCCAGAGGCTTAATGACGAGGGTGTTTCTGTTTTGATGATCACGCATGATCCGGATATTGCGGCACATGCCAAGCGGGTGGTGACCATTCGTGATGGTGAGCTGCAGGAAAAGAGGTGATCCTATGAGCAAGGTAAAAAAGATTGTTGCCGGTGTAGTTGTGATTGCCCTTGTGGGTACAGCTGCTGGTGGCGGACTAATGTATGTGCGTAAGGGAAATCAGAAGGAGGTTCTGGTTGCAAGTGTAAGCAGTCTTGTATCTGATTATTATGGAACAGATACCAGCTTAAGCGGCAATGTATATGCCAATGCCACACAGAGGATCAATGTGGACAAGGACATGATCATCCAGGAGATTTACGTAAGCAAGGGAGATGAAGTGAAGCCAGGAGATAAGCTGATCTCCTTTGATATGACTCTTGTGGAGATGGAACTGAATATAGCAAAGCTGAAGCTGGAAAAGCAGCAGCTGGATCTTGCCACGGCAAAGAAACGTCTTACAAGCCTGCAAAACGGTGGACCGATATTGGATTCTGATACATCCTCTGCGGACAGCCTCATTGATTCCGGAAGCGATTCAGAGGGAACTGTGGGAAGCGATGACGAAGAAGAGGATATGGATTTATCTTCGGCTCTTACCGGATCAGATAATTATCTTGCAGCTGTTATGCAGCCTCTTCTTCTGACAGCAGTGGATGGTTTTGCAGATGCAGAAGAAGAGGATTCTATGGAGGATGGTACAGAGGATGGTACAGAGGATGGCGCTTCCGCAGATACCGGATCGGCATCAGACTATTATGACCAGCCTTCTGATGACGGAGGCTTTAGCAGTGGGGATTCCGATTCCGGACAGGATGGCTTTATTTCAGATGGGAGTGATCCCCTTTCTCCGGAGCCTGCACCTACGCCGTCCCTTGCCCCTGGAATGGAATTTGTAAATCCAAATGACCAGAATGGGGATCCTGATTTTATTGATGGAGAAGAACCCTTTTACCAGACACTGGATTTTGATACAGAGCCTTATCAGGGAAGCGGAACAAAGGATGACCCGTTTTTATACCTGTGTTCCAGTGCAAAGGGAAAGGTGAATGTAACAGGAGCCTTTTTAAATAAAATGGCAGGCTACAATGCAGATGGAACCGTTCTTCTTCAGCCAGGCGGTTACTGGTATCTTCTGGAATTCCATCAAAATGATACCATTGCAGATTATACCAATCGAAAAGAGTCCTGCACAGGATATTATCTGGTACAGGGAAGCCTGCTGACCAAGCCTGTAGACCGATTTGCACAGATGGATTTCACTTTGGAAGGTGCCATGCACTATGATAGTGGTGATGAAGATCCGGATATTCCAATTGATAATGGAGGTGGAGATGGAAGTTCTTCTCTTTCCAGATCAGAAGCCATCAAGATACAGAAAAACAGGATCGCCAGTTTGGAACTGGATGTCCAGGAAAGTGAGATCAATATCAGTAAACTGGAGAAAAAAGCAAGCAGGCAATTGATCACAAGCAAGCTGGATGGTATTGTAACTACAGTTGGAGATGCCGCCACAGGCACTAATTCTGAGTCTGATTCTTTCCTTGCAGTAAAGAGCAAAGATGGCTATTATGTCCAGGGAACAGTCAGCGAACTGATGCTGGATCAGGTAAAGGAAGGAACCATCCTGACATGCAATTCCTATGGAGAATACGGATATACAGTTTTTGATGCCGAAGTGGTTCAGGTATCGGATTATGCGGTAGAGGGAGACAACTCCTACTATTACGGAGATGGCAACCCAAATGTGTCCTCCTATACCTTCACAGCAAAGATCACAGATGATACGGCACAGGTAAGTGCAGGAGACTGGGTGGATATCCAGATGGAAAGCGATCAGCAGACAGGTACAGATGGAATCGTACTTTCCAAGGCGTTTGTCCGCACTGAGGATGGAGTGAGCTACGTTTACAAAGAGCAAAACGGCGTGCTGAAAAAGCAGACAGTGAAAGTAAAAGAAAACGTAAATGGTGGAATGTACGTCCTGATCAGCGCAGGAATTTCCCTGGATGACAAGATTGCATTCCCATATGCAAAATCCGCACAGGAAGGTGTGAAGACAAAAGAAGGATCTCTGGATGATTTTATGGGGTATAACAGTACTTCATATTCCGGTGGTCTTGGTTAAGGAGGGATTTCATGTTTGAAAATATACGTCTGGCATTCCAGGGAATCTGGTCACATAAGATGAGATCTTTCCTGACAATGCTGGGTATCATCATTGGTATTGCTTCGATTATTGCTATTGTCTCCACCATCAAGGGAACCAGCGTGCAGATCAAAGAGGATCTGATCGGTTCCGGCAATAATACGGTAAATATCACACTTGCACAGGGAGACAGTGCATACAGTGCAGATTACTATGGGGACAGTTCTTCCGGTTCTACTCCGATCCTCAGTCAGGAGCTGAAAAACGAAGTCCTGAAAACCGATCATGTGCAGAACGCAACCTTCTTCTATAGCAGAACTGACTATAACAGCAGTGTTTATTATGAAAACAGCAGCTTTTCAGGGGGAAAGGTCTACGGTGTAGACCTGAATTACCTGGATACCTGTGGATATCAGGTGCGTTCCGGAAGAGGCCTGGTACAGAAGGATTACGATGAATTCAGAAAGGTGGCACTGATAGACAGCTTTGCCGCAGATACCATGTTTCCCGGGGAAAATCCGGTGGGAAAGATCATTGAGATCGGTTCAGAACCGTTTACTATTGTAGGAGTGGTGAAATCTTCAGCAGATTCTCTGCCAAATATGGATACGCCTACTGATTTTGATAATTATTATGAAAGCGTGATCGGAACCGTAATGATTCCCAATAAATGCTGGGCAATTTCCTACAAATTCGACGAACCGGAAAATGCCGTTATCAAGGTGGACAGCACAGATAACATGAGTGAGGCAGGATCTGCAGTTGCAAAGATCCTGAACAAATCCATTGACAATACTAATGGAAAAAGCAGTTTCAAATATAAGGCCGACGATGTTATGGAGCGTGTAAAGAACCTTCAGAAATTAAGTGAAAGCACCAACTCCCAGCTGATCTGGATCGCAAGTATTTCCCTTTTGGTAGGAGGTATCGGCGTTATGAATATCATGCTGGTATCTGTCACAGAGCGTACCAAGGAGATTGGTCTTAAGAAAGCAATCGGTGCCAGAAAGAAGACTATTTTGAATCAGTTCCTTACTGAGGCAGCAGTGCTGACCAGTGTAGGAGGAATTATCGGAGTGGTTCTTGGAATCGGTCTTTCCAAGGTCGTATCCAAGGTGGCAGGTTCCCCTACGGCCATCAGCATTCCTGCAATTGCAGGATCTGTGGTATTTTCCATGCTCATTGGAATTATCTTTGGTCTGCTCCCTTCTGTAAAGGCTGCAAACCTGAATCCCATCGATGCACTTAGAAGTGAATAAAAATATCAATATTGTTATAAAAACAGCCAGGATCAGGAGAAAAACCAGATCCTGGCTGTTTTTTATTGAATCAGAAGCCCAGTTTCTCGTTGCACAGAACGATCTTAATGCGGTCTGGATTTCGGGAAAAACGGGTGATGAGAGTCTGGCAGCAGATGCAGTCCGGGCTGAGACAGTCTGCACAGACACCGGTCTTAGCACAGGGAGTTTTGGCTCCCACGCGGATTGCATTTGGCGGACAGGCCATGGTGTGGATGCGCAAGATGGCATCTTCTACTGTGCTGCAGAGCTTATCCATGCTGGCGAGGACGATCACATGTGCTGGACCGTGTGCAATGCAGGCAACACGGTTGCTTGCTCCGTCAATATTTACAAGTTCTCCGGCTTTTGTGAAGGCATTTGTACTGGTGAGAAAGTAATCAGCACATACGATCTTTCCATAAAGGGCTCTGGCTTCTTCCGGAGTTTTTGCGTTTCTTCGGTCGATAAAATCATAATCTCCTTTTTCCACAGCTTCGCAGACGCCTGCTTCTGCCATGGATTCTGTGCCTCCCCAGGTGACGGAAGCACCGGAAGGAATCATGGACAGGATCAGCTTACAGGCTTCTTCTTTTGTCTCACAATAAAAGGCTTCCATGCCTCTTTTGGCAAAATTTTTCTTAAGGGTTTCAGCAGCCAGTTGACGGCTTTCAGATATGTATGACATATTTTTGGCTCCTTTCCTGAATCGTTTTTGAGAAATGGAATGATTTGAAGGGGAATCCGGGAAATTTAAATACTGGATTTCTCTCTGCTTTTCAAGAAAAGTATAACACGAATAAAAAAAAATGTCTAAATCATTTGCCAGACGACGCTTCAAGTATTATAATGGACGATAGACCCTTGAAAGAGGAGTCTTTTACAGACCGTTGATTTTATGATAAGGAGAGATTGAATGAGTAAAATTGCCATTGTAACGGACAGTAACAGCGGCATTACGCAGGAAGAAGGACGCAGGCTTGGAGTGGCTGTGATTCCTATGCCTTTTTTTATTAATGAGAAAATGTATCTGGAGGGAATTACCCTGACCCAGGAAGAGTTTTATAAGTGGCTTGAGCAGGATGCCGCCATATCCACATCTCAGCCAAGTCCTGGAGAAACCATGGGATTGTGGGACAGCCTTTTGAAGGAATATGACGAGATCGTGCAAATTCCTATGTCAAGCGGATTAAGTGCTACCTGTGCCACTGCCATGGCCTTGTCTCAGGAATATGCAGGCAGAGTCCATGTGGTAGATAACCAGAGGATTTCAGTTACACAGCGTCAGTCTGTGGTGGACGCCATTGCCCTTCGGGATGCAGGCAGGGATGGTGCCCAGATCAAGCAGATCCTGGAAGATGAGAAATCTAATTCCAGCATTTACATTACTTTGGAAACTTTGAAATATTTGAAGAAGGGCGGCAGGATCACTCCGGCCGCAGCAGCCATCGGCACAGTGCTGAATCTGAAGCCGGTTCTGCAGATTCAGGGAGAGAAGCTGGATGCCTTTGCGAAAGTGCGAGGCAAGAAGCAGGCGCGCCGTACCATGCTCAAGGCCATGAAAGCTGACTTTGAGGGCAGATTCAAAGACTTTGTGGATAATGGGGAGATGTGTCTGGAAGCTGCATACACCGGAAATGCGGAAGAAGCTATGGAGTGGAAACAGGAGATACAGGAGACATTTCCTGGAATGGATATCCATATGGATCCCCTTTCCTTAAGTGTTGCCTGTCATATCGGACAGGGTTCCCTGGCAATTGCCTGTGCAAAGAAAGTAAGAATATAAAGCCTGTTTGAAAATAGTATCGCAGTGGGCATCCCATTTTAACCGAATCAAGTAAGTCCCCTGCTTCAATTGTGAAAAGCAATAAGCAGTGGGTGGGGACTTGCTTGTATCAG
>CAKRRX010000151.1 GCA_934394595.1 uncultured Blautia sp. | reverse complement strand
TCGGGAACATCTTTGCACATTCCACGTTTTGTATCTATCAAATGGCTTTTACATGGAGGATTTTTCGTGTCAAAATTATTTTACATTGCCTGTTTTTCTCATACATAGCCGAAAACATCACAGGATACTTTCCTGCTCCAGCTTTTTCCCATGTTCTTTCATGTACCTCAAAATCGGCCATACGTTCTCATACGCCTCATTGTTCAGCAAACTGTCCATTCTTTTCCTGTCATTCTCCGTCAGTTCTCTCGTATATTGTTCATATTGTTCCAGTTCTGAAATTCCCATCTTATAAGTGTCAAAAGGTATTCCCGTACGTCGACAAAGATCTTCGTAAATCTCAAATCCGCCTACATCGATATCTCCAAAATGAAAATACTCCGCCTCCGGAAATACCTGATACAATTTTTGTAAGAATTTTCTTCTTCCTGCATTATGATAACCGCCAAGATAAATCAAAACACTGTCCGGTTCTTCCCAGCGAAAAAATGTCGTCAGATTTTCTATCGTGATAATCCTTTTTACTGAAACATCCACCTTCCATTCCAGACCGTCCAGATCTTCCCCTGACAATCCGATTCCCTGACGAAGACTTCTGAGATCTATGTCGTATGCCTCCGGTGTTCCAATCCGCAACCTTCCACTTCCCTTTACATACACGTAATTGGGGGTACGATAAATACCATATTCTGCCAGAATAACATCATTATCCATATCTTCCATATCATCGGAAAATCTGCGGAAAATTTTTCCGATCAGACCGGATTTCTTTTCCAGTTCCTTACTGTCCCCAAAACATTGTACTGAAAATTCACGGATATAAATTTCTTTCTGATTCGTTTCTATTCTGTGAATGGCTCTGATTAACCGCCGGCTTCCTTCTGTATCATCCAGATTTAGATATTCCTTCACCGTTTTTCCCTGTTCCAGTCGCTTCATCAGCCAACAGATAAAGTTTCTCGCAACCGGTGTGCTACATTCCGTTTTCAGTTCCTGTAACACCGCCAGCTGCGCCTGCTGCATCTGTTTTTCCGGAACCCGTCCCAGATGGCGATAGATTTCATCCACTTTTTCATCGCACAATACTATTTTCTGCAGAATATGATTTTTCTTTCCCCCTTTCCATACGGAACAAGTATATCCCATTTCTTCCAGATGTCCTGCTGTCCCATGAATTTCTTCATAAGCCAGTGAATTTTCATCAAAGTATATCGGCATGGTTTTGGGAGTTATCGGAAAAGCGATATGAACAGCTACTTCATTTTCCCCTCTGGATAACCTGCTTCTTTCATAAGAATCCAGTAAGGTTTGTAAAATTCGTTCTTCATATCTCATGGCAGTATTTCTCCACAAAACTCACTTTTTCATCTGTCATTATCAACAGCGTTTCTTCCATAGAAGGACCAATATACTGAATTTTATCTGGTGGTGCGGCAATAATAAGCTGTAATGGCAGGCGATTCATAAACTCCAGTACACCACTGATCCGCTCATCGTCCATATTGTTAAATGCCTCATCAAACATCACCAGTCCTGTCGCTTCTCCTCCAATATTATTGGTATAAAGCTGTACAAAAGATGCCGCAACTGTCACATAGAACGGAGTCTGTGTCTCACCACCGCTCTTTTCTTCACAGACTTTGGAATAGTAAGAAAAAGTTCCATCTGAATGGATAATTTTTATATCATAATCCATATAGGTCCGATAATCGGTAAATTCTGCCAGCGTTTTTGAACTGCTTTCATTATTTAATGCCAGACGTTCAAACAACTCATCAATCACTTCTTTATGAGTTTCATGAAAGATACCGCTGAAAATAGATTCTCCCTGGATCACATTAAAATCATCCATGATCATGTCATAATAATTTCTGTAATGTCCGCTTGGCATATAGATAAATTCATATCTTTCATTACTGAATGTAATATCTTTCAATGCTTTGTTTAATTCCCTGAATTCACTCTGTGCCTGCTTCATATTTTCCTGCAGTTTTGCAAGGAACTGTTCTCTGAACTCTTCCTCTGCGGAAACACGGGCAGACTGTACCTTTTCTTCATACTCCAGAAGTTCTGATGTCCTCAGCCGCTCATACACGGAAGCATATTCCGGGTACCCCTCCATACTTGGAGCCGCTCCAAAATCATGTTCCGTCTTATAGACAATCATAACGTCTATCATCTGTTTTTCTGCATTTTTACAGATTGTTTCATTCGCTTTTCTACGTCTGTCAAAATTATCCCGGAACTGCTCATAACTTTTCTGCGTAGTCTGGGTTTCATATTCTTTCATCCAGAAACTCTGCACATCACCTGCCGATTCCAGGAGATTCTTCACCTCTTTCTGAAGTAGCACCTGCTGTCCGCTAAGTTGTTCTATCTTTGTCTTCTTTTCATCCTTTATCCTTCTGACTGTTCCAAGTTCCTGATTACTTTTATTAATTTTTTCCTGCAGTTCTCTGAGCAGTTCCTGCAGTGTTTCCAACTGTATCTGTTTTTGGATCAGCGTTGCGTTTTTCTTCAAAGTCCTGATATTATCTTCACATTTTTTAATTCCCACCTGCAGCATATGTAAACGTGTAATTACATCCAGGCGATATTTTATGTCTACATCTGTTTCTGTATTTAACGGGACAATTACAGATTCCATTGCCTTCCTGCGAGTTTCCAGTTCCGAAATTATTTTACTTAGCTGGTCACATTTCTTCTTTTCCAGTTCCAGCTGTACTTTCAATGCCTGTTTTCCAATAAAGGGAACACTAAAAATTTCCGGTTTGATCGCACTTGCCACACGATTCTGGTACCGCATACACTCTCTGGTGATAGATACCGGATATTTTTTGAGATCTTCATATCGATCACACAGCATTACTTTCCCCAGAACCATATTGATATATCTGCGGGCATATCTGTTCTTAGAAGTAACCACTGATGCCAGCGTCCCCTCCGGGACTTCTTCGTATTGTTCCATATTCTGTGTATTGATCAGACCTACTCCAAAAGCTTTTTTCTCTCTGCGCAGTCTGTCATAAATCCCCAATGCAATATCAAAACTCTCCGGCTCTACCAGAATATAAAATCTCTGTGTATTCAAATATCCTTCTGCTGCATTTCTCCAGGTTTCATCTTCTATTTCCAGAAGCTCACACAGTACATGTGGCTCTGATTTCCGTCCGATCTGCATAAATTCCTCTTTTATAGCAGAAACCAGACGCTCTACACTACCAGGATAAGTCAGTTTTTTCTTTTCCAGTTTTTCAATTCTTTTCGTTGCTTCATTGCGTTCTGTCTGATATTTCTGAATCTCCACCTGGATTTCTGCCATCTTACGGTGTATTTTCTCAGACATAGACTGTTTGTATTCAATGACCTCTGAAGTCAGTTCCTTTATTTCTGCAATATCCTGACAGTGTTCTATCTGTTTCAAAGCTTCACTGTATCTTCGAATACAGGGATCTGCATCCGACACACCCAGTAGCTTTTTCGCATTGTCTACTGCCTTCCGCACACTACGCATCAACTCATTCTTATCGTTCCTGCAACTCTGTACCTCTGCTTCCAGACGTTCTTTTTCTTTCTCCTGTTCTTCCAGTGCCAGAAAATCTTTATTCTGTTTTAATTCCACACGGAGATTCGTCTCCATCTCCCGTTTATTTTTACATTCTGCACTGATCTGTTCCAGAGAATCCTGAATCTGTTGCAGACGATACTCTTCCGAGCGGATCTGTGACTGCAGTTCCTGCATCGTTTCTTTTGTGATATCCAACTGTGCCTGCTGCAAAAAGAATTCATACATCTGATCTTTCTTTTTACAGCTGAGTACCTCATCATGATGTTTCTCAATCTGCTCCAGCTTGCTCATCCGTTTTTTGACAGATTCCAGTGTACGCTCCAGATCCTGATAAGTACGCACATTTTCCCGGAGGATATCTATGTTGACTTCTTTTTCGTCCAGCACATAGGAATATACAAAGTCTTTCATGTCATCAATCGGTTTAAATGCCAGTGCTTTCGGAATCAGTCTGAAAAACTTGTCCTCCATACGTCCCAGCTTTCCCTGGACCATTTTTTTTGCCTCGCTCTGCGTCTTGCACCATTGTTTGATTCCTTTATTTGCTGCACGAAATTCATTAATGGACCGGATATGCCGGTCATGCAGAAACATTTCATCTGACAGCTTCTGATTATCGATCAGATACCGTACTGTCGTTTCCTGTCCCTCCGAAGCAGAATCTACCACTGCTCCAACAATAAAATATCTCTTCTTACTTTCCTCATAAAATTCCAGTGCAATATGTGCACTCAGTTGTCCGGTTCGTTCATAGGGTTTGTTTTCCCGCCCTGTTTTGCATCGAATATAGCCGGTCAGCTTTCTCTTCCCATTTTCATGTGCTGCTTTATTAAAAGCATTTGCAGAACATGTCACCACAAACTGAATGGCATCCAGAAGAGTGGATTTACCGGCTCCATTTTCTCCGGAAATCAACGTTGAACTGCCAAAATCTATGGTACAATTGATAAAACGATGCCAGTTAATCAGCTTCATCCGTGTCAGTTTCTTCATTTGCGGTTTTCCCTTTCCTGTATTGCTCCAGTTTTTCATACGCCTGTCTGATATCTTCCACGCGAACAGCCAGAAGAATCGAATCATAAATCAGAATTCTGGATTCCTCATTTGTCAGATCTCTGTCCAGCATTTCAATCAGTTGAAATCTTCTGAAAAGACTTAATGCATTCCGCATTGTTGTCTTATCTATCATCTTATCCCGAATTTTCAGACTCAGATATTTATCCTGAATATCTCCAAGATTGACAATTACTTCATTTGCAGCGGAAAGCTCTCTCTTTTTTTCATCATATAAAATTCTTAAGATCAGAAGAATAATGGACTCATACAATTTTAATTTCAGATGATTATAATTCTGCGGATTGGTCAGCTGTATTACTCCATATTCCTCATTAATCTCAAGCCGATAGCCCAGCACTTCCAGAAAGTCCCGAAACTTTTCTCTGTACTTAAGAACAAAATAATATTCTGAACGACTTGCCTGATTTCCTTTACAAACAAAACAGTTACTCAGCAAGCGATTGCTGATACGCTTAAATTCATCTTTATCCTTTTGAAGCATTCCCTCCAGCAATTCCATTATGACTTCCTCCGTATCATAAAATCCGTAAAACGATATCCTCCCACCTGTATCTCTTCGAGAGGTTCTACTTTATATTTCATATTCTTTCGTTGTCCATACAGGCGGATATAAATGATTTTAATAAAATCTTCTTCCGTATACAGCGGAAATTGTGCTGCGCGCAATTGTTTCTTTTCTCCCAGCTGCTGCTCCACATACATTCCAATCCTGACAGGACTTAACACATTCTGCATTTTTTCCGTGATTCGGCGAATTTTTTCCTGCCGTTTGATAAGATCCGGCTCCTCTGCAACTAATTCCTGAGGCGAAAATTCTTTATGTCCTTCTGTCGGGGAATACAGGGAATTACTGTCCAGCACACTGCTGCTATATATACGAACCAGTTCATCCAGAAACTCTATTCTGTAAATTCCGCCCAGTTCCATATTTTCCTCATTCATAACTTCATTGATTCCAAGCAGAATCTCTTTGATCTGTCCGCGAACATCTTCATCCCCGGAAAGAAGAAATCTGGCTCTGTTGATTGCAGCACGTTGATACTGTGTATTTTTCTGATCAATTTCCATCAAAATATCGTCCATATTTCGAAATGCCTCAATAATTTCATGAAGATATTTATATACCAGTTCTCTTCCATCTTCTTCTGAAACCTCGCGAATACCTGAGATTTCTTTTGCTGTCTTCGCAATATAATCTTCATTATGACTTTTGCTTTCCAGCCGCTCTATGATTTCCGGACGGAACTTTGATACATTATCCGAAGTACGAAGACGGTGATATGCCTTATCCACAACATTAGTAATGTAATCATTAAACAGTACATGCATAATCTCTGCTACTGTTTTATGCTTTGTAAGTTCATCTATGTAATGCTTGAT
>CAKRRX010000150.1 GCA_934394595.1 uncultured Blautia sp. | reverse complement strand
GAGGTTAGAAAAGGACATCTTGAATTAAAGGAAGCAGAAGCGGCAAAATGGCTTACAAGGGATCAGTTAGATAGTGTCGCCTGGTTACCGGCAGATGTTACTTTGATAGATAAAATTCGAAGGTACATGATGAGCTAAAGCAGGCATTGCTGGAAGCTGGTGCAAAAGAGTATGACGACAAAAAAAGAAATTAAGAATAACTTTTAATGCTCCGGTTGTCCTGAGTTTAGCAGCAATAAGTTTTAGAGCAACTTTACTCAACTATGTTACCGGTGGAGTATCTGGAAGGGTGCTGTTCATGACATACCATTCGCCTTTACTATCCCCGATGACGTGGATCAGAGCATTCACCCATATATTTGGACATGCCGACTGGGCACATATAGCCCATATTGTTGGTGAAATCATCGGCGGTTTGTTGGGCTTTCAGAGAATCTTTTGAGAACATGATACATATGGCAAGAGAAAAGGAGAATCGATTTGAATATACAGATTTTTGGAACAAAGAAATGCAATGATACAAAGAAAGCAGAGCGTTTTTTCAAGGAACGAGGAATTAAGTTTCAGTTTATTGATATGAAAGAAAAAGGTATGAGCAAGGGCGAATTTAATTCAGTGGCCCAGGCAAATGGCGGATTGGAAAATATGATTAACTGGGAGGGCAAGGATAAGGATCTGCTTGCACTCATTAAGTACATTGCAGATGAGGATAAGCTTGAGAAAGTGCTTGAAAATCCCCAGGTGATTAAAACCCCGGTGGTTCGAAACGGAAAACAATCCACATTGGGATATCAGCCAGATATCTGGAAAGCGTGGAAGTAAGAAATTGAGGTGACAAGCTATGGCTTCATTTGCTCAGAAGCTCTGTACGCTGTGCTTGATGAAAATCCGATCCATATCACAGGATATGAACCGGATTTTTCCTTTTTGCAATATCATGAGTTAGAGCGTGTTTGAAAAATCATTTCCGCAATCTGCACGCTCCACTTTGCGGTATATTTTGCCCCTAACCGGATATCCCCGAATTGCTTCGCAGCGAAGCTGCTCCCGTAATTCTTGAACATTTGGAAAATTTATCATTATAATGAATATGCATATCTTTCCAGTCCATGAACAATACATAAAATACTCTTCCGTATTGCTGACTTTCTACAATTCTTCCATGGTCAAGTACTGAAAGATAAGATCCGTCAGCCTTTCGAAGATGAAAGTGAATATAGTCATTTTCATTGCCGCTGTCAATCTGCTCCCAGATGCTTGCTTCTATCTGTTGCTGTTCATCCTCCCGAATCAGGTTGCGGAAGCTTTTCTTAGTAAGTCTGAATAGTTCGTCTATATCTTTATATCCAGACATATGAAGGAATTCATTGTTTGCAAAAAATAGTTCGTCATCTTCTTTGTCGGCTTTGTATATGATAAATGCACCTGGAAGATGCTCGGAAATATCCTTGAGTGCAAATCCCAGCTGCTTGCGGACTCCTGACTGAAGACCGTCCCTGTAGGGCATACATCCATTTTTTCCATGAAGCTTTATTTCATAAAGGGCGGCATCCGCACAGCGCATGAGCTGAGAAAGGTTGGCCGCAAATGTCGGATATTCTGCATATCCAAGAGAAATATAAAAGGAATGATTTTCTCCATGACATGAGAATGTCTTTGGAAGCTTGGTGAATTGCTGCAGTTGTTCTGCCGCTTCCTCAAAGGTACAATTTGGTAAAAGAATACAGAATTCGTCACCACCGTTTCTTGCAAGTATTGCATCGGACGGGAAAAAAGCTTTCATGCTGTCTGCCAGACTCTTTAAAGCCCTGTCTCCGTAACCATGTCCATAGATATCATTGATAAACTTAAAATCATCAATATCAAAGAGTGCAGCCACAAAATGTGCTTGTGGATTTTGGGAAATCATCTTTTCTGCGAACTCATCAAATCCATAGCGATTATAAATATTTGTAAGAGAATCGGTACGTGCCAGTATTTGAAATTTTTTCTTATGTTCTTTTGCTACTAACCATACTCTGGTAAGAACTGACAGAAGCAGGCTTATAGTAAGAAACATTCCGCTGATGATTATTATTAGTGTGTTATTTCCCCATCCGTTTTCAGGTGTTACCTCAAATTTCCAGTTCTCGTCTCCTACTGTAAAAATATAAGAAACAGGATGACTTATTTGACCATCTGACTGATAAACCACTTTATAAGTGCCACTCAAGGGAGTATCTGTTTTTAAAATTCTATACTCATATCCAAAATTTGAAAGTGCATGGATCGCATCTGAAAAAATATTCGGAACACGCAGGATTACAATGGTAAAACCCCAGAAATACTCTTGGCCTTTTGTATTTTCCAGGTAGACTGGATTGCGGACCGCAATTCCATAGCCGCCTTGCTTCAATTCGAAAGGCCCCTGTGTAATGATTGTATGGTTGTCTCTAGCATAACAGGAGATTTCTCCACGGTCTTTATCATGGATCAGATCAATCTTACCTGCCTCATTTCCCTCAGCAGGATAAATATCTGTTACAACACCGTTGGGAGCAAGCTGTACACTTTCAATAGAATCAGACATAAGATTCCCTGCAATCGTTTCAAACTGGTGAATCTCGCCATTTTCACTGATTAAGATCTGCTTCAAAGCATCTGTAATCTCAATTCCGGCTGTAAGTTCATTCTTTATGCGTTCACCATAAGTGGTTGCGTTTAATTGTGCTGTTGTGTGTCTCTGCTCTTTTTCATGGGTGTCTGTTTTGTATACAATTAAACCAACAAGGCATATGCCCAGCAAAAAAACCATAAGAGGAATAAGCGTTTTTTTCTTCACCTGGTTCACCTCATTTTATCCCTTGGATTTTTTATAATAATGCATTATATCACAGAAGTTGAAAAACGGAATGAGTTTTTTGAAAAAAGGACATAAAAAGTAGGTTTTATATGACCTGCTTTTTTTAGTTCAGCTGTCGTCCTGGGTACAACAGTTACTGTCAGAAGTGTTAGTGTAAATATCTGAGTGTTCACGTATAATGTAAATAAATACCAGTTTACAACTTTTTATGGAAAACTACCATTTATGAGGTTATAAACTGGTGCAAATGAACAAAAACACGATTATGAAAAGAGAGGAGATGTTTGTATGGGTAAAAAAATGAAATTGTGGGCGGCAGGAACAGTAGGTGTCTTACTGGCAGGATTTATGAGTGTAAATGTTTATGCACTTGAAGAAAAGGATGTTATTGGAACCTGGTACGTAAACGAGCTTTCTATGGGCGAAGGGGTATCTTTCCATCCGGAGGCAATGGGAATAGAAGTGACCATAGATATTAAAGAAGATGGTAAAATGGAAGCGACAACAACTACTTATGGAGAAGAGCCTGAAGTAGAAGAGTCAGAGTGGAAAATAGAAAATGATAAAATTCTGATGACTTATAATGATCAAACAGGAGAATGTGAGTATGCTGACGGCAAGATAACTTTAACGGCAGATGGAATGACAATGATCCTGAGTCAGGAAAAGGAAGAGTATGAACCTTATGTACCGGGTGAACCTGTAGAGAATCCAACGATGAAGGATTTTGAGGGAGAATGGAGCTGTACCCTCATGGAAATGTTTGGAATGCAGATGCCGGTGAGTCCCGAGTTTACAGGATTTGAGATGTTGCTGTCTGTAGAGGATGGAAAGGCTGAAATTATCTTAGTAGAAAGTGGAGAAGAAACCAAGACAGAACTTCAGGGTGAACTGGAAGGAAATACACTGGTACTGAAATCGGTGACAGAAGACGCAGCAGGAACTATGTATTTCAGCTTTGATACGATGAAATTCAATTTACTGGATGATGGGAGATTGTGTTATTCAACGGAATCTGATGAAGGAGAAGAAACAGAAGATTCTGAAGAAGACATTCCTGATTTCACTGTGAAAGCATATTTTGACAAAATAATTGTTACCGAATAGTGTAAAATACTGCCGCACCGGAATCTGGTATTTCCGGTGCGGCAGTATGGGATTTCAGATTAGAAGGAGGTTGGAGGATGGGATTATTTGATAAGAAAATCTGTGATATTTGCGGAGAGAAAATAGGCTTGTTGGGAAATAGAAAACTGGATAACGGAAATCTGTGTAAAGATTGTGCGAAAAAATTATCACCATGGTTTGAGGAGCGGCGGCACAGTACGGTAGAGGATATAAAACGCCAGCTGGAATATCGTGAAAGAAACAAAAAAGCAGTAATGGATTTTTGTATCACCCGTCAGATCCATACCAAAAACTACAATATTTTTATAGATGATAATAAGGGGAATTTTACCATTGCACGGAAGCTGGATGCCAATGAAAACCCGGATATAGTTCCTTTATCAGCAATTGTACAGTGCAGAGTCGATGTAGACCGACAGCAGCTTGAAGAAACATATACAAAGGATGGAAAAACTGTAAGCTATCAGCCACCGGTATATAAATATGAATTTGACTATACTATGCGTATTAAGGTAAGAACTCAGTGGTTTGATGATATGGATTTTCGTCTGAATACGTTCTCTATAAGCAGTGATAACAGAAGGGAATTGATGGAAGTGGAGCAGACTGCTTATCAGATTATTGCTGCACTGACACCAAATGCAGCTGGAATGCAGCAGCCGGGAATGAATATGAGCGGAGGAATGCAGCAGCCGGGAATGAATATGAATGGAGGAATGCAGCCTGGGATGCCGGGAATGAATATGAACGGAGGAATGCAGCCTGGGATGCCGGGAATGAATATGAACGGAGCAATGCAGCAGCCCGAGGCGAATGTGAATAGTGGAATGCAGCAGGAGGGCAGTTTGTGGAGGTGCCCCTGTGGTGCAGAGAATACCGGGAGATTCTGCGAATACTGTGGTCAGCCGAGACCGTTTTAGACAATGGTAAACAGGGATTGAAAATGGATAATTTCTCTAAAAACTATATGATAAAACAGGGAAGTATAGTATAATTATTACAAAGAGAGTTGATGAGAGAGGAATTTTCATGACCTACAATAAAAAGAGGACTCTGTCATATGGAGTGATCCTGATAAGTGTGTTGTTGGCTTATCTCTGCAGGTTTGTGCGCCCGGAAAATGTTTTTATGAGAAATCTCGCAGATCAGTGCCGTAACTGTATTTATCTGGGAATGTACTGTGCCTGGGTGATTTACCTGGAAAAGCATGTGGTACATAGAAAAACGCGCAGATGCCTGACTGCAATTGGCTGTCTGATGGTATTCTGGTTCTTTGTACGGACAATAAAATTTCATATTTTTTATGATCCTCTTGGAGAACATATCTGCTGGTATCTATATTATATTCCGATGATTTTGATCCCGGTTTTGGGTGTGTCAGCTGCGATGTTTCTTGGCGAAAAGGAGGAAGAGAAAACCTCCGGAAAAATCATAATTTTGTTGACTGTGGCAGTGGTGCTGATCGGAAGTGTTTTTACAAATGATTTGCATCAGCTGGTGTTTCGTTTTTCCAAACAGCCCCCATTTTCGGATGATGATTATAGCTATGGCATTGTTTTTATGATGATTCAGGGATGGATATTGATCTGCCTTACGGGGATGGAAATTATGCTGATCAGAAAAAGCAGGATTCCGGGAAAGAAACAGTTCTGGCTGCCGGCTATACCGGGAATATTGCTTCTGGGATGGAATATCGGGAATATACTCCGTCTGCCTTTCATCAAAACTATTGCAGGGGATATGACGGCAGTATGTTGTCTTTTAATGGCAGCAATTTTTCAAGGTTGTATATTATGTGGATTGATACAGACGAATAATCGATATTTTGAATTATTCCAGACCTCCGGAGGATTGGATGCGGAGATCACAGATCATTCTTTTTTGCGCTATTATCATTCCGGTGATTTCCCTGAGCTGTCGCCTGAACTGCGTAAAATTATAATAGACAGGTCATCTGTGCAGGAAGAGGGAATCCGGATCAACCATATTCCTATAAGGGGAGGGCATTTGTTCTGGTCAGAGGATATTTCAGTACTGCTGGATCAGTATCAGGATATTCGGGAACAGCAGGAGGAACTGACTGCCAGAAA
>CAKRRX010000149.1 GCA_934394595.1 uncultured Blautia sp. | reverse complement strand
TGAGGAAGGTGGCAAGCGTGTAGCTGATTATAGTACACCAATGGCAGCAGGTCTTTCTTACAACTATGCAGCCAAAGAAGTAGACGAAACCGTTTTATCCGCACTTGCGAAGCTGGCTGACGAGGCACAGCTCATCGACAAATTCCAGGAATTATACAATGGCGCAGTGATTAACACCGGTGAGAACCGTATGGTTCTTCATCATCTTGCACGCAGACAGCTGGGTGACCCAGTTGTAGTTGACGGCGTGGACAAACGCGAATTCTACGTTGCTCAGCAGAAGAAAGCAGCTGACTTTGCGAACAAGGTTCATGCTGGTGAGATTACCAATGAGGCAGGTGAGAAATTCACCACAGTTGTACAGATTGGTATCGGCGGAAGTGACCTTGGCCCACGTGCCCTCTACATAGCACTGGAGAACTGGGCAAAAGCTACAGGTAACTTCAAAATGGAAGCGAAATTCATCAGCAATGTAGATCCGGATGACGCAGCAGCAGTTCTTGCATCTGTTGACCTTGCACATTCCTTATTCATTGTGGTATCCAAATCCGGCACTACTCTCGAGACCCTTACCAATGAAGCATTTGTAAAGGATGCCCTGACAAAAGCAGGATTAAATCCTTCCAGACATATGCTGGCAGTTACAAGTGAGACATCCCCGCTTGCAAAGAGCGAAGATTATCTCACAGCTATTTTCATGGATGATTATATCGGAGGCCGTTACTCTTCTGTTTCCGGCGTAGGTGGAGCTATCCTTTCCCTGGCATTTGGACCGGAAGTGTTTGCACAGCTTCTTGACGGTGCAGCTGCGGAGGATCAGCTTGCTACCAACCGTGATCTTATGAAGAACCCGGACATGCTGGACGCTCTGATCGGTATCTACGAGAGAAACGTACAGGGATATCCTGCCACTGCAGTTCTTCCATATTCCCAGGCATTAAGCCGCTTCCCTGCACATCTTCAGCAGTGTGATATGGAGTCCAATGGTAAGACCGTCAATCGCTTCGGTGAACCGGTTGACTATGTGACCGGACCTGTGATCTTCGGAGAACCAGGAACCAATGGACAGCATTCCTTCTACCAGTTACTCCATCAGGGTTCTGACATCATTCCTCTTCAGTTCATCGGATTTAAGAAAAGTCAGCTTGGCGTAGATGTTGACATTGAGAACAGCACCAGCCAGCAGAAGCTCTGTGCAAATGTTGCCGCTCAGATCATTGCATTTGCCTGCGGCAAAGAGGATGAGAACCTGAACAAGAACTTCAAGGGAAAACGTCCATCCAGCATTATCATTGGAGAACAGCTTACACCGGCTTCTCTTGGTGCATTACTTGCTCATTTTGAGAACAAGATCATGTTCCAGGGCTTTGTATGGAACTTAAACAGTTTCGACCAGGAAGGTGTTCAGCTTGGTAAAGTCCTGGCAAAACGTGTCCTCGCACACAATACAGAGGGCGCTCTTAAAGTATTCAGTGATCTTTTGAATATCTAAACTATTTTATTCTGTAAAGAATACATGGCAGTCTGGAAATTTTTCAAACACGTTCCAGGCTGCCTTTTTTGCAACAAAAAAAGATCACAGACAACTGCAATCTTTTTATTTCTCCAGTTTCCGGTGCCATTGTCCAAATAACAGATTTCTGCACCATCTTTTGTTTTTCTCACCTGAATCTGCATTTTCAGCGGCAGCACCTGTCCATGCTCCAAACTGTTTCGGATCAGCTCATCCAGTTCTCCTTCCAGTTCTTTTTTATCTATATATGCGGAAATTTCTTCGCCTGCCAGATCTGCCTCCAGCCATTCCTTTTTGGGAATGAAATATTTCTGTCTGGCCTTTACAAACTGCTCTATAAATGTATTCAGCTCCACTTTCTGTGACTTCGATAATATCTTTCTCATAAAAAAGCCCCCTTGCTTTTCGTTCCAATCTTTTTTCCTTTTCTGAAAGATATTATAAAGGTCTATATTAAATTTCATGTATTACCAATGTTAAATTTATATAAAACTCCTTGTCTGTGAGGGATCTTTATTTAACCTATCGTTTTTTCATAAACATGATAGCCATCTCTGCCGGCTCTTTTTGTCTGATAAAGGGCATTGTCTGCTCTGCGGTACAGCTCCATAAAATTGTTTCCATCCTGTGGAGCAAAGGCAATCCCGGCGCTTATAGTAAGATGCCTGCCCTGCAGTTCTTCGATTTCCATAGCCCTGATCTTGTCCTGAAATCCTTTTACCCGGCTTTCCATATTTTTTCTGGAACCAATGTCATAAAGAAGCACCACGAATTCATCTCCACCGATACGTCCCACAACATCCAGATCTCGAAACTGTGTCTGAAGAAGTGCTCCGAATTCCTTTAATACCTTGTCTCCCACAATATGGCCGTATGTATCATTAACATCTTTAAAGCGGTCGATATCCATGATCACAAAACCGTGGACTGCATAGGGATCTTTCATAGCCAGCACACTGTCTATATACTTCTGGGTACTCTCTTTGTTGTAGACACCTGTAAGGGCATCCTTCTGGGCTGAGAGCATCAATTCTGTCTTTTCACGGTTATTTTTCCATACAATATACAGAACCAGAATTGCAGCCAGGATGCAGAAGCTTCCCATAAAAACAAGCTCATATCTGCTGATAAATGCATAATCCTGCTGTGCCGCTGTTATCGGAACTGTATAGCAGATCATCCAGTCATTGTATCCCAACGACATGTAAGCCAGATATCGATCAGGCTCATTATGTTCTTCAAGACTTAACTCTACCAGTCCACTGTTTCCCTCCTGAAAATCCCTTTGCAGAGTTTCCAGTGTATGTTCCCCTTTCAGATTCTTTTCCGCATAATAACTGAACATATTGGTTTCGTCGGTAATCTTCTTGTCAGACATACTACTGCTGTCAAAAGCGATCACCAGGCCTTCGCTGGTAACTATAAAGCTGCTTCCTGCTCCGTCAAAAAGATCATCAAACATCATATGGCTTAATGCAGTCACATTATAGGAGCCGCCCAGCACACCGATGACCTCCTCATCCTTGTAAACAGGAACGCAAAGTACCACTCGAATCTCCTGATCCACACTGCTCTCAAGAGGATCACTGATAGTCTGTTTTCCTGCTATGGCCTCCTGAAAATATCGTCTGTGAAATACATTTTTAGTGATGCTATTGTCGTAATAGGCCGTCCCATCTACATCAATCAGTGCCATTCTCTCCAGATCCGTCCCTTCATGGATGGATATCAGCCTGTCCTTATTTTCACGCGAAAACAGTTCCTCGGATTTTCCCATTTCCGATGCAATCTCATTGAGGTACTGGTAATGGATATCCAGGATCGTCTTCAGATATTCACTCTGTCTGGAAACATTTGTCATCACTATCTCTCGGGAATTTACTGCTACAGAGCGCTGTACGCATCCGAAAAAGAGTAAAATGCCCACAACCACAGCCATAATAAACACACCTGTGGCAATCACATAATTTCTCAACTCAAATGTCTTTTTCTTCATAGTCGCTCTCCCCAAAGCTTTTTTTCATTATACCTTTTTTATGAAGAAAAATCCACTATTTTGCAATATACAAGACCCCAAGAGTGCCCGGTCCGCAATGGCTGGAAACAACACCGCCTGCCCTGGTTTCCAATATCTCATGAAAAACACCAAGTCCTTCCAGATAAGACTGCACCTTTTCTACGATTTCACGGTCACAGCCAGAATGTGTGATAAATACGCGTTCCGGTTTTGCATTTTTCAGGTCGCTTTCCATATCTTTTACATAAGCCATAATCACAGAGGCAATTTTCCCCCGATATTTTTTTGACGCATTCATAGCCCCATTTTCCACTACAATCTTAGGGTGCAGCTTTAACACTCCACCAGCCATAGCCGCTACTGCATTGCAGCGCCCTCCCCGATATAAATACGTAAGCGTATCTACCACAAAACTTGCACGCACTTTTGGCTTTAATCTTTCTATGGCAGACGCAATTTCAAAAGCGTTCCTGTTATCCTTTGCCATAATCGCAGCTTCCACCACAAGAAGCCCGATTCCTGTAGAAAGATTGGCGGAATCAATCACTGTAATCTGCTCTGATGCCCCCAGTTCCTCAGCTGCAAGGCGCATCACATTTCCTGACGTGGACATCCCTGATGAAATAGAAAAGCAGACAATCTCTCTTCCTGCTTCCACATAGGGACTAAAAAGTTCCATAGCATCTGCAAGAGCAGGGGCAGATGTTTTAGGAGTTGTCTTATTTGCATCTGACCATGCATAAATCTGAGCCGGGGTTATGTTTTTTCCATCCTCATATTCCTGATCTCCCAGAAGAATATGGAGGGGAAGAATATCAATATCATACCGCTCCAATAACTCAGGCGAAAGATCACAGGTACTGTCTGAAATAATTTTTACCATGTTATAATTCCTCACAAACTATTCTTTTTGCATTGTTATCAATGTTTTACTATTACATATGTTAACACAAAAACAGCCGGATTGCATAGAGGATTCTTCCCCCAAAACTTGATTCGGTTAAAACACCACCTGCACCAGAAACATATAGACAGCTGTTCCCGCTATAATACTGAGCAGTGTATTTCTCTTCCATAAATGCAGCAAAACAACCAGTACGCATGCGATCAGCTCCGGAAGTCCATGGGGTGCTGTAATCAGGCTCACATTTTTCAGACAGTAAACCACCAGCATTCCCATAATTGCATAAGGCAGTACATCTGCCAGGTAATCAATCACTGCCGGTCTCTTTTTGTCTCCGCCAAAAACAGCAAATGGAAAAAAACGAATCAGCATTGTTACAATAGCAGCTACAGCAATCACACCTGCCGCATGAATCTCAGACATGTTCCACCTCTCCCTTCTCTGCCACTTTTTCTGAACCTTTTCTGAATTTCTTCATCAGAATTAATATTACTGTAATACTGATCATCGCCGGAATAACAAAATTCCCGGCACCGAAAATCAGCAGACACACTACCGATGCTGCAACTCCGGTGATCGCGCTTGCGTGATTCTTCGTACTCTTCCACTGCTCCACAAACACCACCAGAAACAGTGCTGTCATCGAAAAATCAATTCCGGCTGTATTAAAGTTCAGTACACTTCCAACCACAGAACCGATCACACTTCCAATCACCCAGTAAATCTGATCAAATAAGGACACCAGAAAATAATATTTATTCCTGTCAACCTCTTCCGGGATTTTCCCGCTACATACAAGTGAATAAGTCTCATCAGTCAATGCAAAAATCAGATATGGTTTATACTTTCCCGTATTCTTATATTTATCCAGCATGGAAATTCCATAAAACAGATGTCTCGCATTTACCATCAGGGTCATCAGCGCAGTTGCAATCAAAGATGTCCCACCAGTGATCAGATTTATGGCAACATACTGCATAGATCCTGCATAAATAAACACACTCATAGCAATGGCCCAGAACACACCATATCCTTTTATAACCTGCCTTTTGATCCTGATATCATCACAAAGAAAAACCCTTGAAAACACTGGATTTTCAAGGGTTTTATGGGTCTATTAAAGATATGCGGATATCAGATTACATACCCATCTGCGATGCGATGTTTTCGACTTACATTCCAGCCTGCTATGCAAAGTTTTAAACCTTACATACCTGCCTGCTATGCGAATAATCCAGTTAAAATCAGCATTTTCCGCTATGCGGATCATTCAATATTATATTACTTTAACAATCGGTCTAAAAACGTTTCAACACCCTCATTACGTAACTAATTGAGTAATCCTATTACCTACATAATGCCAAGAAGCTCATCCTGCACAACTCTTTGTGCTGCTTTCGTATTATCCAGGAAGTCCCCCAAACGTTCTGCTTCTTTCAGTTTTATATCGTCCAATACATGTGTATATGACACTGTTGTATTATAATTTGAGTGTCCCATAATTTCCTGTACTGTCCGAGGGGTCATTCCTTTCTCGAAACATCTTGTTGCAAAAGTATGTCTCAAAGCATGTGGATGAACTCTTTCAAATTTCTTCGGAATTGTTCCCGAATATTCCGCTTCTATTCGAAGCGTCTCATTTATCTGTTTTGTAAT
>CAKRRX010000148.1 GCA_934394595.1 uncultured Blautia sp. | reverse complement strand
CAGATTTTTCTGAATATCTATGGAAACTGTATTAAGTATAACCGGCCGGGAGGAAAGATTACTACGGTAATGGAGGCGGCAGATGTACATGATGGGATCTGTACATACAGATGGACGATTTCTGATACAGGTATAGGGATGAGTGCAGAGTTCCTGAGCCGCATTTTTGATCCGTTCTCACAGGAAAAAACAGATGCCCGTAGTGTTTATCAGGGAACTGGTCTGGGAATGGCGATCACTAAGGGATTGATTGAGCAGATGCATGGAAGTATTGAAGTGACAAGTCAGGTGGGAGTTGGGTCTGTGTTTGTCATTACCCTTCCCTTTGAGATTGCGCAGGAACAGGAAGAAGATGAGGAAATCGCAGAAACATATGATATTCATGGCTTACATCTGTTGGCAGCCGAGGATAATGAGCTTAATGCTGAAATTGTGGAAATGCTGCTGACAGATGACGGTGCGAAGGTCACAGTTGCAGAAAACGGCAGACAGGCAGTGGAATGCTTTAAAAGTAATCCTCCGGGAACCTTTGATGCCATATTGATGGATGTCATGATGCCTGTTATGGATGGTATTGCAGCAACAAAGGCGATCCGTGCTATGGAGAGGGCAGATGCAAAAACAATTCCGATCATTGCAATGACCGCAAATGCATTTGAGGAAGATGCAAAAAGATGTCTTGCAGCCGGTATGACTGCACATCTGGCAAAACCATTTCAGATAGAGGATGTGGAGAAGACCATTATGGAGTGCTGTGGAAAGTAATGTTATCTGCAAGGTCGGTTGCCATCAGTAAATTATCAGAAGCTAATACTGATTGCTGAAAGAGTTTTCTCTGAGATTGAGCTACTGACATAGAATAAGAGAAGGTGCAAATCATAGAAAGGTGGTTTGCACCTTCTTTTTTGCGTTCACCCACTGTAGAATTAATTGGATTAAGATGCATTATTTATGAGGATTGCTATAAATGACATTGACCAGTGAACAGTAACCAAATATTCACATATTTAGCGAAAATTCACAAAAGCGGCTTTACATACTATCGGAAACATTGTTATAATAGACGAAAGCCAAAAGCTGATTTTGGATAAAAAAGAACGTAGGAATAGATGAAGTGCGATATGAAGAAAAAATATCAAATTTTTGCAGCAAGAGGTGTGAAGATGGAAGAAAAAAAGAGGTATAATCTTGGAGTCCTCATCGGAGGAGTGCATACCTATTTTCCAAAAGAGCATATCAAGGGGATTTCTGAGGCAGCGGCAGAGCTGGACGTAAATGTCTGTTTTTTTCTGGGAACCCGGACTAAGGACTTTTTCGAAGATGTCCTGGGCAGCAAACAGAAAAATTCCTATGACTATCAATTTAATACCATACATGACTACAGCCTGATCGGCGGACTGGATGGTCTGATCATTAATTATGGAACACTGGGAATCCAGCTGCGTGAGGATGATCCCAATGAATTTGCCCGGAAATATAACGGGATCACCACGGTTTTTCTTACGGAAGTTGTGGATGTGCCCAATTGTCACTCCCTGATCTGTGACAACAAAGGCGGTATCGCGATGACCATTTCCCATCTGGTGGAAGAGCATCATCTGTCCAGGATCCTGTTCGTGGCAGGACCGGAGCATAACACAGATGCCATTGAGCGTAAGGAAGCTTATCTGGAAACCATGAAGAAATACGGGCTTCCTGTCACGCCCGGAATGATTGCCCAGGGGGACTATTCCGAGTTTGTGGACAAACAGGTGGAACGTCTTCTGGATAGCAACCCGGATGCCCAGGCCATTGTGTTTGCCAATGATGAGATGGCTTTTGCCGGCTATCGTGTCTGCGAGAAGCGTGGGCTTGTGGTTGGCAGGGATATTATGATTACCGGATTTGATGACTGCGAGCGTGCATCCGGGATGGAACCGCCCCTTACCACAGTTCAGCAGGACGGAGAGCTTATGGGTAAAATGGCAGTCTACGATCTGGTGAACCGCCTGGATGGAAAAGATCCCGGAAAAGAAGCAGTATCCAGACGCGTGCCGGTTTCTTTTGTAAAAAGAGAGTCCTGCGGCTGTGTGTCAGAGGATGCTTCGAGGAAAGAGACACCAGTGGGGCTTGGTGCCCAGGTGCACAGGCTGAATAAGACAATTGCAGGAATGAAGCTGGAGTTGATCAGTTTTCAGAGGAAATCCTGGTTTATTCCGGTTCTTGCCCGGGATTTAAACGACTGCATGGATGACGAGCAGGCTTTTCTGAAGGAAATTATGGAGAAAATGCGGGAGCTTCATACAAGATGTACTCATCTTTTTCTCCTGGATGAACCGATTGTTTACGATGGCAAACGGAAGTGGACCTGCCCTTATAACCTTCATCTTGCTGCCAGCTATGAGAATGGCAGGATCGTTACCAAGGCGGCTTACGAGAGACCTCTGGTCATGAAGGAAAACGGAATCTGTGATCTGATGGAGGATGAAGAGCGCCACCAGTTTATGGTCTTTCTTCTCTTTTCCGGGGAGAAGCAGTATGGACTCCTGGCTTGCGACATTGACCAGGAGGATTTTCCTTTCTTCTATGTGATCAGTCTGCAGATCGGTCTGTCCTTGCATTATCTGGAGATCAGCAAGGCAGAGGCGGCCAGACGGCTGGAGATGTCCAGGGATATGGAAGAGATTAAGGAGAAAAACCGCGTTCTTGGTATTATTTCCGAGTATGATGAGCTGACCGGACTTCTGAATCTGCGCGGGTTTATGGAGCACACCAAGCGGGTTTGCCAGGCTGGAAATGGCCAGAGGGCATATATGATCTACGGTGATTTGGATCACTTAAAAGAGATTAATGACACTTGGGGGCATTCGGCTGGGAACTTTGCCCTCAGGAGTGTTGCCGAAATATTAAAGGGATGCCTGCGCAGCAATGATATTCTGGGCCGTGTGGGCGGTGATGAATATATTATTATGCTGGAGTGCGAGGAAGCCGGTTTCGGGGAGAAATTCCGGGAGCGTGTGAAGATGGCATGTAAGCTTTTTAATGAAAAATCCGGCAAGCCCTTCCTGGTGGAGATTTCCCTTGGAATCGCCGAGTTCCGTCCCAATATTTCAACAGACATCCAGCAGGTGATCTCCCTTGCAGACCAGCAGCTTTATGAGGCGAAGAAGCACAGGAAGAAGTCGGTGAGCAGGGCGAATAATGAATAGACTTGTAAATTAAAGAAAGAACTTATCGAAGCGACTAAATAATTATTTTAGGGCTGCCGCACAAATGTGCGGCAGTTTTTAGCAAATCAATGCTCTGGGCAAAAAACATGTTATTTTCATGAACAATGCGTTTCATCTTTTGAAAAAAGAATATCATTCACATCTTCAAGTGTTTTATTAGTTGCAGAAGCTATTTGTTCAGGCGTAAAACCATTTTTATGCAAATTAACAATGATCTGAGCCTGTCCTTCGCGAAATAAAAATCGTAGGGGGGTCTGACCCCAATGTGGTCACTCATGAATGTGATAAACTGGTAATAACCGATGTTGACTAAAACATCTCTGCAAAAGGAATCATCGTCTATAATACATCCCTTTCCACGCAACTTATTTATTTGTCCCTTGTAGGACAGGTGTGGTTTTACTTCATTCATAAAATATCTCCGTATAAAAAAATGTCTCCCCTGGGGCACATCGTTGAGAGGTGCGGGGAGTCCTGTTAATATTATTATATGTATAACAGATAAAAAAAATCAATGTGCAAAATGCCAAAATTACTTCTAATCCCTGACAATGCAAGCTGTTATACGGCTATACATTCTGAAAGTCTTATAAAAGCAAGTTATAAAATCGTTAAACGGTTGTTTTTATAGGATTATGGACAAAAAAGTATCATCGTTCAGTAAGAAACGTCGCCATGGTATGCGTGGCCGCTGTAGCGCTCGGATCAAGCACATATGCTTGGTTTGTAAGTAACAATACCGTAACAGCAACAACTACAACAATTAGTGCGCAATCAAATGCACCGTTCCTGAAAATTGATAAAGAACAATTAACGGACACTTCAACAACTGTTGCAACAAGAGCAGATGAAACAAGTGTAGCACTTTATCCGGCAGAAGTAGTTAAAAACACAGACGACAATAAACCTAAATTTGTATCAGCATATGCATCCGCAAAAGATGCTGCTACGGAGCTTGCAAATTCTCGTTTTGATGTTGGTAATACAGAAGCTGCATTAACAGGAAAATATGCAATTAAACAGTCTTTCGTTATTGGTACTACTGATGATAAGGCTGGTTCTTTCAAAAATTTGAAAGTTTCCAAGGTTGAACTGACCGGTAATACTACTACAAGTAAACTTACAGATGCATTATCTGTTTTGATTGTATGTGGTGATAAGTGGGCAGTTTATAAAGCAAGTAATGATGGCACAGTTCTTACTAAATATTATGACAATACCAGTGCAGAAGGAAATAATACAAACGGTGTGTTAGCAGATACAATTGCAGCAAAAAGTTCTGTAACTGTTGATTGCTATGTATTCTATGATGGTTCTGAGGAACAGGTTCATACTGATAACTACAGCAAGAATCTGCTGACAGCACTTGGAGCAACTGTAACATTCACAGCTACACCTGTTAATACAGATGGTACTGCTGTTGATGGTGCAAATAATGCTGTAACTAACAACAACTAATAACTATGAATGTTTCCCCACGGTTGTGGCGTGGGGGACATTTTAAAGAATAGAAACATTTTATCGATTTCCATTTTTTAAAATGTCTAATTAATGAGGAGAAAGCGTATGAAGCAGGTAAAAAAATTGAAAAAAGAACTCGCTGCAGCAGCTGTTTCAACAATGGTTGCAGCGGTATCGCTGACTTCGGCAACTTATGCGTGGTATGTGGCAAATAATACTGTTACAGCAACAACCTCTACAATCAGTGCTACTACAAATGGATTTATTTTGCAGATTGCAAAGCTTTCAGAAGGTGCACAGCATGGTGGAGAACAGAAATCATTGGAAGCCTTTTCTACGGGTGCAACATTAAGTCCGGCATCTTCAGATGATATGAAAAACTGGTATATATGTCAGAGCTGGGATAATCAGGGTCTGGTTACGGATTATTCAGTGCCTTCCTTTGAAACAGGGATTGATGCAAAACCGGGTAATTATAAAGTAAGTGGTAACGATTATTATGCATTTATTAGAAGTGATTATATTGTTTATACGATTACAGAGACTGGCACGGCAGATGTGTATTTAGCAGTTGAAGATGATCAATCACCAATTACTATTACTGCGAAAAACGGAAACGGATCGGAGACAGTTACAGGTTCCATGCGAGTGGCTATAACTACACAGGAAGTTGCTGCTGATGGAAAGACGCCTGTCGGTGAAGAAACGCTCCGTATGGTGTATGCGAAAGATGATGAAACAGGCAAAGGTAACGACAGCACTGCCAAGGCCGGATGGACAAGTATTCAGAAGGTAAACGGAAAGCCGAAGCTTGATACAGTTACATATCCATATGTTTACACAGGACATTATACCGATCAAAGAATAACCGGTGCAAAAAACTGGGCTGCAACCAAGGCTGGCGAGAACTTTACGATTCCAACCAATTCAGAAGCAATTGCAACAAATGTAGGATATGATGGGATCGCCGTTCATGTGTATATCTGGATGGAAGGAACAGATGCTGATTGCGTTAACGGAAAATCTGTTGAAGATGATCCGTCTACTTATGATGTGACAGTAAAACTTGCCGGAGTTGCAAGTGGAAATTAAATATGTTCTTTTGAAAAGTCATGGTTCCCAAGCTATGACTTTTCTTTTCCCTCAATATTCCCCATATCGTCTACTATCCCCAATCTCCTCCGCACATTTTCAGTTCATCTAATGAATCGCTATTTCCAAATCTTTTGTCATAGTCATGCAACTGAAAAGAGAATACTCAGAAGGGAGAAATGCAATATACGAAAAAATCAGGATATTATATGAGAGCAAAGTATACTTTGGGAATCGGTGGAGAAATGGGTGACTAAGTATTTGAATAGATACCACACTCTTTTTATTGACGGATACACAAAAATAAAGATATAATTCTTACTAGAAGATTAACGAGGAGAAGTTGTATGAGTCAGGACATTATTAATAATCGTTTTTTGGAAGAGTCGGTATTTGCTATTGCCGATGGATACTGCGTGATC
>CAKRRX010000147.1 GCA_934394595.1 uncultured Blautia sp. | reverse complement strand
AATTCATCGCCTCTTTCCGACCTGAAAATCAGCTGTTCACTATTTAATCCGATATCACGGATATATTTACCGGCATTAGTTCCCCCAACTCCAATCCACAGGTAACTCCATGGATCCTCTTTATCTGCCTGATAAAAGGTCTGGGTACCAGGTTCAATAAGAAATCCCTGTCCTGCAGTAAGACAGTGAGTCTGACCTGCTGCCTGATATCTTCCTTTTCCCTTTAATACAAAATGGATCAGATAATGTGGGCGTGATGCCGGACCATAGCAATGCAGTGGCTCGCATTGTGCATAGCCACTGTAGCTTAAATAAAATTCTTTAAATTTCGGTTCCTGTAACTGCAGGACATAAGAATTTTCCATAATAAAAAATCTGCTTTCTGCTAAAAATTACTTTCCTTACGGTTTCCCTGCTCTTGGCAGGCATTTCCGATATTTGTCAGGCAAAGCACTGTCGCAACAAGAAAAAATCCGGGGATCAGAATGATCCACCAGGATCCTGTCATCAATGCTTTTTCAGACAAGGACAGCATACTTCCCCAGGTAATTACTTCTATGGGAAGACCAATTCCCATAAAGCTTAAGGTGGCCTCTGAGATCATGGCAGTCCTTACATTCATAACGACCATAAACATAATCGAGGAAAAAAAGTTCGGTACCAGATGCTTCCACAAAATGTGAAAGAACCCGGATCCCATGCATCTTGCTGCAATAATATACTCACTGTTTCGGATCTGTCGCACCTCAGTACGCACAACCTTTGCAATGCTTGTCCAGCTGGTCACTCCGATCACAAAGGACAGACTGAATACATTTGCATCCCCTATAATAGCCTGTAATAATATGATCAGAAGAAGGGAAGGAATACTTAAAAATACTTCCGTAAATCTCATGATCAGCTCATCCAGCCATGCCGGTGCCACGCCACTGAATGCGCCGATTACCACTGCAATAAAGGTGGAGATCACTGTAGCCAGCCCACCGATCATAAGTGAGATTCTGCCTCCGTACCAGATCATGGAAAAAATATCTCTTCCCATGGTATCTGTACCAAAAAGGAATTCTTTATCCGGTGCTTTATTGTAATTCAAAAGGTCCATATACGTAGGATCTTTTGTCATGATCATTTCTGCGCACAGACAGCCAAGCACAATAAGCAGTAATACCACAACAGAAACTACAGGCTTTCCCTTGTACCATTTTTTCTTTTTTTCCGGAATTGCTTCTACTGTTCTGCGGCTGCCTGCCAGTTCAAATGAATTATTAGTCATCCTTCCACTACCTCCGATTTCTCGGTTATTACTTCATCCTTCATTCGCGGATCGATCTGTTCATTGATCGTCTGGCTGACAATATTACAGAAAATCACCAGGATTCCAGACATCATGCAAAGGAGCATCAGCAGATTATAATCATGATATCTGGCACTTTCATAGGACAATGCCCCGATTCCCGGATAAGAAAACACACTTTCTACCACATAAGTTCCCCCCAGCACGTGAGGTACTGCAATAGCCATAATACTCAGATAAGCCGGCATTACATTTCGGATACAATGACGGAACATAAGCGTCCTCTTATTTAAGCCCTTTGCCTTTGCAAGCAGCACATAATCCGCACGAACTTCTTCCAGGATTTTATTCCGGATTATATAAGCATAATACCAGAGATGCTCCAAAACTACAATTGTCAATGGCATGATCAGATGAAGGATCCTGTCTCCAATATCACCTGCCTTCTGGGTGCTGTAAGCGCCGCTGCTTGGCAAGATCCTGAGATTTACGGAAAAAACAAGGATCAGCACTAATGCCATCCAGAATTCCGGAATACAGCTGGATATGGTTCCCAGCTTACACAGTATCTTATCTGCCAAACTGTTCTCTTTCCAGGCACAGAGAATTCCAAGAAGCAAGGAACCTGCAAAAATAAGCAGAAATCCAACACCTCCAAGAAGCAGTGTATTTCCAATTCGTCCACCAATTACTTCTGCTACATCCTGTTTATATTTAAAAGAAATTCCGAATTCTCCATGAAAAGCATTCTTTACCCACTTTACATACTGGGTAGAGATCGGCTCGTTCAGCCCCAGCTTTTCCATAGCCCACTCCCGTTCCTCCGGGCTCATTTTCTCTGTACGGTCACCGTAATAGGAGATCAAAGGATCTCCCGGGGCAAGACGTGCCACGTAAAATACTGCAACCGACAATATAAACACGGAAATCAGGAATATCAGACATTTTTTACCATAATATGTCAGCTTTTTCGGTCTCATCCTTGCTGTACTCCTTTTTCATTTTTCTCACATGGAAGCATTGCGAAATGCCCTGGTGACACTTCCGTCCACACACTGTTTTCCATTCCTTCCCCATCGTAGTACTGCAAAATCCTTGCTCTTTCCCGGATCGGATCCGGAACAGGTATTGCTGACAGCAGGGTTTTCGTATAAGGATGTACCGGATTGGCATACAGTTCCTCTGAGGACGCCAGTTCTACCAGTCTTCCCTGATACATAACCCCCACCCGGTCGCAAAGATATTCCACCATGGCCAGGTCATGGGCAATAAACAGAAATGTAAAGCCGTGCTCTTCCTGTAAATGTCGGAACAGGTTCACGATCTGAGCCTGAATGGACACATCCAGAGAAGCAATGGGCTCATCTGCTACCAGAAATTCCGGCTCCATACATAAGGATCTTGCTATGGCTACACGCTGTCTCTGTCCTCCAGACAGTTCAGATGGATACCGTTCCAGATAACTGTTCTCTAAGCCCACATATTTCATCTGAAAGGCTGCTTCTTTTCGATAGCTTCCTCTTTTTGGTGTGATATGCTGGATTTTCATTGGTTCTGCAATAATATCTTCCACTTTCATTTTCTGATTCAGACTGGATGCAGAATCCTGAAAGATCATCTGCCTTCTGGTCTGCAGCATTTTTTTATTTTTTCGAAATTCTTTTTTATCGCAGATATTCACATTGTTATACCAGATTTCACCTTCTGCTGGCTGATAAATATTCATCAGACATCTGGCTACCGTGGATTTTCCGGAACCGGATTCTCCCACCAGACCAAATATTTCGCCTCTGTGGATCTGAAAGGAAACATCATCCACAGCCTTCACTGTGACCTTTTTCGTCAGATGAAACTGCTGGGTCAGATGTCTGACATCCAATAACACTTCTTTATTCAATGCTTCGTTCCTCCATAGGTGATTTGATCTTCGGTGCTCTCGGGTCCAGAAGCCAGGTTGCCGCATAATGGGTGTCTGTTATCCGGAACATAGGCGGCATTTCCTCATAGTCAATATTCAGGGCATATTCATTTCTGCATGCAAAAGCATCCCCTTTTAACGGTCCTGTCAATGTAGGCGGCATGCCAGGGATTGTATACAGCTGCTCCTTTCCATTTGCAAATGCAGGAAGTGATTTCATCAGCCCCCAGGTGTAAGGGTGTCTTGGGTCATAATATACTTCCTCTGCTGTACCGATCTCCACGATCTTACCGGCATACATTACAGCTACCCGGTCAGCTACCCTTGCAACTACTCCCAAATCGTGAGAAACCAGGATCGTAGCAGTTCCCAACTTCATCTGGATTTCCCTGAGAAGATCCAGTATCTGAGCCTGAATGGTCACATCCAGGGCAGTGGTTGGTTCATCTGCAAATAAAATATCCGGATCAGCAGCCAGTGCAATGGCCATAACACATCTCTGACGCATTCCACCGGAGAATTGCCAGGGATACTGATGATAACGTTCCTTTGGATGAGTAATTCCCACCAGTTCCATAAGCTCCAGTACTCTTTCGTATACCTGATCCTTCGTATAGTCCTTTCTGTGAATCATCACAGCTTCCGCAATCTGTTTTCCGATTTTTATGGTGGGATTCAGAGATGTCATAGGATCCTGAAAGATCATGGAAAACACTTTTCCGCGCAATTTCTGCATGTCTTTTTCCCGGTAACCTGTAATATCCTGTCCATTAATGGAGATGCTTCCGCTTTTTATTCTGGCACTCTTAGGCATAAGCTTCATAATACTTTTACAAAGCACACTTTTTCCACAGCCGGATTCCCCTACAATGGCCAGCACTTCTCCCTTCTTTAACGCAAAAGAAACATCCCTAACCGCCTTTACTTCACCGGTAGGGCTGTCTATGCTCACGGAAAGATGTTTTACCTCTAATAAATGTTCCATTTTTTGTCCTTTATCCAATCGTGTGAAAAGGGGGCACACCCGTGCCCCCGTCACATTCAATGTCTTTCTTTATTCTTCTATTGTCCAGTCTGCAACATTCCAGAAAATACCAACTCCATGATGCCCCATAACAGTATCAGGATCGATTCCCTTAATATTGCTGTCTGCAACATAGTTTGCGTCAATATAACAGATCATTGCATAGGCAGGATCCTCTGCCAGAGCTTCCTGGAACTTCGCATAAGCCTCTGCACGAACCTCAGGGTCAGATGACTGTCTTGCTTCTGTCAGGTACTGATCCACTTTTTCGTTAGAATAGCTGGAGTAGTTCGCTCCCTTATCTGTTCCAAATACTTTGTATGTATGGTCATCAGCGTCAAATGGGCTTCCCCATCCGATCAGGAATGCCATCTGTCCAGCCCAGTCTGTCTGTGCCGGAATATCAACGGATACATCCATACCGATTTCCTTCAGCTCCTGAGCTGCGATCTGAGCCATATCAATACGCACCTGATCTCCTGCACTTACGCTGATCACAAATCCGACTTTTTCACCGTCACGGTAATAGAAGCCGTCATCACCCATTTCGCATCCTGCTTCTTCCAGAATTTCTTTTGCTTTTTCCGGATCATAATCGTAATGCTCTACATTTTCGTTATTATAGATATTTCTCTGAAGAGGGCCGTAAGCAGGCATTCCCTGTCCCAGGATAACTGCATTAATGATTGCTTCACGATCAAGTGCATAGCATACAGCCGGGATCAGGTCACGGTTCTTCTGCCAGTACTCATTGCCAAAGTTGAACATGATACCACGATAATCGGCAGTCTTCATATCATAGCAGGTAAATGCATCATCCTCTGCAAATGTAGCTGCATCCTTCGGTGTTAACAGTGCAAGATTCAACTCTCCTGATTTTAACTGCAGTGCCTTTGCATTATCATCTGGTACGATCTTAAATACAACCTTGTCAATGTTTGGCTCGCCTTTAAAATAATTCTCGTTCTTTGTCAGTGTGATTGCCTGTCCTTCATCCCAGGACTCAATCATGTATGGGCCTGTTCCGATGGGATGACGGAAGAAATCAGAGGTCTGCATATCTTCCCCCTCCAGCAGATGCTTCGGAAGTACAGCCATGGTCATGTAGTCAAGAAATGCAACGTTTTTGTCTTCCAGTTTAAATGCAACTGTGTGATCATCGATTACATTGATTTCCTCAACATCTTCATAGTTTGGTGCATTCTCGGAGCCGTTTTCCGGATCCATGATGGCTTCGATCGTGAATTTAACATCCTCTGCTGTTACAGGCTCACCATCCTGCCACTTTGCATCTTCCACCATATGGAATGTGTAGGTATTGGTTTCATCATCGAAATCCCAGCTCTTGGCCAGTGCAGGTACTACCTGGTTATCTCCGTCATGAGCTGTTAATCCGTTAAAGATCAGAATATTGATTTCACCATGCTCGTCCATTGCAGGATTGATTCTGGTATAATCACCGCTTCCATAAACCAGAGTTCCCCCCTCAGCAGATACAGTCATCGCTGTTTTGGCACATGCCAGTGTCATAGCCAAAACAGTTCCGGCTATCATGAGTGTTTTCTTTTTCATTTGTCGTTCCCTCACTTTTTTCTTAATTAATACCTGTTGTCTATGATAACAGAGCTTTGCGATATTCATAAGCCTGGTGGGGGGATATTGACGCATTCTGTTTTCCTGTAAACTCATTCTCTTTTGGAATGTTTTTTTATAAAAACATATAAAATATATTGAAAAATGCCAATTCCTGTGATATTCTATGTAACAGTGTATTTCTACACAGTACGAATGACCGCCATGCTCGTACAGTCAACAGGTTATTCGTAACTCAGGAGAGTCTCTTCAAAAAATGAAAGGAAGAGCGCCGAAGGTGTACGCAGCATGTTTCATGCTGTTAATCTCTCAGGCAAAAGGATGGAGGAAAGAGAACATGTTTACACAAATCAACAACTTTATCACCTGGTT
>CAKRRX010000146.1 GCA_934394595.1 uncultured Blautia sp. | reverse complement strand
TATACCGAAAAAATGGTGAAGTCAATTTGAAAGCGTTGACAAAACAATAAAGTAAAAATATAATGAGAATGTAAAATGAATACAATAAAAGCATTTGAAATAATAAAAATGAAAAATTACAGATGACGAACGGAGGGTATATGGGAAAAGGTAGAGGAGTATTTTGTGCGATGTTGTTCTCCTGTCTGTTACTTACCGGCTGTGCCGAAAACCCGACAGAAGACATTGTGGTCAATAAGAATGAGGGAAAACTGGAACAGGCGATTCAGAGAGAAAATAAGAAAGACAGTGACACATCAGTACCGGAAAAATATACGGATCAGTTTCCGACAGATGGAGGAAAAATAGAGGTATCTGTGGATGCGAGTGTTACGGGACTGGAAGGGAACAAACCGGTTGTGAGAGTAAAACCACATGTGATTACGGAAGAAGAGGCAAAACAGTGGGCGGATGTGCTGTTTGAGGGTGCGACGGCATATGAACCTGGAGAAAAAAGTAAGACAGAGATAGAAGATAGGATTCTCCAACTGAAAGAACGCATAAGTGATCAGGACAAACTTCTGGAGGATTATGGAAGCCAGGAAGAGGCAGACCGGATAAAAAAAGAGCTGGAAGAAGAAATCAAAGAATACGAAAAACAATATGCGTCAGCCAGCGATGCCGATGAAAAAATTCCGTGTACATGGGAATTTCATCCATATGGCTATTATGATGACCTGCCAATGCCCACATCCGGTGATGCAAATTATGAAGGGCTTGATAAAACCAGTCAGCTGATCGCGCAGGCAACCGTGAACGGACATCAGGCGATGGTGGAAGTGGATAACAGAGAAGAGAGTGACTATCGGTTAAATACACAATGGTTCCTGTATGAAGATGAACAGGAATGGGTCAAAGAAGAAACAGGAACGTTATCCAAAGAAGAGGCGGTAAAACAAGCAGATGAGATAAAAAATCAGCTGGGGATGGAAAACTGGCAGTATGCGGAATATAAAACATCGGAAGCAGAAAGCATACAAAATATAATGGTAACCTATACACCGTCTTATGAAAATATCACGGCATTTCAGGGACCACTGATTGATCTGAAATCAGAAGATCTGTATGCGGCAAATTATTATTATTCAACTCTGAGTATCGGATTTGAAAACGGTGTACTGACGAGCGTGGAACTGATATCTCCGATGGATGTGGTACAGATAGAAAATCAAAATGTAGAAACGATGGATTTTGAGGAGATTTATCAGACATTCAAAAAACAGGCACAGGCGCAGTTTACAGAATCAGCATTTCTGGATTCGGATGCAACGGAAACCGGAACGATTCAGAGCGAAATATCTGAAATCACAGAAGGACTTTTCAGAATCAAAGAAAAAAGCAATACGGAAGATTTTCTGATGGTTCCTGCATGGTCGTTTTCCGGAACACTTCGCGTAGATGGTGATGACTGGGGAAAACAGGAGTTTCTGATGATAAACGGGATTGATGGGAGCGTAATCAATACATCCCTTGGATATTAAACGGAGAAAATGAATGTTACCGTATGATAGAAAAAGAGCATTTCGAAAACAATGGCTGTACCTGGGAACTTTTCTTACTGTGATATTTCTCACCGTAACCAATCTGGAAATGGTGGCAGAGGTGCTGAGAAGTGGCAGGAAACTGAGTGCAGGATGGACGGAAAGTTATATTTTGAAAGTTCTGACGGGCGATGGGATTCGGTTGTATTTTCCCCTGTTGTGCACGGTACCGTATGCGACCGGATTTGTGGATGAATATAAAAGTGGTATTTATAAATTTGTACTGGTTCGAAAAGAACGAAAAAAATACATAATGTCAAAAGCAATCACAAATGCAGTTGCAGGTGGAAGTATTCTGGTAGTTGGGACGACAGCTTTTATTTTGTGTACATGGATGGTTTTTCTGCCGATGGAAAAAGGATTTTCATGGATGATCATACAGAATTTTTTGGGGGAATATGGACAACTGTTGTGTCAGTTTTTTGCCTTTGGGGCACTGGAAGCAGAAATCGGCATGTGGATTTCAACGTTGGTGAATCATCGATACATGGCATGGCTTGCGCCATTTATGAGTGAATATCTGCTGATTATTTTATGTGAGCGATATTTCCCGGAATGTCGGGTGTTTTATCCGCCGGATTGGCTGGTGGTACAGGCAGACTGGCCATTGCATGGCTGGTCTGTCTTTTTCTGGCTTTTGTTTCTGACCGGGATTGCAGGATATGCTTTTGCGGATGCAGCGAGAAGGAGAATAGGATATGCGTAGGATCAGCAGAATGATACTTGTTACAGCCGGTTATAATTTTCGAATGTGGAAGAAAAATATGCGCGTGATGGCAGCATTTTTGCTTGCATTTATTTTATGTTTTATGCTGACAGATAAATTAGTTCTGTTTGCCAGGGAACAGGAGACGACCATGCAGCTGGTGGAACCGTTTATCTGGACGTTTGGTGATGGCAATTCTATCTTGCTTGGTTCCATGTTATTTTTGCTGCTGTTTGGGGATCTTCCGTTTATTACGACAGCAACGCCGTTTTTCTTGATTCGTGAAAACAGAAAAATATGGATTGCGGGGCAGCTTTTATATATTGTGGGAGCCTGTGTGCTCTATCTCGTGTTTATCCTGGGTTCCACAGGACTACTGTGTATGAACTATCTGTTTTCCAAAAACACATGGAGTTATACAGCAGCAATGCTGGCATATTCGGAAAAAGGAGAAACACTGGGAATTCCTGCAGCAGTAAAAACACTGGAAATGAGCAGACCATACCAGACGATGTGCTGTATCTTTGCTCTGCTGTTACTGTATGCATTGGTACTGATGTTTTTGCAGATGTTTTTTACACTGTGGAAAGGGCAGCTGGCAGGGGTTATCAGTGCATTGACGTTTAGTGCATATGGGCTTTTGCTGAATCCGGATAATCTGAAAACACTGTTGAAACTTCCAGATGAATTTTATTATAAAGCCAGGGTGATTGTAGGATGGATTTCACCGTTGAATCAGGCAACCTATTCGATGCATAATTTCGGATACGATAATCTTCCGAGTCTGAAAGAAACTTTTTTGATCTTTGGGAGCATACTGGCGGTTCTGGTGTTTCTGAGTACGAGGCAGATGAAACGATATAATTTTCAATTCAGGGGAACCGAAGAGTAACAGGAGGAAAAAGATGCGTACAGTGATTAAACTGGAACATGTTTCAAAACAATTTTCCGAAGAACAGGTATTAAAGGATGTCTGTTTTGAGTTTCAGGAAGGAAAAATATATGGAATCGTTGGGAATAATGGAAGTGGGAAAACGGTACTGATGAAATGTATCTGTGGCTTTCTGAATCCGTCCAGTGGGAAAATTCTTGTAAACTATAAAGAGATTGGAAAAGATGTGGATTTTCCTGAAGATATTGGTGTGATTATAGAGACGCCCGGATTTTTGCCAAATCTTACCGGTATGAAAAATCTGGAGATCCTGGCGTCCTTACAACATAAAATTGGAAAAGAAAGAATCCAGGAGGTGCTTCAAACCGTAGGACTGGATCCGAAACTGAAAAAACCGGTATCCAAATATTCGCTCGGCATGCGGCAAAGACTGGGAATTGCGCAGGCGGTAATGGAAGATCCATCCATTTTGATTCTGGATGAGCCGTTTAACGGACTGGATAAAAAAGGAGTAAAGCAGATGCACGAACTGATTCTGAGCCTGAAAGGTGAGAAAAAAACGATTATATTATCCAGTCACAGTCAGAATGATATCGATGTACTGTGTGATACGGTATGCGAAATGGATGCTGGAACGATGACATGTATAAGGGAAAGGACAGATGAGAAAAATGGATGAAATATGCCTGGAAATGCGTCAGATCACCCGATGGGAACGGGGACAGCGGCTGATTCTGGATCATGTGGACTTTTCGGTTGGCAGGAAGGAAAAAGTTCTGATCAAAGGGGATATCCGGGAAGATACGCAGGAGATGTTCGCGGTGGCTTCGGGAATCATAACGGCGCAGGAAGGAACATGCAGAATATCCTGTGCAGGGATCATACCGGAACAATTTCCGGATCTGGAACGGATGAGAGCAATGGATTACATATTACTCCCGCAGCTTGCCGTGGGATATGACAGAAAACGGGCGTGGGAACGGATAAGACCGGTGGTTAAAGGGAGCGTATTATGGGAAAAACGGATGATATATGCAGAAAATCTTACGGCATATGAAAAAAGTATTTTGCTCAGTATCGCAGCATTTTCTACGGAACCGGAAATAGTCCTGGCAGGAGATGGACTCGGCAAAATGACAGAGGAAGAACGTAAAAAGTATGGAACCTGGCTTTCCGGATGTCTGACAGATTCCGGGACGGCTTTTGTGGCATTTGGAAACTTGTGGGAGAATATAGTTCACTTTGACAGAATCTGTGAGATACAGAACGGATATCTTCGGAACATCAATAAGATACGGGAGGAAAAAAGATGAAGGCAAATATAAGAAAGGTACTGTGCATGTTGTTGCTTTTACTGCTTCCCGTGCAGGTATGGGGAGCGGAATCAGAGCCGACAGCCCGGAATGAAAAACTGAAACTGGATAATGAAAATCGGTATGGAGATATGGAAAAAGCGTACCAGGATGGATATGAGCCGGAAGTGAATGGAGAAAATGTATCGATAATCCTTCCACTTGTGTTAAATGGAAAAAATGAAGTGGAGACAGTGACAGCATCGCCGGATCTTGGAGATCAGAATACAGCACCGTTTATATTTCAGAATTATCAGAAGACATTCAAAAAGACGGAAGAAAAAATCAATGATACCGATGAGATGAAAGAAGTCTTTCTGATAAAGTTTTTGCTAAAACTGAAAAGTGACAGGAAAAATGGTGCTTATCCGGTACAGATAAAAACAACATTTCAATTGGACGAACAGGAAATAGAACAGAATTTTACGGTATATGTACAGATCCATGATGAGAAAAAGGCGGAAATCACGCCAACAGCAACGCCGGAACCAACGCCATCTGATACCAGTGGAATTTCAGAGGAGACAGATAATATCGTGCCTGCGGCAGAAATTGTGGGAGGAGGATCCGGAGGGGATGCAGCCGGAGGAGAAAATAAAGAAGAAAAAGCGACATCCGAACCGAAAGTGATCGTGGCAGACTGTAAAGAGATTCCGGAACATATTTATGCGGGAGATTCCGTGACTTTGAAAGTGATTCTGAAAAATACGAATAAAAAGAAATATGTGCAGAACATGACCGTTACTGCAGGATGTGAAGGAGACGGGATTTCTCTTGGGAATGCTACGAATACACAGTATTATGAAAAACTTGGTGCAGGAAAAACACTGGAAGTTCCGGTAGAGATCCGGACGGACAAAAAGACAGAAGCAGGAAAATACAGACTGACGCTGGAACTGTCGTATGATAATCCGGACGCAGTAACACTTACCGCAGCCGGGCAAATAGAAATAACGATTGAACAGAAGAGTGAACTTACGATGGAGATCGGTCAGATTCCGGAAGAAGTCAACGCAGGAGATCGTTTACAGATACCGGTACAGCTGATGAATGTTGGAAGAGGAATGGTTTATAATGCGAGATGCACCGTGGATGTTCCGGGATTGCAGACAGATAAAAGTCTTTTTCTTGGAAATATTGAGGGAGGAACCGCTGTTTCCGGTGAACTGGACGCTTTCGCAGGCGTGGTAAATGCAGGGGAAGAGACGGCAGAAAAAAGATACGGACGGACAGGTGGAAGGATTCTTCTGACTTATGAAGATGAGAACGGGAACTGCTATGAAGAGACCAGTGATATTGTACTGACGATCCAGCCGTTAAAGATAGAAGAACAAAATACAGATACAAATGGAAAAGAAAGCACTAAAATCGGTCACCAGTTTCTGATCGGTGTAACCGCAGTTGCAGTTTTGGGTATTGCGGGAGTAGTTCTTCCGGGATGGATTCGCAGAAAAAAACAGGGACAGTCTTATGAATAGAAAAGAAGTATTCTGGTATACAGGGAAACTTGTATGGCGAAAAGATGCAGTTATAATCTGCCTGTTCTGGAGTATGGTATTTTTTTGCCTGAACGGTCTGATTGTTTGCGGAAAAAGCATGAATGAACAGAAAAAGACCGCTGTGACAATTTTGTGCGAGATCTCGCAGGAATATCAGGATCAGATAGGTGTTTTACGGAATATGGAAGGGGTGCAGGCGGTAACTGTGTGGGAAGAGAGTACACAGTTACTTGAATGGAATGGATATGAGGCGGAA
>CAKRRX010000145.1 GCA_934394595.1 uncultured Blautia sp. | reverse complement strand
TATGTCCGATTTGTTCTAAAGATTCCGCCGGGTTCGCATAATTTTCATATATTCCTCATAAAAATCTGAGGATTATGCTTTAAAACTTGAAGATTGTGCATATTTAATTGGGGATGACGAATTTTGTGCTATACTTCTGTACAACGTTGAAGCTTTGGGATGAGCTTAAAAATAAGTCCTTTTTACTTTTTTGGGGGAGCCCTGCAGGGCAGGGGAGATGTACTATGAAAATAATAGAGTTTCTGAAATTATCGGATTGGGGCAATCTGCTGGGGATTTTGTCCATTGTGATCGGTGTGATTTCCCTGTGGCTTTCGGTCCGGACACTTAGAACTGCGAAGAAGATTGATGAACAGATCCGAAAGGAGCGAATCGACGCAGTTGCCAAGAATGCATTCAATGAACAGCGTCAGGAGCTGGAGGAGAATATTCTCCTTCTGGAGAAAAAACTGATCGAGACCGATGGGCTGGAATATCAGCTGGCCAAGCAGGTTTTTAACATTATCTGCAGGGCAGGAAGCCATAAAGGTATTTTCTGTGCAGAGGATCAGAAGAAGCTGGATGAGCTGAAAAGCAGGCAGAAAAATATCTGTGAAAATATCAGACGTGGAGGTGCGCCAAACCGCCAGGTAGAATGTCTGGATATCGTGGGTTCGTTAGAGCAAATTGTTCAGAGAGGGTGTTATAAGGTATGAAAGATGAAATTCAGGAACGTTTAAATCTCTTTTTAAATAAATTATATCAGAAAACCAGGGCTGATCAGATCAGCTGGGAGTGTCTGGGCTCTTATCCAAACATTGACCAGCTTCTGGAAGAGCTTCTGGAGACCCCTGGCCTGTACATTGACTTTTATACAAATTCTGTTAATATAAAGAAGTCATATTATGTAAAAAATAAGAGTGGGACTTTGTTTTTGCTGTATATCTGGCATTCTTCCAGCGCATTGGAGGGTGAATATTTTATGTTTGCCAGATTAAACGAATACAAAGATCTGATCTATTTTGATTTCAGAGAGGAATTTTACGGGTACATCAGCAGGAGCCTGTGGGCTTTGGCTGAGACCATTGAGATGAATCTGGAAAAGCACAGGGATCTGGAAAAGGATCTGTGTGGTTTTCTGGAACAGGTAGTGGGGCAGGGATGAATGAGTTTTTTAGGAGGTATTTTTTATGTGTACAGCAGCAACCTATAAAACAAAAGACTTTTATTTTGGCAGAACACTGGATTATGAGATGTCTTATGGGGATCAGGTGGTGGTGACACCGGAAAATTACCCCTTTGTATTGCGGGAAATGGGAAGGCTGGACAGCCATTATGCCATGATCGGCATGGCCTGTGTGATGGATGAGTATCCGTTATATTATGATGCTGTCAATGAAAAAGGTCTGGGAATCGCAGGTCTGAATTTTGTGGGGAATGCCCATTACAATAAGCCAAAGGATGGGTTGGACAATATCACGCAGTTTGAGCTGATTCCATGGATCCTTGGTAAATGCGCTACTGTGAAAGAGGCAAAAGTGCTTCTGTCCAGAATGAATCTCATTGATACCCCCTTTAAGGAGAATCTGCCGGTGGCACAGCTTCACTGGATCATTGCAGACAAAGAGGAATGCATTACAGTAGAATCTGTGAAAGAGGGACTGATGATCTATGAGAATCCAGTGGGAGTAATGACAAATAATCCACAATTTCCACTCCAAATGTTTAATCTTAATAACTATATGCACATTTCTGTGGATAACCCGGAAAATCGCTTTGCGAAAGAACTGAATCTGCAGCAGTACAGCCGTGGTATGGGCGGTCTGGGACTGCCGGGAGATCTTTCCTCCCAGTCCAGGTTCGTGCGGGTGGCATTTGTGAAGATGAATTCTCTTTCCGGAGATTCTGAAATGGAAAGTGTCAGCCAGTTTTTCCATATTCTGGGGTCTGTGGATCAGCAAAGAGGCTGCTGCAAGCTTGGAGAGGACAAGTATGAGATCACGCTGTATACCTCCTGTTGTAATACGGATAAGGGAATCTACTATTATAATACCTATGACAATCACCAGATCAGTGCTGTGGATATGCACAGGGAGGATCTGAAGGGAAGTCAGCTGATCACCTATCCGCTGGTAAAAGAGGAGCAGATCTGCTGGCAGAATTAAAATAGAAAAAGTGGTTATAGGCAGAATTAAAATCGAAAAAATGTTCTTGCATAATTCATATTTAATGATATAATTGTTATATCGCAAAGAAGGGATGGCGGATTCACTGGAGTTCGCCATTTTCTATAATCATATGTTGGCACTCGAATGATGGGAGTGCTGATAATGTAGACGGATCTTTTGCAACCGCGTGCAGATTACCGGAAGAATTTTTCGGATATGCGGTACCGGATGGAGCAGATCTTTTGCGAGAAGGATATTTACATAGAGGAGGAAAATGTATGATCACAGTACCTGTTTATGAACTTCTTCTTTTACCGGGAGTTACATTTTTCTTTAAAAAAGATATGTTCCCCAAGGGGAAGATCACAGAGGATAATATAGGAGAAGAGATTCTGTTTGTAATGCAGAAGGAGGAAATGCCGCCGGAAGAGATTTCCATGGAGACGATTTATCCGGTGGGTGTTCTTGGTACCATTGACAGTATAGATGAGGAAGGCAGTATCAAAGTCACTACCAAGTGCAGAGTACAGGTGACTTCTGTAGAATATAGTGAAAATGAGGTTTTGGCAGAGGCCACAGATCGTCCGGACGTGATGGATGTTTCAGAGGAAGAGGAGAAGACCCGCTTTGAAAAAATCAAAAAAGAGCTGATGGATTTTGCAAAGGGCTTTCAGTGGGGCGTCTGGGTGCGCAGTATGATCTATCACTGGAAGAGCTATTCGGAAGCGATCAGCGCTTTGGCTGGTTATATGAATCTTTCCTGGGCTGAGAAATATCACATCCTGGAAGTGGATTCCCGCAAGGAGCGTCTGGAGCTGATGGAAAATGCGGTGTATGAGCTGATGGAGATTTTCCGTGTCAGCGAGGAAGCGGAGACTGCACAGAAGAATTCCAATGAGAAGCTTTACCGGGAGTCTGCTATCAAGAAGCAGATCGAATTCCTTCAGCAGCAGCTGGATGAAATGCATCCGGAGAATATTTCTGATGTGCGGCGTTTCGAGAAGAAGATCCAGGAATCCGGTATGAACCAGGAAGCCAGAAGAGAGGCCGAGAAGGTTCTGAACCGCATGAAGCAGGAGGGCAAGGACAGCCATGAGTATGGTATGCTGTACGACTATCTGGACTTTGTCACCAGTCTTTCCTGGAAAACAGAGGAAATGAAGGAGATCGACCTGAAAGAGGCTGAGGAGATCCTGGATGAAGATCATTATGGCCTGAAGAAGGTAAAAGAGCGCATCATCCAGCAGCTTGCGGTTATGGCTTTAAATAAGAAGCAATCCGGCTCGATCCTGTTGTTTGTAGGTGCCCCCGGTACAGGTAAGACCAGCATCGGGCAGAGCATTGCCAGGGCGCTTCACAGAGAGTATGTGCGGATCAGCCTTGGGGGAATCCGGGATGAAGCGGAGATCCGCGGACACAGAAGGACATATATTGGCGCTATGCCGGGACGTATTATGGAAGGAATGAAGCGCAGCAAAGCCCAGAATCCGGTTATGGTGCTGGACGAGGTAGATAAGCTGGCCAAGGATTACGGTGGGGATCCGGCGAGCGCGCTTCTGGAAGTACTGGATCCTGAGCAGAATAACAGCTTTACAGATCATTACATGAATGCACCTTATGATTTGTCAAATGTGCTGTTTGTCTGCACTGCCAATTCCACAGATTCCATTCCGGAGCCTCTTCTGAACCGTATGGAGGTGATCAGCTTCCCGGGCTATACTGCTGTGGAGAAATTCCACATTGCAAGGAAGCATCTTCTTCCAAAGGCAATGAAGAACATGGGGGTCAAGGCACAGAATCTGAAGGTAAGTGATGATGCCATCCGGCGTATCATAGAGGAATATACAGCGGAATCCGGTGTCCGTGGCCTGAAAAAGCAGATGGACGTGCTTTGCAGATATGCAGCTGTGAAGCTGGTAAAGGGTGAGCAGAAGAGTATCACAGTCAGCGAAAAGCGTGTGCCGGAGTTCCTGGGAAACAGAGGAATCCACCACGAAAAGATTCTTGCAGATCCGGTTCCCGGTGTGGTTACAGGAATGGCCTGGACCAGTGCCGGTGGTGAGATCTTGTTTATAGAAACTTCTTTTACAAAGGGCAGCGGAAAGGTACAGATCACAGGCCAGCTTGGGGATGTGATGAAGGAATCTGCACAGATTGCCATTACCCTTGTAAAGTCCCTGTATCCGGAATCTGTGGAAATGTTTGAGAAAAATGATCTTCATATCCATGTTCCGGCAGGGGCAGTGCCAAAGGATGGTCCTTCTGCAGGTGTTACCCTTGTGACAGCACTGGCTTCCCTTGTCACGGGAAAAGCAGCTCCCTGTGATATTGCCATGACAGGTGAGGTTTCCTTAAGAGGAACGGTAATGCCTATCGGCGGTCTGCCTGAGAAGCTGATGGCAGCCCAGAGAGCCGGTGTAAAGAGGGTGTTTATTCCTTATGAGAATGTGGATGACCTGGAAGATGTGGCTGATGAGGTGAAGGAAAAGCTTCAGATCACACCTGTGAAGGAGGTAAGGGAGCTTTTGGGAAAAGTGCTGGATTGATAATTAAAATTACAAAAGTCCGGAAAAGTATGCTATAATACCACTAAGAAATGAGATTACACTCTAACTCAAGTTATGGAGGAAAAGTTATGAAGAAAGGTAAATTATTAGCTGCACTTATTTGCAGCGCATCAATGGTTATGGGAAGTGTGATTCCATCTGTTCCGGCTATGGCAGATGGCATGAAGGTTGTTACACTTGGCGCAGATCTTTCTGATGCACAGAAGAATACCATGCTGAAGTACTTTAAGGTAGATTCCAGTCAGGTACAGATCATTTATGTTACCAATCAGGATGAGAAGAATCATTTAAGTGCTTATGTTCCGGCAGAGCAGATCGGCAGCAGGACTGTCAGCTGTGCATATGTGAAGCCTACCCAGTCCGGCGGTATCAAGGTACGTACTGCGAACCTGAACTGGGTTACCTGTAATATGATCGCCAGCTCCCTTTCCACTTCCGGTGTTAAGAACTGTGAAGTAGTAGCTGCCTGCCCATTTGAGGTTTCCGGTACAGGAGCCCTCACCGGTATCCAGATGGCTTATGAGACAGCCAGCGGTGAGAAGCTGGATGAGACCAAGAAGCAGATCGCTACTGAGGAGATGGTAGTTACCGGTAATCTTGCCAGCGAGGTTGGCCAGGATGAGGCTACCAATGTGATCAATCAGGCGAAGATGCAGATCATCGGTGATAATGTTCAGAATGCAGATGATATCTACAATATCGTTTATAATATTGTAAATAATAATAACATCTCTCTTACAGACGACCAGATTAATACCATTGTGAACCTGCTGCAGCAGATCGCAGACCAGAATTATGATTACTCTGATATGGAAGAGACTCTGGAGCGTGTAAATGAGAATGTGACCGGAGAGCCAAGTGAAGATACTGATACCAGCGATGCTGAGGAGGATGACCCGGACAGCATCGTGGACAATGTTGACCAGAGCGTCCTTGGTGATGATGTGGTCCAGAGTTCCACAGAGGATCCGGAACTGGCACAGGAGACTGGCGCAGATACTGCTTCTTCTGACGAGCAGTGGGAAGAGTTCCCGGATGAGGGTGATGGTTCCGATGATGGTTCAGAGGATGGGGACCTTTCCGCAGACGGAGATATTGAAGCAGCAGGTTCCACTGACGGCAGCACCACAGAGAATGGTGAGGATGAGATCACAGATGTATCCCAGCTGAATACAGATTTCCTTGCAGAGGATGCCAAGGCAAAATTTGAGCAGGCCAAGACCTTCTGTAAAGGTGAGTACAGCGGTGATGCTGAGTCCCTGAAGCAGGTTATGGGCGACGATGCAGTATGCAATGTAGTTCTGGATGGCGATACAGCCAATAAGCTTACCATCAAGGTTCTTCAGAAATATCTTGGTATTCTTGGCAATGGAGCAATTTCCTATACAGAGACAGGCGATGAGAAGTACCTTACTCCTGAGCTGAATATGCTTGAGAAGGAATTAAAGAACCTCTTTGGCATTGACCTTGTAGATGATGGTTCCGTTGATCCTTCCAATACAGATATCGACTTCCTTGGCGAGGCAGTTTCTTCTGAGGATAAGCAGACACTGTTTGATGATACCATGAAGTTCTTTGAGAAGCTGTATGGCGAGTCCTCTGTTATTGATGAGGCTTCTGATGTTACTACAGATGAGGCTTC
>CAKRRX010000144.1 GCA_934394595.1 uncultured Blautia sp. | reverse complement strand
AAAATATATTATCAGTATAGATCAGAGTACCCAGGGTACCAAGGCGCTCCTTTTCGATGAGACAGGAAGCATTATGCGCCGGACTGACCGTCCACACAAGCAGATTATCAATGAAAAGGGCTGGGTTTCCCATGATCCTGAGGAGATTTACAGCAATGTTCTGGAGGTTGTGAAAGAGCTTCTGGAGGGGGTAGAGAAGGAATATGTGGTTGGTCTGGGAATCAGCAACCAGCGTGAAACTTCACTTGCCTGGAACCGCGTCACCGGTAAGCCTTACGGAAATGCAGTTGTATGGCAGTGTGCCCGCGCAGTAGATATTTGTGCACGTGTGGAAAGGGCCGGCGCAGCAGAAATGATCCGCCAGAAAACCGGAATGAATCTTTCTCCATATTTCCCGGCGTCCAAGATCGCATGGCTTCTGGAAAATGAAGAGGGTGCAAAAGAGGCAGCAGAGCGTCATGAAATCTGCCATGGTACTATTGACAGCTGGCTGGTTTACAAGCTGACAGGAGGCAAAGAATACAGAACCGATTATTCCAATGCTTCCAGAACGCAGCTTTTCAATATTTTTGACCTGAAATGGGATGAGGAAATCTGCGGGTTATTTGGCATTGACCCGGCAAATATGGCAGAGGTTACAGATTCCGATGCCTGCTTCGGCGAGACGGATTTCGAGGGACTTCTTCCTCATAAAATCCCGCTCCATGGCGTACTTGGAGATTCCCACGGCTCTCTTTTTGGTCAGGGATGCCTGCAGCCTGGTATGATCAAATCCACTTATGGAACCGGTTCTTCTATTATGATGAATATTGGTGAGAAGCCAATTCTCAGTACCCATGGGGTTGTGACTTCTCTTGCATGGAAAATCGACGGCAAGGTTAACTATGTGCTGGAAGGCAATCTGAACTATACAGGCGCTGTGATTACCTGGCTGAAGGACGATCTTCAGATCATTTCTTCTCCTGGAGAAACCGGTAAACTGGCAAAAAAAGCCATTCAGGAGGACAGTCTGTATCTGGTTCCTGCATTCAGTGGTCTTGGCGCTCCTTACTGGGACAGCGAGGCGAGAGCTTCTGTTGTAGGCATGAGCCGTACTACCCGCAAGGCTGAGTTTGTAAGAGCTGCACTTGAATGTATTGCCTATCAGATTACAGATGTTGTACAGGCTATGTCTGAGGATGCTGGTGTTCCGGTGAAGGAGCTTCGCGTAGATGGCGGTCCGACCCGAAACGACTATCTGATGCAATTCCAGAGCAATATTGCAGATGCCGGAGTACTGGTTCCGGATTCCGAGGAGCTTTCCGCTATCGGACCAGCTTATGCGGCAGGCTTGCAGCTTGGCGTCTGGGATGAAAGTATTTTTGGAAAATTAAACCGCGTGTCCTATAAACCGGACATGGAAGTGAAAAAACGTGAGCAGAAGTATGCAGGATGGAAGAAAGCAGTTGCTTCTGTGATTACAAACAAGTAAAAGGGAATAATCAGGGCGGACGCCCAGGAGCAACGTTGTGTTTCGGACAACGTCAAAAACGGGATTTTGCTCCGTCGCATATTGACAGGCGCATGAACAAACTTACCTCTTCGGGGTTCAGACAGTGTTCATGCGCCTGTCGCTATGCTCGCAAAATCCCGTTTATGGAGAAAAGAGTGGGAAGATGGTAGCGCTAAATAAATGTGACACTAAATAAAGAAATTGGACTTGACGGTGGAGGCCCTGTAATCGTAAAATTTTTGTATAGATTATAAAAAGGCGGAGTGGGTTTTGGTACTTTAGTAGGGCAGAATTCACAAGTGAAAATGCAGATCTGGAGACTGACTGCCAGGCTTTTGTTTGAGGAAAGTAAAGGCTGTGGGCTGCAGAAGCCAGGGGCTTTGCAACAGTTTAGATCAGTTTAGAGAAGGAGAACAGGGAAATGAAATTAGGAATTGTTTATACAAGTACCACACCAGAGTTGATTGAGTGTGTAAATGAAGAAATCAGAAAGAATCTTGGAGATGCACCGGAAATCCTGAATTATCAGGATCCGTCTATTCTGGCAGAAGTAAGAGAGCATGGATATGTAACAGCAGGCGCAGCAGCCCGTCTTGTAGGAATGTATATGCAGGCTGTTTCTGACGGCGCAGATGCGGTTTTGAACTGCTGCTCTTCTGTTGGCGAGGTTGCAGATGCGGCTCAGGACATTGGCCGTTATACCGGTATTCCAATTGTTCGTATTGACGAGGAGATGTGCCGTGAGGCAGCACGTCTTGGCAAGAGAGTGGGCGTTCTGGCTACATTGCCTACCACTCTGGAACCAACTAAGAATACAGTTTCCCGTGTGGCAAGAGAGATGAATCGTCATGTAGAGCTGGTGGATGGTCTGGTAGATGCTTTTGGTGCAGACCAGAATAAATTTAAGGCACTTCTTTGCGGAAAAGCGGCTGAGATCGCAGATCAGGTAGATGTAATTCTTCTGGCACAGGGCTCTATGGCCTATGCAGAGGACGCAATCCACGAGAAGACCGGCAAACCGGTACTTTCCAGCCCGCGCTTTGGAGCACAGGCACTTGCTGCAGCACTGAAAGCGAAAGGCTTATAAAGAATAATATATGGAATATCGCGGAGCAGCTGACTTTTCTATATGGTGATGTCGCTGATAGGCGACATGTCCGTTTAATCAGAATATGAAATTACAGAAGGAGAATAATCATGCTGACAGATACAACCAGATCCCCATACGCGAAGGTTCATGCCCTGGATGGAATGAAAGTAAAGTGGACCGGCGGCCTTTGGAAGGAACGCTTTGACACCTGCGCGAACAGTACCGTACCCCAGCTGAAGCACATGTTCGACAGCAAGGATATCAGCCATGTAGTAGAGAATTTTAAAATTTGTGCCGGCGATGCAGAGGGAGATTTTGACGGAACCGTTTTTGGAGACGGAGATTTCTATAAATGGATGGAGTCTGCCATCTATACTGCTTACCAGACAGATAATCAGCTGCTGAAGGAAGAAATTGAGAATTATATAGACCTGATCGGCAGAGCACAGCAGCCGGACGGTTATCTTTCCACCAAGCAGATCATCGGGGAAAGAAGCGGAAATGGCGTTTCCCGAATGGGGGATATTAATGATTTCGAAGTGTATAACTTCGGCCACATGTTTACTGCAGCGTGTGTGCACAAGAGGATTACAGGAAAGGATAATTTCCTTGCAATTGCGGCCAGAACTGCAGATTATCTGGAGCATCTTTACGAAGAGGCAGAGCGTACCGGCGAGGTACAGACTGCAGTCTGCCCCTCTCATTATATGGGGCTTGTGGAGATGTATCGCACCACCGGTGATGCGCGCTATCTGAAGCTTGCAAAGCAGGCAATCGCTCTTCGTGACAGTGTAAAAAATGGTATGGATGATAACCAGGATAAGATTCCGCTGAAACAGCATGAAAAGATTCTGGGACATGCTGTACGTGCAAACTATCTCTATGCAGGTGTGGCTGACCTTTGCCTGGAAGAGGAAGATCCGGATTATATGGAGGTTCTCCACAAGGTATGGAGAAGTCTTGTGGATAAAAAGCTTTATATCACAGGCGGATGTGGAGCATTGTATAACGGTGCCTCCCCCTATGGATACTTTTTTGACCATCAGCTTGTGCATCAGGCTTATGGTTATGAATATCAGCTTCCGAATATCACGGCATATAATGAGACCTGTGCATCTCTGGGAGGCGTTTTCTGGGCGTACCGCATGTTCCAGCTGGAGCCAAAGGCAGAGTACTTTGATATTCTGGAACGAATGATGCTGAATACCAACCTGGCTGCACTGAGCCTGGACGGAAAAAGATTTTTCTATGAAAACATGTTAAGACGTGCCAAAAAGCTTGACTATAAGCTGATCTGGCCGCTTACCAGAAGTGAATATATTCTCAGCTACTGTTGTCCGCCAAACCTGGCAAGAACCATTGCACAGTCCAGTGAGTATGCATATCTTACATCTGATAACAGCGTATGGACTGGTATGTACGGTGCAAGTGAGGCGCAGGTGAAGCTGGAAAATGGTGGGGAATTTACACTTGTGCAGTCTACCGATTATCCATTTGACGGAACGATCTGCTTCACAGCAAAAGATGTGAAAGTAAATGCCCCGGTCCATTTAAGACTGCGCGTTCCGGGATGGTCAGCAGGCGGTTCCATTAAGGGCACTGGTGCAGACCGCGAACTGACGAAAGAGGATGCTGGAACTTACCTTGATATTCTGGTGGAAGATCCTCAGAATATGGATGTGCAGTTGAGTCTGGATATGAAGGTTCGCTATACTGTTGCAAACAATATGGTGGAAGAAACTGTGGGGCAGGCTGCAATCGAGCGGGGACCATTGGTATACTGCTGCGAGAGTGTGGATACCCACGCGGCAGATCTGGATGATGTTTACCTGGATCTGAATGCAGAGTTTACTCCTGTGGAATTTGAAATTCAGGGAAGAAGAATGATGGCGCTTGAAACTGAGGAATATACCATTGACCGCTCTGAATTTGACAGAAATGCGCTTTATCAGCCGTTGAAATATCATGGCATGAGCAGAAAGCATGTACGTCTGATTCCGTATTATGCATGGGATAACCGTGATTATGGAGAAATGAGGATCTGGTTCCCTGTCGCATATACCGTATAATAAATTGAGTTATCACAACCTGGGATATGAATGTAAAAAATCCTGCCGTGCAAAATCTAGTACATCGAAAATTAAGTTTCTGCTATATTGGCGCAGGATGATTTCTTCATATGCAAGACGGAGAAAGGAGGCGTAGCGGTGGCTACGGCGACTGACGACAACGCAACAGAATGGAGAGTTATAGAGATTATGGAATGCAAAGTAATTCCTTTCCATACCGTCGAGGAGAGAAGCAAAACAGATGCTGACAAAGCAGAAGCCCTTCTTTCCCAGGCAATGGAAGGTTTTCATAAAAAATTAGTAGTGCTGGATGATGATCCTACTGGTGTGCAGACCGTTCATGATGTGTCTGTTTATACAGACTGGGAGGAAGAATCCATTCGCAAGGGCTTTGAGGAAAAAGAATCCATGTTTTTTATCCTCACCAATTCCCGCAGCTTTTCTGTGGAAGAGACCACAAAGGCTCACCTGGAAATTGCTGCAAGAGTGGCGAAGGTGGCTGGGAAACTGGGACAGGATTTTATGATCATTTCCCGTGGAGATTCCACTTTAAGAGGTCATTATCCGCTGGAAACACAGCTTCTGGCGGAAGGACTGGCTGACGGGAATACAGACGGACCAGAGAAAACGGCAGCAGACAATGGAGCTTCTGCAGGGAGCACAGCTGTTGACGGTGAGATCATCTGCCCGTTTTTTCCAGAAGGCGGCCGCTACACAATGGACAATATCCACTATGTAAAAGAGCAGGATAACCTGGTTCCAGCCGGTATGACAGAATTTGCCAGGGACAAAACCTTCGGCTACAAATCCTCAGATCTTACGGAATACGTCGAGGAAAAAACAGAAGGAAAGTACCATAAAGAGGACTGTATCACCATTTCCCTGGAAGAACTCAATGCCCTGAATGTGCAGGAAATCAAGGAGAAACTGATGTCCGCACAGAATATGGCGAAAATTATCGTCAATGCAGTATCTTATGCAGATTTGAAAGTTTTTTGTGCCGCACTTGTACTTGCAATGAAAGATGGAAAGCATTACATGGCAAGAACTGCCGCTGCTTTTACCAAAGTGATGGGACGCATTTCAGATCAGCCACTTCTTGGAAGAGCACAGCTGGAAGGCGATACAAAGAACGGCGGAATCGTACTGATCGGTTCCCATGTAAAGAAAACCACAGATCAGCTGAACTGTCTGAAGAAACTGGACGGACAGGCTGATTTTATGGAATTTCAGGTAAATGCCGTATTTGAAGAAAATGGTCTGGAGAAAGAAGTAGAGAGAACGGTGAAGGCAGCAGAGGAGAAAAGCCTGTCTGGAAGAACCGTTGTAATTTATACAAGCAGACAGCTTCTTGCGCCGGAGAATATGACTCCGGAAGAGAAACTGCAGATTTCTGTAAAGATTTCCAACGCAGTGACCAGTATTATCGGAAAGCTTTCTGTGAAGCCGAAATTTATCATTGCAAAAGGCGGAATCACTTCATCTGACGTAGGAACCAAAGCTCTTCGCGTAAAGAAAGCCCGGGTTATGGGGCAAGTGAAGAAGGGTATCCCGGTATGGATGACAGGAGAAGAGAGTAAGTTTCCTGGTATGCCGTACATTATTTTCCCTGGAAATGTGGGAGAAGTAAGTACATTGAAGGAAATTGTAGAGGAATTGATCTGAAAAATAGCATGATTGCAGGTCTTCGTTTACGCGAGTGGCAAATTTCAATTACGTAAGA
>CAKRRX010000143.1 GCA_934394595.1 uncultured Blautia sp. | reverse complement strand
CAAAGGACAACACTGTATCCCGCCTCAGCGCAACAGCAGCAAAGACAAGCATCAAGCTGAAATGGACCAGGATCCCAAGCGCTGCCGGATATGAGATCTACGGAAGAAAATGCGATAAAGGTGCTTACAAGCTTCTGAAAACCGTAACCAAGAATACCACAACAAGCTGGAGCAACACAAAACTGAAAAAAGCTACCGGATATTCTTATTATGTGAAAGCTTACACAGTTAAAAATGGAGTGAAGACTTATATTAAGACTTCCAACACCATTCATGTGACAACTACAGGCGGAACTTCTACCAATGTAAAGGCTGTAAAGGTTTCCAAGAAGACTATTTCCCTGAAAAAGGGAAAGAGTACAAAGCTGAAAGTGACACAGACACTGGCAAGCAAAAAGCTTTCTGTAATGAAGCACGCAACCAAGCTTACTTACAGCACAACCAATAAGAAAGTGGCAACTGTCAGCAAGACCGGTGTTGTAAAAGCAAAAGGCAAAGGAAGCTGCTATATTTACGTAAGAGCAGCAAGCGGCGCTTATGCAAAGGTTAAGATCAAAGTAAAATAATCAGGCAAAAAACGGATTTTATAAAAAATTCGGTGCAGTAAAAACAGACAGCGGAGATCCTGCGCAAAAGTGGATTTCCGTTGTTTTTTTGTGTTAGAGGAATGTAAAAAAAAACGGTGTTTATTGTATTTTGCCCCCAAATATGCTATTGTATAGTTTGAAAGTCTGTGTGTTGTTCCCTGATGACGGACAGGAATCAGAGAACAGCATTGTTGGAGAAATAATAGAAAGAAGGTGAAGCTATGGTTGAATTAGACCAGTTCAAGAGCATTCTTGCAACATACACAGAACCATTAGTGGAAGTGAGGGATTCACTTTGACCTGGCTAACAAAGAAAAGCGGGTTGAAGAATTAGAGCGCGAAATGGAAGCGCCTGATTTCTGGGACAATGCAGAAGTATCCCAGAAGAAAATGAAAGAATTAAAGAGCATGAAGGACGACATGGAAACCTATCAGAATCTGGTGACTCAGATGGAAGATATGGAGACCCTGATCGAGATGAGCTATGAGGAAAATGATCCGTCCATGATCGAAGAAATCCAGGAGATGCTGGATAATTTCCGAACAGAGTTTGATAATATCCGTGTGAAGACTCTTCTCTCAGGAGAGTATGACAGCGAAAATGCTATTATCAAGCTCAATGCAGGAGCCGGCGGAACAGAGGCCTGTGACTGGTGTGGTATGTTATACCGTATGTACACACGCTGGGCAGAGCGCAAGGGATTTACCATTGAAGTACTGGACTATCTGGATGGAGATGAAGCCGGTGTGAAATCCGTTACCTTCCAGGTAAATGGTGAGAACGCTTACGGACTTCTGAAGTCTGAAAAGGGTGTTCACCGCCTGGTTCGTATTTCCCCGTTTAATGCGGCCGGAAAGCGTCAGACTTCCTTTGTATCCTGTGATGTTATGCCGGATATTGAGAAGGATCTGGATGTGGAGATCAATGACGAGGATATCCGAATTGATACCTATCGAAGCAGTGGTGCCGGTGGACAGCACATCAACAAGACATCATCTGCTATCCGTATCACCCATTTCCCCACCGGGATCGTGGTACAGTGTCAGAATGAGCGTTCTCAGCATATGAATAAAGATAAGGCTATGCAGATGTTAAAGGCAAAGCTGTATCTTCTGAAACAGCAGGAAGCAGAGGCTAAACTTTCCGGAATCCGCGGTGAGGTGACAGATATCGGCTGGGGCAACCAGATCCGTTCCTATGTCATGCAGCCATATACCATGGTCAAGGATCACCGTACCAATGAGGAAACCGGAAATGTAGATGCAGTGATGGATGGCGCTATTGACATCTTTATCAATGCCTACCTGAAGTGGATCGCACTTGCGAAGAGACCGGCACAATAAAGAATGTCAGGTCTGGGGAAAACCAATACAGCAAAAAGACAGGTACAGTGAAATGGAGGGAAACCCCATATGCCAAAGACAACAGAGAAAAACAAGTATTTTGTAGTAAGAGAGCGGGCTGTGCCTGAAGTACTTCTGAACGTGGTAGCTGCGAAGAAGCTTCTGGAATCCAAGCGTGTAGCTACGGTTCAGGAAGCTGCAGACGCAGTAGGAATCAGCCGGAGTTCTTTCTATAAATATAAAGATGATATTTTCCCGTTCCATGAGGAAGCAAAGGGGAAAACTATTACATTTATTATACAGATGGATGATGAGCCCGGAATTTTATCCAATGTTCTTCGGGCCATTGCACAGAATCATGGAAATATTCTGACCATACATCAGAGCATTCCCATAAGTGGTATTGCCACACTTACCTTAAGTGTACAGATCCTTCAGGGCGAGGGAGATGCAGAGGCGATGATCGATGATATTGAACAGATGGAAGGTATCCATTATTTGAAAATTTTAGGCAGGGAGTAACGGACAGATGATAAACATTGCAGTGTTAGGATATGGCACAGTTGGAAGCGGTGTGGTGGAAGTGATCCGCACCAACCACGAAAGCATTAACAAAAGAGCCGGAGAAGAGATTAACATCAAATATGTTCTTGACCTTCGCGAATTTCCGGGGGATCCTGTAGAAGAAATTCTCGTTCATGACTATGAGCAGATCATAAATGACCCGGAAGTAGAAGTTGTAGTAGAGGTAATGGGAGGAACAGGGGCTGCCTATGATTTTATAAAAAGAGCGCTTCTGGCAGGCAAAAATGTCTGCACTTCCAATAAGGCACTGGTAGCAAAATACGGTCCGGAGCTGATGGACATTGCCAGGGAAAAAGGAATCAATTTCCTGTTTGAGGCAAGCTGCGGAGGAGGTATTCCCATCATCCGTGCGTTAAACTCCTCCCTTACAGCGGATGAAATTGACGAGCTTACCGGAATTCTCAATGGAACCACCAACTATATGCTGGACAAAATGAATACAGAGGGTGCTGACTTTGGTACTGTACTGAAGGAAGCGCAGGAAAAAGGATATGCAGAAGCAGATCCCACTGCTGATGTGGAGGGCCAGGATGCATGCCGCAAGATTGCAATCCTCTCTTCTCTGGCTTATAGTAAATTCCTGGATTATGAGGATATCTATACAGAGGGAATCACAAAGATCACTTCTGAGGATATGGAGTATGCAAGGGAAATGGGCAGAACCATCAAGCTTCTTGGCACCAGCAGAAGAATCGGGAAGGATTCCTTTTATGCAATGGTAGCTCCGTTCCTTGTAGGACAGGATAATCCTCTTTACAGCGTAAACGGTGTATTTAACAGCATTTTCGTACATGGAAATATGCTGGGAGATGCCATGTTTTACGGAAGCGGGGCTGGCAAGCTTCCTACTGCAAGTGCAGTAGTGGCAGATGTTGTGGATGCCTGCAAGCACCTTCACAAGACCATCATGACGAACTGGAACAATGAGAAGATGACTCTTCTTGATCCGGACAGCGTAGAGGGACGTTTCTTTGTACGTGTGAAGGACATTTCTCTGGATGATGTGGACAAAGCTTTTGGAAAGGTGGACGATGTGATCGAGCCGGATGCCCTTCCGGAAGAATTTGGTTTTATTACCGGAAAAATGACTCAGGGCGAATACAAGGAGCGGGTAAAGGCTCTTGGGGAGAATGTTCTTGGCATGATCCGCGTAAAAGACTGAGAAGACAGCTGTGTCTGTACGCGCAGGCACAGTGACAGACAGAACTGACAGCGTGAAAGGGAAAAAGATGCTGATAGTTAAGAAATTCGGCGGTACATCAGTAGGTGATAAGGAAAGAATGTTCAACGTTGCCAATCGTTGTATCGAGGAATATAAAAAAGGAAATGACGTGGTGGTAGTTTTGTCAGCCATGGGAAAATATACAGATGAGCTGATACGGATGGCTCATGAAATGGATGAAAAACCGCCGAAACGTGAGATGGATATGCTGCTTACCATCGGTGAGCAGATGTCTGTATCTTTGATGGCAATGGTAATGCACAAGCTTGGAGTACCGGCAGTATCCCTGAATGCATTTCAGGTAACCATGCATACCACCAGCAGCCATCAGAATGCAAGACTGAAACGGATCGACACAGAGCGTATCCGCCGGGAACTGGATGCCCGCAGGATCGTCATTGTCACCGGTTTTCAGGGTGTGGATAAGTATGATGACTATACGACCCTGGGAAGAGGCGGCTCTGACACCACAGCTGTGGCACTGGCAGCTGCGCTTCATGCAGATGCCTGTGAAATTTACACAGATGTAGATGGGGTTTATACAGCAGATCCGCGCAAGGTTCCAAAGGCCAGAAAGCTTAAAGAGATCACCTACGATGAGATGCTGGATCTGGCTACATCAGGAGCGGGAGTGCTTCACAACCGTTCTGTGGAAATGGCAAAGAAATACGGAGTGCCCCTTGTAGTGCGCTCCAGCCTGAATAACAGTGAAGGAACGGTAGTTAAGGAGGTAGTAACCGTGGAGAGGATGCTGATCAGCGGTGTTGCGCTGGATACAGATGCAGTAAGGATCGCAGTTCTGGGACTTCGTGATGTGCCAGGTGTTGCATTTAAAGTATTTGATACTCTTGCAAAGAAAAATATCAACGTAGATGTGATCCTGCAGTCCATCGGACGTGCCGGAACAAAGGATATTTCATTTACAGTAAATAAAGATGATCTGGAAGAGGCAGTAGCAGTTCTGGAGGAAAACAGAGAGCGTCTGGGCTTTAAGGAACTGCACTCCGAAAGAAACATCGCAAAGCTTTCCATTGTAGGCTCCGGTATGCTTAGCAATCCGGGTGTAGCTGCCAAGATGTTTGAAAGCCTTTATAATGAAGGGGTAAACATTAATATGATTTCCACATCAGAAATCCGTATCACGGTTCTGATCAACGAGAAGGACGGTATCCGTGCAATGAATGCAGTACATGATGCATTTGGTCTGGCGGACTGATCATAAAAAGCGAACAGCAATGAAAAAATGTTCTAAGGAGGATTTTGGCATGAAAAGAAAAGTATTGGGAGTGGTTTTAGCTGCTATGTGCATCAGCGTGGCACCGGTATCTGCTTATGCTGCAGCAGGAAATTCAGGAGTACAGGATGTTATATCCAAGATTGCAGATGCAGTTTCCGGTTCAGACAGTGAAGGAACCGCAGACGCCGCAGCAGATGCGCAGACAGAGACCGCGGACACTACCGCAGATGCCGCAGCTGTTGAAAACACTGACGCTGCAGCAGGCGAAGCACAGACAGACGCTGCACCTGCAGAGGCAGGAAACGCTGCTCTTTCAACGAATATCTATGATTTTCAGGTGAAGATGGGAGATGCAGTCTACCAGTTCCCGATGTCCTACGAAGATTTTGCCGCACAGGGATGGACATTGGATGACAGTTCTGCAACTTTGGAGGATACTCTTAGCTCCAATTCCTACAACTGGGTATATTTTTCAAAGGGAGCAGACCGCGTTTGCGTGTATATGATCAACTTTGGAATCAATGCTGTTCCGCTGTCACAGTGCCTGGTTGGCGGCATAACCATAGATGCAACCTATGATTTTGCGCTGAACACCACCCCTGTGGAGCTGGCTGGCGGAATTCAGATGGGAGTATCTGGTCTGGATGACATAAAGGCTGCATACGGAGATCCAAGCGATACCTATGAGGGAGATCTTTATACCAAATATACCTACGAAAAAGATACCTATGAAGATGTGGAACTGTATGTTTATAAAGATGACAACACCCTGAAACAGGTGGATATGAAAAACCTGGTAGAGCCGGAGGGTTATGACAAGGGAACCGTAAGTGATGAAGTGCCGGAGATTGTCACTTCCTATCAGGCACCAGCTGCACTTGGCGCTGATATTCTGGATCCACAGGTAGAGTACTGCGGGGATCTGTATACTCTGCCGGCACCTGTAAGTGCATTTCTGGCAAATGGATGGACTCTGTCTGATGTGGCAGACGATGCTTTTGTAGCAGGTGGTGATGTGGAATTTGTCTATATGATGAAGAATAACCAGAGCGTTCATTTCTCCATCTACAACCTCACCGAAAATGCTACTTCTGTGGAGAACTGCTTTGTAAGAGAATTATCCTATGCAAGCTATGACAATGAAGCTCTGGCATTGAAGCTTTCCGGTGGATTTGAATTAGGTGCCAAGAAAGCAGACCTGATCGCAGCGGCAGAAGCAAAAGGATATCTCTACTCCGAAGATGGAGATTATCTGAACATTTACAAAACTGAGAATACCAAAATTGATAATCGTGCCCAGTTCTGGTTCGATCCGGATGAGGGCGGTGAGGTTTCCACTGGTATTCAGTACCTGAACAGGACTCTGGCTCAGTAATTTCAAAAAGCAACAGGAGAAAAGATGAGCGACTATATTATCAGCTGCTGCTC
>CAKRRX010000142.1 GCA_934394595.1 uncultured Blautia sp. | reverse complement strand
AAATCTGGACAGGGGAGTCACCGGTATCCGGGGAAAGGGCATGTATTCCGGACAGGACAAGCTTTTGCTTTACTGTGTGGTAGGACGAAAAGAAATTGTAGCATTGAAAGAACTTGTAGATGAGATTGATCCGGAAGCTTTCGTAATTGTATCAGATGTCAGAGAAGTGTTGGGGGAAGGATTTATTGAGAGAAAATAATTTGTAAATTTTTTCTACTTTCCTCTTCCTTTTTTGGTTATTTTGTATTAAAATGAATCCATAAATTATTTGGAAGTAGAGTTTTTTATTATTGGCCAGACCGGCTGAAGGCATTTTCGCCGGTTAAGCGGCTGTACATATACTTACAAGAAGGGATGGAAGGGTAATGATATCGAATCAGGTACTGCAGAATACACTTGAGGGGCTCAGGGAGATATCCAGGACGGAGTTTTGTGTGATTGATACTGACGGCAAGACACTTGCGTCCACCTATAGTGATTTTGAGATTCAGCCGCAAGATGTTCAGGCTTTTGTTGAATCCCAGGCTGCCAGCCAGCTTGTGAAAGGTTATCAGTATTTTAAGGTCTGTGATGATTATCAGCTGGAATACATTCTGGTTGCTCACGGAGAAGATGAGGATACTTATATGGTAGGAAAGCTGGCTGCTTTCCAGATCCAGAGTCTGATCGTGGCATATAAGGAGCGTTTTGACAAGGACAGCTTTATTAAGAACCTGCTTCTTGATAATCTGCTTCTGGTAGATATTTATAATCGTGCGAAGAAACTTCATATTGAAGCTGATGTGCGCCGTGTTGTTATGATCCTGGAACTTCAGCAGGAGAGAGAACACAGCTCCATGGAGAGTGTAAAGAGTCTTTTTGGCGGCAAGAGCAAGGATTTTATTACAGCTGTAGATGAGAAGAGTATCATCATCGTCAAGGAACTTGAGGAGAACGAGGGATATGAGGAGATGGATAAGCTTGCCGAGACTATCCTGGATACCCTTGGACTTGATAGAGAGAATGATACCCATATCGCATACGGAACTATTGTCAATGAGCTGAAAGAGGTTTCCCGCTCCTATAAGGAAGCCAGAATGGCTCTTGATGTAGGCAAAATCTTCTCACCGGAGAAGGATGTGATCGCATACAGCTCCCTGGGAATCGGACGTCTTATTTATCAGCTTCCAATTCCGCTGTGCAAGATGTTTATTAAGGAAATCTTTGGCGGCAAGTCACCGGATGATTTTGATGAGGAGACTTTGGTTACCATTGACAAGTTCTTTGAGAACAGCCTGAATGTATCTGAGACATCCAGACAGCTTTATATCCACCGTAATACTCTGGTATATCGTCTGGATAAGCTTCAGAAGAGCACCGGACTGGATCTTCGAGTATTTGAGGATGCCATCACATTTAAGATCGCACTGATGGTAGTGAGATATATGAAATATATGGAGACACTGGAATATTAAGAGAATCCGGTCAGAGACTGTTTCTGTTTATAGGAGTGTCCTTTTGGAGATGGAATCCTGCAGAATCCTCAATATGTATATTTACGTGCCTGTCGCCTGATAAGCGGCAGGCATTTTGTGGTTCCTTTGTGAAATAGGTTGCGTTCTTTTTTTTCTCTGGTATAATAAATCTCTGAAACATGGCTTGCATCATATTGGAAATTTTTCCAGGATGAGAGATGGCCAAAAAAGCGGTTGCAATTTCACAGGACATATATTACAATAATGTTACACAAAAATTAAGAGAACTTCTGAAGTGAATTTTTACATGAAAATCTAAGGAGGATACTATGATTGATCTGATAGATGTGAGCAAGTCCTATGGACAGGGATTGCCGGCAGTGAATCACGCCAATCTCCATGTAGATAAAGGTGAATTCGTGTTTATCGTAGGAAGCAGCGGCTCTGGCAAATCTACGCTTATCAAGCTTCTTTTAAAGGAACTGGATTCCACATCCGGTACGATTATTGTAAGCGGAGAAAAGCTGGAGGGAATGAAACACCGACGTGTGGCGAAATACCGCCGTAAGCTTGGTGTGGTATTCCAGGATTTCCGTCTTCTGAAAGACCGGGATGTATATGAGAATGTGGCTTTTGCCCAGCGTGTGGTGAACAGGCCTACACGAGTGATCCGTAAGAGGGTTCCGGAAGTCCTTCAGGAAGTTGGACTAGCCGGCAAGTATAAGGCATTTCCCGATGAGCTTTCCGGTGGAGAGCAGCAGAGAGTAGCCCTTGCAAGAGCCATTGTAAATCGTCCGGACATTCTTCTGGCAGATGAGCCTACCGGTAATCTGGACCCCAAGACCTCAGAGGAGATCATGAAGCTTCTTGAGGAGATCAATGAGCGGGGGACTACAGTTCTGGTTGTTACCCATAATAAAGAAATCGTCAATTCCATGAAAAAGCGTGTACTTACCATGCACAATGGTGTGATCATCAGTGACCAGGAAGAGGGAGAATATTATGAGGCCTAGTACGATCTGGTATACTCTGAAGCAGGGTATCAAAAATATCAAGAGAAATTTCATGTTTTCCATTGCTTCTGTCATTACCATGGCGGCATGTATTTTTCTTTTTGGAATTTTCTTTTCCATTGTAAACAATGTCAACACTCTGGCACATAAGGTAGAAGAAGATGTGCCGATCACAGTGCTTTTTAATGAGGGAACCACTCAGGAACAGATGGATGCAGTAGGAGCGCTGATCAGTCAGAGACCTGAGGTTTCCAAGATCGAGTTTGAGTCCGGAGACGAAGCCTGGGAGAAGATGAAAAAGGAATACTTCGGAGATGACTCTGAGGCAGCGGATGGCTTCAAGGATGACAACCCGCTGGCAAATTCTTCCAACTACCGTGTATATATGAACAATATCGAGAAACAGTCTGAGCTTGTAGCCTATATCAAGACTCTGGATAATGTCCGCGAGGTCAACCAGTCCGAGCAGGCAGCAAAGACTCTGGGTTCCATCAACCGTGTTGTTTCTTATGTATCAGTGGCAGTGATCGTGATCTTGCTGATCATTGCTATCTTCCTGATCAGCAATACCATTTCAGTGGGAATTACTGTCCGTAAAGATGAGATCGGAATCATGAAATATATTGGTGCCACAGACGGATTTGTACGTGCGCCCTTCCTTTTGGAAGGTATGGTACTGGGACTGGTAGGTGCAGCCATTCCTCTGGTAATCCTGTATTTCTGTTACAACAGTGTGGTTACTTATGTATACACCAAGTTCAGTGTATTGATGGGAGTTGTGGATTTTATTCCGGTAGGGCAGATTTATCAGACACTGGTGCCAATTGCACTGGCACTGGGACTTGGAATCGGTCTTGTGGGAAGTTTTATTACCTCAAGAAAACACTTGAAGGTGTGAGAAAAGTGTTTTACAATAAAGGCGGTTATTCTGGATCGCTTTATGGAGCTGCTGGAGAAATCTGGCAGCTCTTTTCTATAAAATAAGTTCAGGGACAAAATGCCCCTGTGGTCATAAAAGTGTAACAAAGAGACAGGGTTGGGAAAAGGTGTCGTGATAAAGGAGAAATAAAGGTATGTCAGATAAACAGTTTTTTAAGGGAGCCGTAAGTGGCGTGCTGTGTGCATCTTTAGTGCTTGGCGGTGGATATGTGGGGCTTCAGAAATATGCGAAAGCAGGCAGCGGCCTTTTATCCGATGTGGCTGTGACGCAGAAGATCAAATATCTGGAAGATGTGATAGAGCAGGATTATCTGGAAGATGTAGACGAGGATTCTCTGAAGGAGGGGCTTTACACAGGTCTTTTATATGGAATCGGAGATCCCTATTCCAGATATTATACAGAGGCAGAATATGAAGAAGAAATGAAAGGAACAGAAGGGTCCTATTCCGGAATCGGAATCAGTATCACCCAGAATACGGAAGGTGGAATTCTGGTGGTGGATTGTTATGAGGGTGGCCCTGCAGATCAGGCTGGCCTGAAAGGGGAGGATGTGATCACAGCGGTAGATGGAACTGATGTGACAGATAAGACGCCCTCTGAGGTTTCGGAGATGATCCGCAGCAAGGAGGATGGCGAATGTGTTCTTACTGTTTACAGACAGGGGGAAAGTGATCCGCTGGAAATATCCGTTGCTTTGAGCAATGTGGAGCTTCCAACTGTTTTTTATGAGATGCTGGATGACAGCGTTGGGTATCTTCGGATTTCGGAATTTACCATGGTAACGCCTACGCAGTTTGAGAATGCATACCAGGATCTACAGGCAAAGGGAATGGAAAAGCTGGTAGTGGACCTGAGGAATAATCCGGGCGGGGTGCTGTCTTCGGTGTGTGATGTCCTTCGCCAGATCCTGCCGGAGGGGCTGATCGTATATACTGAGGATAAATATGGATCCCGTCAGGAATATAAGTGTGACGGGGATACCCCGATCCAGATTCCACTGGCTGTGCTGGTGAATGAGAACAGTGCCAGTGCTTCTGAGATTTTTGCAGGGGCTGTGCAGGATTATGAGCTTGGAACCATTGTAGGGACCACTACCTATGGCAAGGGAATTGTTCAGAGCATCCGTCAGCTTTCAGATGGAAGTGCAGTGAAGCTGACTACTGCGAAATATTTTACTCCAAATGGAAACAATATCCATAAGGTGGGAATCACCCCAGATGTGGAAGTGAAGCTGGACAACAGTCTTTTAAATAAAGATGAGATCAGCCATGAGGAGGATAATCAGCTGCAGGCCGCAATCCAGGCGGTTTCTCGTTGACAAAAGCAGTATGTTGGATTAGAATGGTAAAAGGATTTTTACAAAATGGAAAAGCCATTTTGTTAACAGGCACAATATTTATGGAGGAACCATAATGAAACACAATTTTAAGAAAATCGAGCCGAAATGGCAGAAAAAATGGGAAGAGCAGCAGGCATTTAAAGCTGTTGACGGAAGTGATAAACCGAAATTTTACGGCCTTGTAGAATTCCCTTACCCAAGCGGTGCAGGAATGCATGTGGGCCATATCAAAGCATATTCTAGTATTGAGGTACTTTCCAGAAAGAGAAGAATGCAGGGATACAATGTACTGTTCCCAATCGGATTTGACGCATTTGGACTTCCTACTGAGAACTATGCGATCAAGACCAATACACATCCACGTGAGATCACAGACCAGAATATTGCGAAATTTACCAATCAGCTGAAGAGCGTTGGATTTTCCTTTGACTGGAGCCGTGTGATCGACACCACACAGGAGGATTTTTACAAGTGGACACAGTGGATTTTCCTGAAAATGTTTGAGAACGGACTTGTTTTCCGTGATAAGACTCTGGTAAACTACTGCCCATCCTGTAAGGTAGTTCTTTCCAATGAGGACAGCCAGGGGGGAAAATGCGATATCTGTCACAGCGACGTTATCCAGAAATCCAAGGATGTCTGGTATCTGCGCATCACCCAGTATGCGGACAAGCTTCTGGAAGGTCTGAATGATGTGGATTATCCGGCAAACATCAAACAGCAGCAGGTAAACTGGATCGGTAAATCCACAGGTGCATTTGTGAACTTCACAGTAGACGGGATTGATGAGACCCTGCAGATTTATACCACCAGACCAGACACTCTGTTCGGTGTTACCTTCATGGTTATCGCACCGGAGCATCCGCTTCTTGACAAATATGCTGACCGCATCACCAATATGGATGAGATCAAAGCTTATCGTGATGAGTGCGCCAAGAAGACAGAGTTTGAGAGAACCCAGCTTGTAAAAGAGAAAACTGGTGTATGCATCCAGGGGCTTGAGGGCGTGAACCCTGTAAATGGCAAGAAAATTCCAATCTACATTGCTGATTATGTTATGATGGGATATGGTACCGGTGCGATTATGGCTGTACCGGCACATGACCAGAGAGACTATGATTTTGCCAAGAAATTTGGTATTGATATCATTCAGGTTATCAAGGGCGGAGACATTGAGAAGGAAGCCTACACAGGCGACGGCGAGATGATCAACTCTGACTTCCTCAATGGTTATACAAACAAAAAAGATTCTATCAAACGTATGCTTGAGGAGCTTGAGAAGAAGGGCATAGGTAAAGCCGGTGTTCAGTACAAGATGAAAGACTGGGCATTTAACCGCCAGAGATACTGGGGAGAGCCGATCCCGATCGTTCATTGCCCGAAATGCGGCGACGTGGCAGTTCCTTATGAGGAGCTTCCTCTTCGTCTGCCGAAGATCAAAGACTTCCAGCCAGGTGAGGACGGACAGTCTCCACTTGCGAAGATCGATTCCTTTGTGAACTGCAAGTGCCCGAAATGCGGCGGCGATGCAAAGAGAGAGACAGACACCATGCCTCAGTGGGCAGGATCTTCCTGGTATTTCCTCCGTTATGTGGATCCCCACAATACAGAAGCCCTTGCTGACCGCAAGAAGATGGAATACTGGATGCCTGTTGACTGGTACAATGGTGGTATGGAGCATGTAACCAGACATATGATCTACTCCAGATTCTGGCATCATTTCCTGTATGACATGGGAATTGTCAA
>CAKRRX010000141.1 GCA_934394595.1 uncultured Blautia sp. | reverse complement strand
ACTGTTCAGGAGAATGCAGGTGATATCTATGCAGATGCACAGCAGATCAACGAGGACAGAAAAGCAGCTGAGGAGCCATTTGAGGATGAGGCAGCTGAGGGTGAGACAGAGTTCAAAGAGGCAGAGACTCAGACAGAGGAAACTGCCGAGTGATCTGTTCAAGAATATTGTGCAAAACAGTTTCTTAAACCAGGCAAAATGGCTGGTATCATAAAGGGAAAAAGGATACTGTAATTTGTAACTGTGAAACAGATACATAGTGGGGACTGCCGTATTTTGCGACAGTCCTCTTGCTTTGAAAAGTAGGTGACCACATTGAAATTTACAATTAAACATGAGAAAAAAGGACGTATCAGAGTACATCTTTTTCAGAAATATATGAATTACACCCAGGCGGATACCCTTCAGTATTACCTGGAAAATCTTACCGGAGTGAAGAAAGCGCAGGTATTTAACCGTACCTGTGATGCGCTGATCTACTACACTGGTACCAGAGAAGAACTGCTGAAGTCCCTTCAGGCTTTTGGATATACACGTGTGAACGTACCGGCTCAGGTGCTGGAAAATTCAGGAAGAGAACTGAATGAGACTTATAAAGAAAAGCTGGTAGATAAGATCCTGTTCCATTATGGGCGTAAGCTTCTTCTTCCTTATCCCTGGTCTGCAATCTATACTACAGCAATGTCTGTAAAATATATCTGGCTGGGAGTGAAGACACTGTGGAAGCGCAAGATCGAGGTTCCGGTTCTGGATGCCACTGCCATTGGAGTTTCCATTTTCAGAGGTGATTTCTCCACAGCTGGTTCTGTTATGTTCCTGCTTGGAATCGGAGAGCTGCTTGAGGAGTGGACCCACAAGAAATCTGTTGACGATCTGGCACGTACTATGTCTTTGAATACAGGAAAAGTATGGCTTCGCAGCGAAGGCACAGAGGTGCTGGTTGATGCTGATAAGATTCAGACCGGAGATCAGGTTGTGGTACATATTGGCAATGTGATTCCGTTTGACGGTATGATCGCCCAGGGAGAGGCAATGGTAAACCAGGCTTCTCTTACAGGTGAGTCTGTTCCAGTGAGAAAAGTGGAAGGAAATACTGTTTATGCCGGTACCGTGGTAGAAGAAGGGGAAGCAATCCTCACAGTAAAAGCTGTGGGTGGCTCCAGCCGCTATGAAAAAATCGCAGCAATGATCGAAGACACAGAGAAACTGAAATCCGGACTGGAAAGTAAGGCAGAGCATCTGGCAGACCGACTGGTTCCGTACACCCTGGGAGGAACTGCACTGACCTATCTTCTTACCAGAAATGTGACAAAAGCTGTTTCCGTGCTGATGGTGGATTTCTCCTGTGCATTGAAGCTGGCTATGCCTGTTTCCGTGCTTTCTGCAATCCGTGAGGCCGGAGAGTATAAGATTACAGTCAAAGGCGGCAAATTCCTGGAAGCTATTGCAGATGCAGACACCATCGTATTTGACAAAACCGGAACCCTCACCAAGGCACAGCCTACTGTGGCAAAGGTCATCTCCTTTAACGGACAGAACCCGGATGAGCTGCTTCGCATGGCAGCCTGCATGGAAGAACATTTTCCTCATTCCATGGCAAAAGCAGTGGTAGATGCGGCCAAAAAGAAAAAACTGGATCATGAGGAAATGCATTCCAAAGTAGAATATATTGTAGCGCATGGTATTTCCACCACTATTGAAGGGAAAAAGACCGTGATCGGAAGTGCCCATTTTGTATTTGAGGATGAAAAATGCTCGATTCCAGAAGGAATGGAGGAAGTGTTTGAGAACATTCCAGATGAATATTCTCATCTGTATCTTGCCATTGAAAACAGCCTTGCAGCCGTGATCTGCATCGAGGATCCTCTTCGTGAGGAAGCACCGGCAGTGGTAAAAGCACTTAAGAAAGCCGGATTTACCAAGGTTGTCATGATGACAGGGGACAGTGACCGCACAGCAAGAGCGGTTGCAGCAAAGGTTGGCGTAGATGAATATTATTCCGAAGTACTGCCGGAGGACAAGGCAAGCTTTGTGGAAAAAGAAAAGGCAAAGGGTCGCAAGGTAGTGATGCTTGGAGATGGAATCAATGATTCACCTGCTCTTTCTGCAGCAGACGCAGGTATTGCTGTCAGCGAAGGAGCTGAAATCGCAAGGGAGATTGCAGACATCACCATCGGTGCAGACAATCTGGAAGGGATTGTGATCCTGAAAAACATCAGCGATGCACTTATGAAACGGATCCACAACAATTACAGAACAATCGTAAGCTTTAACACAGGGCTGATCCTCCTTGGTGTGCTTGGAATCTTACAGCCTACCACTTCAGCATTGCTTCACAATACTTCTACTTTGTTGATCGGTATGAACAGTATGAAGAATCTGGTGGACACAGAGGGAGTCTGAGCGCATTAGAGCGTGTCCCAAAATTGTGACGCACATTTTACAGAAAGGTTTTTTAGAGAGTTAATGAGACTGTTTTTCATTAACTCTCTTTTTTTATTTTGCTACTTGACAGCAGTAAAGAATTAGTATAAACTAACAACATAAAAGTTAGTACTAGCTAACTACTGCGGAAATTTTTTTAACTTGCTCAAGAGTATATAAAAGGCAGAAGTGAGATGCTTCTATTTTTTTTAACAAAGGGTTAGAATAAACTAATTAAAATAAGCGATAAAAATATCTTATTTTATGAGACAGCAAAACCCGGAAAGGACAGTTTACATGAGTATTGTAATTATCGGCGGCAATGAGAGAATGGTGTGTCAGTACACAGATATCTGTAAAGGCTATGGATACAAGGCGAAAGTTTTCCCAAAAGAAAATGGCGCTATCCGCAAGAAAATCGGATGTCCGGATCTGATGGTTCTTTTTACAAATACCGTATCCCATAAAATGGTAATCAGTGCTTCCCAGGAGGCAAAGAAAAATAATATTCCGGTAGCCCGTGTTCATACCAGCAGTGCCAGTGCTTTAAAATGCGCTCTGGATGAGCATTGCGTAATGGCATAAGGAGGAAAGCATGATCGAGAAATGTCTCATTGAACACTGCGCACCGACCCTTGCCTCATTAAAAGCAGCCAATCTTTTTAATGCATGCTGTGAGGAAGGGGAAAACATAGATCTTCAGCTTATGATGTGGAACAAAATGATGAACCCAAAAGGTGTGAAACTGCTGGCTCTTCGCAAATGGGATAATCATGCACTGATCTATGTATACCGGGAAAAACAGCTGGAAGAAAATCTGAAACGGCCAGGAGTGGCAAGATTTTTGAAAAAGTATGGATATGAAAATACAGAACCGGAACAGTGTCTGGCGCTTCTGAAAAAACGCTTTGAAGCAGCAGAAGCCTTTCCACATGAGATTGGGATTTTTCTTGATTATCCACTTGGAGATGTAATCGGATTTATTCAGAATGGCGGTCAGAATTATAAATGTTCAGGCTGCTGGAAAGTATATTGTAATGAATGTGAAGCATTAAAAATGTTTCAGAAATACCGGAAATGCCGGGAAGTTTACCGGAATCTCTGGGAAAAAGGCAGGAGTGTTCTGCAGCTGACAGTGGCTGCTTAACATACAGAAAGTGCCGGCGGTGGGAGATGAATACAAGAAAGTCTCTGCGAACTGCCAGCAAATTTATTAAGAAGAAAGGTAGAATGAAGTCATGAGTAAAATAGCAGTTGTATATTGGAGCGGAACCGGTAATACAGAGGCAATGGCAAATAAAGTAGCAGAAGGCGCAAAAGCTGCCGGAGCTGAGGTTGAAGTGATCAGCGCCGATGATTTTGACGGAACCGATATCAGCAGTTTCGATGGAGTTGCATTTGGATGCCCTGCAATGGGGGATGAGGAGCTGGAGGACAGTGTATTCCAGCCGGTATTTGAGGCATGTGAGCCAAAGCTTGCTGGAAAAAAAGTAGTTCTTTTTGGTTCCTATGGATGGGGAGATGGAGACTGGATGCGCAGCTGGGAAGAAAAATGCCAGAATGATGGCGTTGCACTTGCAGCTGACAGTGTAATCTGTAACGAAGAGCCGGACGATGAGGCCCAGACAGCCTGCATTGAGCTTGGAAAGGCGATCTGCTAAAGCATAACAATATTAACAAAAACCTTCTATCGTGTATGTGAATACATGGCAGGAGGTTTTTTTGTTTGCAATTGACCGGGACTGCACCTGGAAGTATAATGGGGGATAGTAAAAATCCCCATAAAAGTCAAAATTCTCCCCTCTTTCCAAAATCTTTTCCATAAGGTAAGATGAGGATAGAAAAATGGGAGATTATCTCAAAATTATAATGTAAAGGAGAAGGAAAAATGGCAGTTGCAGAGAAGAAATATCAGCTGGGAACGGTGGAAAATCAGGAATTTCTCCAGGGAATCACAGAGGGGCTTTTGAAATTCGGGCATCAGTTTCCATCACCAGGGGGAAGCTCTTATTATTTGGGCGATGACGGGACACCATGGAAGGACCGTAATCGTGAAACATGGATCACCAGCCGTATGACCCATGTTTACAGCATCGGTTCCATGCTTGGATATGAAGGCAGTGAGGCACTTGCAGATGCGGCTTTGAAGGGTCTTCGTGGGGAGCTTCATGATGATACGAATGGTGGCTGGTATGCAGGTCTTACAAAGGATAATGAGATTGTCCCAACCAAGCAGTGCTACGCCCATGCTTTTGTGATCCTGGCTGCCTCATCAGGTGTGCTTGCCGGCAGAGAGGGGGCAGCAGAGCTTTTGAAGGATGCCCTGGCGCTTTATGATCTGCGTTTCTGGAATGAGGAGGAAGGATTGTCCTGTGATACCTGGAATACAGAATTTACCCAGCTGGATTCTTATCGTGGGCTGAATGCAAATATGCATACTGTAGAGGCGTTTCTGGCTGCCGCAGATGTGACCGGGGATGAAAAGTACAGGATACGTGCAGGGCGTATCATAGAGCATGTTCTTGTGTGGGCTAAGGACAACAGCTGGCGGATCCCAGAGCATTTTTCCAGTGACTGGGTTCCGGATCTGGAATGCAACAAGGATCGCCCGGATGATCAGTTTAAGCCATATGGAGCCACACCCGGACATGGAATTGAGTGGGCAAGGCTGATTACTCAGTGGGCGCTTTCCACATATAAAGAAGACAAGTCAGGAGCCGCTCCTTACATCCAGGCAGCTGAGAATCTTTTCAATCGTGCTGTTTCTGATGCATGGAATGCTGATGGGGCACCTGGAATTGTCTATACCACAGACTGGGAAGGAAAGCCGGTTGTACACGACAGAATGCACTGGACTCTTGCAGAAGCAATCAATACTTCTGCTGTTTTGCATCGTGTAACCGGAAAGGAGAAGTATGCAGCTGATTATGCAGAATTTATGAAATATCTGGATGAGAAAGTTCTGGACCATGTACATGGCTCCTGGTTCCATCAGCTGGATCGGGAAAATCATCTTCTTGAGACAGTATGGCCAGGAAAATCCGATCTTTATCATGCACTGCAGGCGACACTGATTCCTTATTATGATCCAAGTCTTTCCATTGCTGTGGCGGTAAAAAAACAGTGTCGTTAGAAGCACAGAGTTTTTGAAGGGGAATGCTTCAGGAAGCTTTCTGGTCTGAATGGATCAGGAAGGCTTCCTGCGATACTCTCCGGGGGTCATCCCATAGGCTTTCTTAAAGGTACGCATGAAATGTTCCGGTGTCTCATACCCCACCAGCTCACAGATAGACGGTATGCTTAAATTGGTTTCCCGAAGAGCTCTGCATGCCTGATTTAATTTGATATCCCGTATGATCTGAAGAAAGGTACGTCCGGTTCCTTCTTTGATCAGGGTGCTGAAATGGGATGCGCTATAGCCAAAGTGGCCTGCAGTGTCACTTAACGTGGCAGTCTGATAATGCTGGTTCAGGTAATTCAGGATCTCTGTCATGGAGCTGCCGGCAGTATCCCTTGTGAGGATGGATTCGATATCTTTTTCGTGATAGCGCAGAAGCTGAGCCCAGAACAGAACCAGCAGAGAATTCAAAAAAGTGTAAGTATATTTCTCATGTCCCAGGTATTCGATAAAAAGATTTTCCAGGGATTCTATAACAATCTTATCATTTTCGGCATGAAAGATCAGAAAATTCCCCTCTGTTTTATGATATAATACATGAGCGAAAAATTGAGCCAGGGCGCTGTCCGCAGTCAGGGTCTGGAAAAAGGTGGTCTGGAAAGTAGAACTGCGAACCAGAATATTGATGGCGATGCTGTCGTCAAAAATTTCCACACTATGCCTGGTATGTGGTGGAATAATACAGATATCTCCTGTGTGTAAGGTGTGGGAGATTCCCTGAATGGTGGTATGGGCAATTCCGTCATAGATACACAGGATTTCAAAAAATTCATGCTCGTGGATATAAACCGGTGAATAGCGATAATGCTTGCTGAGCATGATATTCCCGTTGAAATCCTGGAATATCTCACTTTCTTCCAGATAGGGAAACCATGCTTCTTTGCGAAGGGCAGGGACATACAACTTGTGGCTGGTGATCAGGTCCCGGTCCAGATTTCTGCAATATTCTGTAAAAGTTTCCGGATGCTCTTTTTCCGCAAAATAAAGATCCCGATAAAAAACTTCATCCGGCTCATAATTTTGAATGTAATT
>CAKRRX010000140.1 GCA_934394595.1 uncultured Blautia sp. | reverse complement strand
CTGTTATCTCTTATTCGGAGTAAATTTTACTCGTTTGTCTGCCAGTCGTCAAGACTGAAATTTACTGATAATCAGCAGCGTTCTCAGCTGTGATAAGTACGGAGTCGATTGGAGTTTTCTCTGGGAATGTTCCAACTTCTGCTGTTGTTCCGTTCTCTACAGCGTCGATCAGAAGATCAAGGCTGGATGCACCGATCTGTGCCGGATCCTGAGCTACTGTTGCGCTTAACTGCTCAGCTGCGATAGACTCAACTGCCTCTGTGTCACCGTCTGTACCAACTACAAGGATCTCGCCAACTTTGTCAGCATTGATAACAGCCTGGATTGCACCTAAAGCCATACCATCGTTACAGCAGTAGATACCTTTCAGATCCGGGTTCTGCTGGATGTATGTTGTAGCAACGTCAAGTGCTGTCTGTCTGTCCCAATCAGCTGCCTGGCTTCCGATGATATCAAGTCCGCCATCCTCAAATGCTTTTCTTGCACCTTCTGCTCTGTCCTCAGAAGACTGGTTTCCGGATTTTCCTTCGATGATAGCAACCTGTGCACCCTCATCTACATTGTCAACGATAAACTGTCCACCTTTGTTACCTACAGCTACGTTATCTGTTGCTACATATGCAACACAAGCGCCGCCCTGATTCTCAAGCTCTGTCTCATCGAATTTCTCATCAACGTCAACGATTGTGATTCCCTTCTCAGTAGCCTCAGCGATTCCTGGAAGTACGTTTACGGAAGAAAGAGGAGCGATTGCGATACCTTTGTATCCTTTGGAAATACAGCTCTCAAGGATTGCCAGCTGTCCTTCAAGGTCTTCCTCGCTCTGTGCAGCATAGAGGTCAACTTTAACGCCCTTAGCCTCTGCCTCTGCCTCAACACCTTTCCACATCTTTACCCAGAAGTCTGTTGCCTGTGTTTTCAGGATTACAGCGTACTCAGCGTCACCGGACTCCTCAGCCATTGCCGGAACACTCATTCCAACTGTCATTGCTGCACATAAGATACCTGCTAATAATTTTTTTGCTTTCATTTGTTTTCCCTCTCTTTTCTTTTAGGATTTTTGGTTTCTATAATGAACTGTACCTGTCTGCCGCTTCACGTATCTGTAAAAACCCATCGGCAGAACATTTCCAGCCACTATCATGTTATTTTATTTTTCGCTTGCAAAATATGCAAGGGCTCCGCCGATCACACCGCTTGTCTGTGTGTGCTTCGGATAGATAAAGTTGATATCCTCTGCCGGATAGGGATGTCTGGTTCTCTGTTTGATCTGCTCGATAAGTCTCTCCATAGGGAAGTCCTTCATGATCATAACGCCACCTGCCATTACCACATAATCCGGATCGAACAAAGTAATCTCTGTACTGATGGGATATGCCAGTGTATCAATATATTCCCGGATGATCGGATCATCACCATGCTCTGTGAAAATATCATCAATACAGGTATCCGGGAAATATTCTTCTCTTAACTCCTGTAAATGCTTGCCGGAGCATTTCAACTCACAGCACTCTGTATTTCCACATCCGCAGAGGCCTTTGGTTCCCATCAGCGGAATATGTCCCAGTTCTCCTGCCACACCATGCTTGCCGGAAAAAAGTTTTCCGTTTACATAGAGGGCATTTCCAAATCCGGTTCCCAGATACATGCCAAGAATGGTTTTATCTTTGTCCGGATCCAGATCAAAGTTTTTGATATCATTCATCAACAGATAATTTACATCTCTGTCGACAAATGCCGGAATTCCCAGCGCATCTTTTAAAAGATGGCCCAGATCCATGTTCTCCAGGCCTTTCAGGTTTGGAGAAGAATAGATGAAACTTTTATCTTTGCTCACTGCGGAAGGAACTCCCACAGTGATCACAAGATCTTCTTTGTTCAGCTGATATCTGGAAATATAATCCAGAATCTCATTTTTAAGATTTTCTACTGCATTTTCGGATATCAGAGATGCACTTGATTTTTTTTCGAAGTACTCCAGATTACCTTCCTTGTCTACAAGGCCGATTCTCAAGTTGGTTCCCCCGATATCAATGCCTATCACTCTCTTCATAAAGTCTCTCCCTGATCTTAAGCATTTACTTCATTATTGAAGTTCTCGATCATTTTATCCCATGCGGTCTCAAGATTTGGATCCAGGTTGAATAATCCTGAGGAACCTACGATAAATACCTCTGTTCCTGCCTCTGCAAGCTGCTTAAATGTTTTGATATTGCAGGATCCGTCAACCTCGATAAGGTAGTTGTATCCGTTCTCTTCTTTCAGCTGTTTCAGTTCACGGATCTTATCCAGCATCTCCGGAATAAATGGCTGTCCTGCAAATCCAGGGTCAACACTCATAACGGTAATCTTGTCTACTTTGTGGATATAATGTTTGATATAGGAAACCGGGGTAGCCGGGTTCAGTACAACACCAACCTTGCATCCGTTGTCACGGATCTTTTTGATGATTCTGAATGCCTGAGAATTGATGGTCTCAGCATGTGGGCAGATATAGCCTGCACCTGCTTTTGCAAGTGGCTCGATGAAATCATCCGGATCCGTTACCATCAGATGGCAATCCAGTGGCAGATCAGTCAGTGGATGGATCGCTTTTACAAAATCCGGAGATAATGTAATATTTTTAACAAAGTGTCCGTCCATGATGTCTACATGATAAAAGTCTGCACGGCTGTTTAAGATCTGGATCTGTTCTTTGATATTAATAAGGTCCATACACATTAAAGATGGATTAAACATAGGTTTCATTTATGTATTCTCCTTTTTATTATTTCTTAGCAGTTGCTACAAAGTGGTCGATTGCAACGGAGATGATGATCAGGGCACCCATTACGATCTTCTGATAACTGCTTGGGATTGTCAGAGCTGTCATACCATAGTTGATAAGACCGATGATAAGACCACCGATTACAACGCCCGGGATTTTTCCTTTACCACCCATGAAGCTTGTTCCACCGATGATGGAAGCTGCGATTGCGTATGTTTCATATCCTGTACCAGCTGTAGGAGCAGCTGCACCAACACGTCCAAGAAGAACGATACCAGCGATACCTGCACATGTACCGGAGATCATAAATACGATCAGTTTGTGAAGCTTAACATTTACACCTGAATACCAAGCTGCATCTTCGTTTCCACCTAATGCATAGATGTTTCTACCTGCTTTGCATTTTGTGGTAAAGAACCAGCAGAAAATTGCTACAACAAGAGCGATGATAACCGGTACCGGAAGGAACAGGATGCTGCTGCTCATTGTCTTACTGAAGGATACCGGGAATCCGAAAATGTTTCTTGAATCAGAAATTACAAGCATAAGTCCCAGGAAAATGTTCTGGGTACCAAGAGTTACGATGAAAGGATGAAGTCCTGTCTGGTTTACCAGAAGACCATTGCACATACCGATCAGAGTACCAAGAAGGATACCGCCGATGATTGCTACCGGAAGCGGAACGCCTGCAACCATCATCTTTGCAGTAAGCATACCAACCAGACCAGCTACAGCACCAACGGAAAGGTCGATACCTGCGATCAGGATTGCGAAGAACTCACCAAGTGCAAGAAGAATATTTACAGCACTCTGTTTCAGGATCTGCGGGATACTGTCTGCATTAAAGATACTGCTTGGTTTTGCAATCATCAGGATCACAAGCAGAAGTAAGAAAATTCCAATGGTTCCATATTTCTGCCATAAAGTTCCAAAACTAGGTTTTGTTTTTGCTTTGCTATTTTCGCTCATTTTGATTATCCTCTCTTACTTTTTTATCATTCACCAGTAGAAGTCTTAACGATCTTCTCTTCTGTTGCCTCTGCGATATCCAGTGTCATTCTGATCTTTCCTTCACGGAAGACACAGATTCTGTCACATACGGAAAGAAGCTCCGGAAGTTCGGATGAAACCATCAATACGCCCTTGCCTTCGTTTGCAAGCTTTCTCATCAGTACGTAAATCTCACTTTTACTTCCTACGTCAATACCCTTGGTAGGCTCATCAAAAATGACGATCCGGGATTCTGCAGCCATCCATTTTCCAAGGATAACCTTCTGCTGGTTTCCACCGGAAAGCTCTGTGATATTCTGCTCTACGTCACGGCACTTGATGCTCATGTCCTGCTTCTGCTGTGCAGCATATTCATTTTCTGCTTTATTATCAACCAGTCCGACCAATCCTTTGGCTTTGGACTTCTTAAGGAACGGAACGATTGAAATATTCTGTTTGATACTGAAGTTGTCAAGGAATCCTGTCTCACGGCGGTTCTCTGTAACCATCGCCAGACCATTCTGAATTGCTTCGTACGGGCTGGAAATATGAACTTCCTTACCATCAATGAAAACCTGTCCTGCGCTCTTTGGTTCTGCACCGAAGATTGCATTCATCAGCTCGCTTCGTCCGGATCCTACCAGACCTGCGAAACCGAGAATCTCACCTTTATGGAGTTCAAAGGAAACATCCTGAACTCTGTTATCTTTTCTGGAGATGTTCCTTGCCTCAAAGATAACCGGCTCCTTCAAAAGATCCACACCGGACTCATTGTGGTAGGTACCTTTGATCTCACGGCCAACCATCATCTTGACCATGTCATCTACGGTTACCTCTTCTATATTTCTGGTTCCCACATAAGTACCATCTTTCAGAACTGTGATTCTGTCACCGATCTGTTTGATCTCGTCCATCTTATGGGAAATATATACGATTCCTTTTCCTTCTGCCTTCAGCTGACGGATGATCTTGAACAGATGCTCTGTCTCTGAAGTGGTAAGGGAAGTAGTAGGCTCATCCATGATGATGACATCTGCATTTGAGATCAGCGCTTTTGCAATCTCGACCTGCTGCTTTTCAGAAATACTGATCTCCTCAACAAACTGATTCGGGTCTCTCTTTACGCCAACCTTATCAAGCACTTCTTTTGCACGCTTCCTCATGTATGCATAATCCACAACCTGAATTCCTGCAACTTTCTTAGTAGGAAGCTTTCCTACGAAAAGATTCTCAAGGATGGAAAGCTCATTGATAACGCTCAGTTCCTGATAAATAATACTGATTCCACCTTCATATGAATCCTTTGGTGTCAGATGAGTGAATTCTTTGCCCTTCACTGTGATGGTTCCGCTTGTAGGCTGATAAACACCACTTAAAATCTTCATCAGTGTAGATTTTCCGGCTCCGTTCTCACCCAGAAGTACATGTACTTCACCTGCGCGAATTTCAAAAGAAATGTTATCCAGTGCTTTCACGCCGGGGAATTCTTTTGTAATACCTTGCATTTTTACTAAAGTTTCCATATTAACCCTCTTTTCTTCATTATTATCAACCCACAGGTCTCCCTTCTTTTTGTGCATTTTTTACAATTATATACATTATTGATTCAATTTTTAACATATTCGTTAAGTAAAGGTTTACTTAGTTTTCTAAAAAAAATATCCTTTATATACAAATATGAAAAAACAATTTATCAGGTTGACTTCCTAACCTCTAATGAAACCGGAAGTACCGTGCGCTCTTTCTTCACCTCCCCATGAAGAATCATGTTCAGTAAAGCTTCTCCTGCACACAGAGCCATTTCCTTCGTATTCTGTGTAATCGTGGTAAGCGGTGGATTTCCAAACTCAGAAAGTGAAATGTTATCAAATCCAACAATCTTAACATCTTCCGGTATCCGGTAACCTGCTCGCATCAACACATGAACACAGGCTAAAGCCATCATATCATTTGTTGCAAATATACCATCAAAGAAACACCCGGACAGTTTCAGCAAACGTTCCAGAACTTTCTTGGCATCCTCATATTCCGGAAATGCACTGATCTCCAAAGTCTCATCATAAGGAACTCCAAACTCTTCCAACGCCTGTAAGTAGCCAGCCTTACGGTTGCGGATGGTAGATGCATATCTGAGATCCCGCAGTAACAGGATTCGTCTGCACCCCTTCTGAAGCAGCTCCCTGGTGGCCAGATAACCGCCCTCCTTATTATCTGAATGAATCAGAACATGTGCATTCTGGGGACAACGGTCAATATACACAACCGGAACATTCTTTACATTTCCAATATTCTTGATCTCATCCTGACCTGAGATGTAAACGATTCCGTCTACATTCTTCTGAAGAAGATTGCGGATGTGCATATTCTCCAGCTTGTAATCCTCATTGGAATCACAGATCAGCAGTGAATACTGGTGTTTCAAAAAGAAGATATCCAGCTCATGGACAATCTTGGCAAAGAATTCGTTGGTAATATCCGGTACGATCACCCCAACGCAATGACTGCGGTTGGTTCTGAGACTGATCGCGTTTCCGTTGGGAGTAAAGCCACATTCCTCAACGGTCTGTAAAACCTTTTCTTCTGTTTTTTTTGAATATCCGCCGTTTCCATTCAAAACTCTGGAAACAGTCGCTGTGGAAACGCCGGCTTTCTTTGCTACATCAATAATCGAGAGTTTTTTTTCAGCCATTGCTTTTACCACCTTATTCCTTTACGTAAACCTTTACGTAACTTGTGAGTTTATAATAATACCATCACCGCTTTTTGTCAATACGGTTTTAGTCATTTCGTTAGTTTAGTAAAATACAACACAAAATTTTTGTATATATTTCACGAAAAGAGATGGGCTTTTCGAGTTTTATCTTCTTTCATGGATTTGCAGCACTGAGTCCC
>CAKRRX010000139.1 GCA_934394595.1 uncultured Blautia sp. | reverse complement strand
CAGAATCAGTAAAGGAGGCTGCCTATGAGGACATTTCCCCTTAGAATCGGTACCCCCGACGGCCTGCTTTTTGAGGGTGAGGTACAGCGCATTGTGTGCCGCAGTATTACCGGAGACCTGGCAATTCTGGCCGGCCACTGCAATTTCTGTACAGCCCTTGGAATGGGTGAGGCTCATGTGATACTGGAGGATGGCACCAGCCGCAGCGCAGCCTGCATCGGTGGAATGCTTACGGTGATGGATGGCAATTGCAGTCTTCTTGCGACTACCTGGGAGTGGCAGGAGGATATCGATGCCGACCGTGCCGGAAAAGCGAAAGAACGCGCCAAAGAAAAGCTGGCCCAGGGTGGACTTTCCGATAAAGAATACAAGATCGTGGAAGCCAAGCTGCAGAGGGCGCTGGTGAGACTTAGCGTAAAGAGTTGAAAATAATAAAAAAGACAGTTTAGCCTGGATGTGAAAAAAGGCGAGACTGTCTTTTTTAATGCGAAAACTTCCTACTGATACCGCAGCAGAACTGTGGATTCAAATACCTCCCCTTTGTCCTCCCACTGGCAGGTGCCGTCATTTTTGTCGCAGATATCCTGGATGATGGACAGACCAAAGCCATGGGAAATGGAATTTTGCTTAGATGTTTTGTGGTCAAAGTGTTGGGATGGATTTTTGCTGTTGCACATCTGGATGGAAATAAAATCAGAGGCAAAGCTGGTGGTAAGCCGGATAAAAGGAGATTTGCTGCCGCTTTGCATACAGCCATCAATTCCGTTGTCCATTAAGTTGAAAAATACACTGCTAAGATCTGATGGAAGAATATCCAAATGATCCGGAAGAAGGATCTTGTACTCCACATGGATATTGTGGGACTTGGCAAGACTCTGCTTATGGGCCAGAATGGCGTTGATCAGATCGTCACTGCATATGGGATGAAAACGCTTCTGCTGAAAATCAGAGGCGAGATGGGAAATACAGGCAGAAGCCTTCTCATACTCCTGATTTTCCAGGTAACTGCGGTAAACCTCCAGCTGCTTTTTGGTCTGTTCCTGAAATTGTCTGTTCTTTTTCAGGCTTTCCTGAATCAGAAAGTCCTGATCCTGGCGAAGCCTGGCCTGTTCCTTCATGGCAGCAAACTCAGCATTTCTGCGTGAGACGATCCGTGCTTTTTTTACTGCGCGATAAAGCATCCAGTAGATAAAAAATAAAAAGGCAAACAGCAAAAATCCCGTAAAGGGTGAGATCGTAGAAAGAGTACAGCTAAAAGACCAGATCTGAAAGAAAAGGATGCCGATCAGTAATAAAATGAAATTAATTGTCATTTGGTTTTTCTCCTAATTCTATGCTGTCCAGATAGTCGGCAGCTTCTTTGTATTTTCCGTTATTGGTAAGATAAGACAATGCAAAGAGATGGTTTTCGATATCGTGATTCCATTTTCGAAGAACCTGATATTGCTGCTGGGTTTCATGGGAATAATCAAGCTGCGTCCGCAGAATGTCCACTTTTTGTGAGAGAAAAGCCTGGGATTTTTCATATTCATAAAGCCCTCTCATTCCATGGATAACCGGAATATAGCACAACAGGCAAAGCAGCCAGTATACGATCACCAAAGTGGTATCCGTCTGGGAAGATTGCTGCATTGGTACGATCTGCAAAAGAGAGACCAGCTGAACCGGGAAAATAATCTCCATAATGGAAAAGGGATTCTGCAGATACATGCTTAATATCTGGGGAACCTTCCAAAAGATAGGAAGTGCCGCCAGAAAGTAACAGAAGGTGATCAGGAGGATATCCTCTGCTGTTTTCAGGTCTTCCATATGAAAAGCGGAAAGAAGGACTCCGTTTTTCAGATAATAAAATGTAGTGAACAAGGTGAAGCTTGCAGCTTCAATGGTCAGAAAAATAAAAACGAAAAATATGTAAAATGCCAGTTTTCGCTTCAAGGAGTCCTGAAAAAGCAGTAAGACTCCCACAAGGAGAGCAAGCTGCAGGTACCAGGCATGCAGTGGTGTCTGAAACAGAAGTGGAGCCGGAAGATTCAGAAGGAACAGGACACCGTAGCAGCGAAGCTGTGGGTGTTTATGATCCTTTTTCACACACGCTCTGGGAGTAAGAAACTTGGAAAAAAACCAGGAAGCAGAAAAAAGGAAAAGAAACATCATGGTGGGAAAATGAAAAAGCAGGATCAGCTGCAGAGTATGAGACATAATAAGAAGCTCCTTTCATCAGTTTTTTTGCAAAATAAGCAGAGACAATGCCCGTTTTACTTCCTCGTAATGGGAGCGGCCAATGGGAAGAAAAGTCCCATCTGGCAGCTTCAGCTTAGTTCGCTGGACAGATTGGACGACCTGGAGATTCACGGCATAGCTGCGGTGGCAGATCACAAAATACGGAGGAAGCTGTTCCAGGAGTCCCTCGATTTTCTGGGAAGTCTGGAAGATTTCACTGGCAGTGAAAAGGATGGTATTTCGAAGATTTTTTTCCATATACCATATTTTATGGATGTCTACCTTCTGCAGGCCCTGTTTTGTCCGGAAATACAGGTGTTGTTTCTGAACTTCTGAGAGTTTGGAAAGAGCTGTGTTTAAAGCTTTTCCCAGAAGCTCGGACAGCCTGTTTTTTATAATAAAGTATACATGGGCAGTTTCATAGACGTCCGATGCAAATTCCAGATACTGGCTGATAAAGATGATCTGTGTCATGGGATTGACCGCGGAAATTTTTTTCGCAATAGAGATCCCGGATATGTTTTCTGTTCCGAAATCGATATCCATGAACACAATCTGGTAAGGACATTTTCCTTCTGAAAGCTTTTCCAGAAACTCTTTGCCGGTGGAAAAAAGGGTGATTTTGTGGGAAAGCTTCAGCACTTTTTCTATTTCTGACTGGATGATCTGCTGATATGCAGGAATGTCATCACAGATAGCAATCTGTAACATAAGATAAAACCTCATTTCGCAAGATAGTAAGAAAAGGAACCTGGAGTTCCGATTCTTATTATACAGGAAAAGTATGAAATGGGCTATAGAAAGAGACAAAAAGGGATGTTGTTCATGTCGTTTTTTGTGTTGTTGGTGCAGAAGAATTGAATAAAGGAAGACAGATGTGTATGATGGAATCATAGGCTTTGGGCGGGACGAGAGAAAAAAGAAGGGGGAAAGAGAAGATGCAGATGAAGAGAAAAAGACATTTTGCAGTTTGTGTGATCGTGGCTGTTTTTATGAGCATTTTATTTGCCACTGCAAATGTTTACGCCAGTGATGGAGGAGCAGAATACAGAGAAAAGTTTTCCTGTGTTACCACTCCGAAGGCGTGGTCAGAACGGACAGGGGATATCTATTGTAGTCCAGGTTTAGATCTTTACCTTGAGATTTTTACCAAAAGCAGACCTACTATTACAAAGCTTCGCTATTATGCAGAAATAACCAATCGCACCTATATTATGAAGCTGCCGAAGAGCAAATGGAGCTATAACAGCAGTACAGGAGAATGGAAAATAAGGGTCAGATTAAAAAAGATTGAGGGCTTTACCGATTTTTGGGTATATGATGCAGCAAAGAAAAAGCATAAGGTAACATGCAGAGTGATGCCGAAACTTACCAAAAAGATTGGGACATGCAAGGCATCCAATACAGAATCGGACGGGGTTAAGATCAGCTGGAATGCCGAAAAGGAATGTGGCCTTGGTGTATATATTTATCGAGCATCTTCTGTAAAAGGCCCCTATAAAAAGATTGCACATGTATATGGTGGTGATAGAAAGTTTGTTGACCGGACTGTGCAGGACGGAAAAAGATATTACTATAAATGCCGTTACACTTACTGTATAGATTCCACGAAAAAGAACGGAACTTTGTATGGCGCATTTTCAAAAGCAGTAGGGATAACAGCTTCCAAAAGCCCGATTAAGCCTTCTGCAGCACGAAAAAGCGCACAGAAGGCATATAAAAATTATCTGAATACCGTTCTGACACAGCGCAAATTGCTTGTTACAGATGGTATTTATGCAGATCCCAATACCTGGCAGCAGAAATGGATCAGCAATGTGGATGTGAATAATATCCGGTACTGTATTGTGGATCTGGATGTGGGAGACGGAATTCCGGAGCTGCTTTTGAGTACAGCGGAAAATCCGGACCGGTATCTTGCCTATAAATATTATGGCGGCACACTGGTTTGTTTCAGCAGCGCAAAATACGAAGAATTGTCCAAGCTGACGGGATGGAAGAATGTATTTGTAAGCCATCATTCCTGGAAGGAAGACACCTATTTTTATCAGGTGATGAGCGGAAAGTACAGCCGCACAGTTGCAAAAATCGTAAGATCTTCTGTATATACAGATAATACACCACAGTACTATATCGGGGAAACAAAGGTGTCCAAAAGCAAATTTAACTCTTATATGAAGAAAGCATATGGAGTTACCAGCAAAACCAAGCTGGCTAAAAATCAATATCAGAAATTAAACAGAACCAATCTGAATAAGCTGTAAAACAGTTGCCTATAGAGAGAATATCTTTTACAATAAAAGCGGAGAAAAAAGTTCTTTCAAAGGGAGGAGAGGGAAAAGATGAGAATAATAAAGAAATCCTTTATGCTGGCAGGGGTATTTTTACTTTTGCTGCTGGCAGGGGTAGGGACAGGTGCAAAAACAGTAAAGGCGGATACCACTACCAGGACAATTAATGTTTATGGAAAAACTTATTATATGGTGAGTAATGAGTATCGTACTTCTCTGTATCTGAAAAATGGATACTATTATACATTGGTTGCCCAGACCAGTCAGAGTTTCATGAATTACAGTTTTTCCTACAAAAGAAATCTCTATTTTGTAGGAGGCGGAGAAGGCCGTCCATGTGTTACCTATAAATACAAGGTAGGATCTTATGGTTTCCAGAGAGTTGGTTCCGTATATCTGAGAGCCCACAAGGGAAAATATGCGGTAGGCTACACGACCCTTGCCGGTGATCCATCGCCATCTTCCTTATGTATGTATAATCTTTCTACAGGAAGACTTACCAGTCTTGGCAGAGGCTGTGATATTAAATTTATCGGAAATAAAATTTATTATGCAGCTTGCAAAAACAAATATACCATGCAGATCATACGCAGAAATTCCAATGGAGGCGGCAAAAAAGTCATCAAGACCATTCGCACAGCCAAGAAAAACCGTCTGACTTACGTGGGAAAGATAACCAGCCACAGCGCTACTTGCTATATCATCACACCTAATTGGGTTGTGAAAACTGTTCGCTTCTAAAATCGTTGACATAAAAGCCCCCGGGCGTTACACTACCTGACTTTCAGAGTTGAATAGTAAAATATGGTGCTAAGCCAAGGATTAAAACCTATGGCTTAGCATTTTTTTGATTTCTCCATCACTCAGAAAATAGGACATCAGTGGCAGGTTGCAAAGTGATGCGAAATTTTTTATAAAGACTGTCCCGCGTGAAAGATTTATATATTTCCGTTCAGATATTTTAGCTACTCTAAAATCACGTACAAATCTTTGCCTGTGAAGCCTCCAGCATTTATGCCGACTTACGATGATTCGATATTAGATTAACTCTCAAAAAAATGTGGTGCTAAATCTTAAAGACGGGAAAGAATTGGAAAAATGACGAATAAAGCGGTTATTCATGTCGATTTTTTTGCTTTTCGTGCACCTTTATTGAAGAGAAAAGAACGGATGTGTATTATAAAAGCAGGGAGTTTTAGAATATATTCGGACAAAGGAGAAGTGCTATGAAAAAGAAAAAAATCTGTTTATTGCTTGTAGGTGCAATGTTAATAGTTGGAATGACGGGATGCGGTAAAAATAAGTTGAAAGGTGAGTGGAAAATCACGGAAATTACCTATGATATGGGAGATGGAGAGATTCGGCCAGTGAGCAATCAGGTCTTTTTTGACAGTACGATCGCAGCTGATTATACCATAAAATTTGATGATGAAACCTGCGCGATTATTGATCCATATCAAGAGAATCATGTGATTTACTGCGATTACAGCACGGAGGAAGCCGCTTTGATTTTTGAAAAAGATGGGGAAGCAGCAGGATATGAATATAAGGTAGAAGGTGGCAGATTGGAATTTACGAGAATAAGTGGTGTTCAGGAAGTCTCTCCGAGTGGTACGAATTACACACCTACAAGTGCAGTTATTGCCTGTGAAAGAGTAGAATGATATGAGAATCAAAATGCAATCTTTACTGCTATCATGAAGTGTAAAACAGATGAAAAAGGGTAGTGTCAAATAAGTTATGAAAAAACAGAGCCAAAGAAAAAGGCTCAAATGAACCTTGAAAATTGCAGATATTTATTCCAATAAGCTCTCCGACTGCAGGACTTGGAATCTTTATGAAACAGACTCTGCTATAAAAAGAATAATAAAAGGACAGTTTCGTTGACAAGTGAGGTGAAACTGTCCTTTTTTATACATAATATTCACTTTTCAATGTTCATCACCAGCTGTGCTGGATATAATCACTCAGGATTCCGAGAGATTATAAGTATAATGTAGTCACCACAACAAACTTGTTGGTTAATTAACTTTATCTGCAGATATATTCCTCTCAAGCAGTGTGCTTTTGATGATTCTTTTCGCCGTGTAGAATGCGATATTCCTAAACACTGTATTGGACTTAAACTTATTACCTAAAAATTTGCTTGCGTAT
>CAKRRX010000138.1 GCA_934394595.1 uncultured Blautia sp. | reverse complement strand
AAAAAATGTAATATCTTTCAGTTTAAGGCCACCTTCTTCCAGCTCTCTGATCACATGGGCTGCAAGGACCGCATTGGAAATTCCCCTTGTTGCATCTGATATCAGCACTGCTGCCGTTTTACTTTTTCTCTCTTTCGCAATCTCTGACAGTCTTTTACCAGATACAGGGGACAAAAATGCTTTTTTTATATCTTCTTTTTCATTTAATGGAGAAATTTCCTGTGTATATTTCATGCCTGAACAGTCATTGGCAGGAACACAAAATTCTACATTAAGATCCGTATCTGTATATACTATATTTTCGCCGGCTGTATCAATCTTAAACATCTCTTTCATCTCCATTTCTTCTTCATTATTTTGAATACATTTTTTTACTAAAAGTGCCGCATACAGTCTTTCTAAAAGAACTATGCGGCACTTCATAATTTCTATTTACTTAATCCAGTGTTACTTCTTTTCCACCTGTCAGGTCTTCTTCCGGTTTTTCGATTGCTGCATAAGGACCTTTGCCGGTAAGTTCAACCAGCAGGTTACGCAGTTCAAAAATCGTTACAAAACAGAAGGAAACCGGGATTGCTGCATAAGCATATCTGTAAGGAAGTCTCAGCGCTGGTGTAGGACGATGTCCTGCCAGAAGCACATATCTCATTCCTGCATAAATTACAACAATACAGATAGCAACTGTAAGGATCTGAGTTACTTTTGTCAAAATATCTGCCACTTTCTTTGGCATACGTTCTTTAAAGATAACGATAGATACATGTTCTCTGCGGGCTGCAAGAACAGAAACACTCATCATACCAAACCATACCAGCAGAATCTTCAGAAGTTCCTCTGACCAGGTCAGAGAACTGTTCAGAATATATCTGAAAATGATATGTGCCATCAGAATTCCGATCATTGCAAGCAGGATCACACAGAGAGCCACACGAATAATCTTGTAAAGAACACCTACGATCTTATCCATAGTTTCTACCATATTTTTCATCTCCTATTTCTGTACAGTAACTGTTCAGCAATATCATAGCTGCCGAACAGTCACTATGTATACATTAATTAGTAGTTACTGATCTCTCCAAGCACTGTCTGTACATCTTCCAGATATTTGTCAACTTTTTCCTGTCCGATGTCTTTGGCGATGGATTCAATAGCAGCAGGCTGAGCAACTTCTTTCATTTCTTCACGAGCTGCATCTTCTACTTCATTGATCTCCATGCCTTCTTTCTTCAGTTCTTCAAGAATCAGATCCTCACGTTCTGCATTACAGAATCGGCTGTACTCCATGCCCAGTGTTGCACCTGTCTTTACAATTCCCTGATATTTACCTGGGAGACTGTCTAAGTAATCTTTGTTGCAAACCAGAGGCATTGCATCATAAATATGATTAGTAATAGAAAGATATTTCTGTACTTCGTAAAGCTTCTTATCTGTAACGTTGGCGATCGGGTTTTCCTGTGCATCTACTGTGTTCTGGTTCAGAGCCATATACAGTTCGGAAAATGCAACCGGTGTGGGGTTCGCACCAAGTGCCTGGAAGAATGCAATGTGATTGTTGTTCTGCATGGTACGAAGCTTCTGTCCCTTAAAGTCAGCAATGCTTGTAATAGGAGCTTTGTTACTTGTAACCTGACGGAATCCGTTTTCCATAAATGCCAGTCCAACCATTCCATAATCTTCCAGAGTTGCCATCATATCAGTACCTACATGACTGTCAAGAACCATCCACGCCTGATTATAATTACTGTATACAAAAGGAATATCCATAACTTCAAACTCCGGGTCGTAAGATACAACAGGTGCAAAAGATGCTACTGCCATTTCCAGAGATCCCTGTGCAACCTGCTCAAGAGTTTCTTCCTCTCCTCCAAGCTGTCCGCTGGCATAAATATTAACCTGTACATGGCCATCTGTCTGTGTTTCAATATAATCTTTCATAACATTAAGACCAAGAGTTGACGGATAAGTATCAGAGTTTTCGCATGCTACTCGAATTACATAATCACCGGAAATATCTTCATCCACACCGGCACTTCCACTTCCGCCGGAGCTGTTGGTACGTTTCATATCACAACCAGTTGCTGTAATGGACACTGCCGCAGCCAGTGCAACTGCAAAAAATACTGTTACGCTTCTTTTCTTCATGATTCATCTTCCTCCTTGATCTAAAGTCGTTATCCTGTATAGCCCATCAGATTAGGCAGCCACAGTGCAAACTGCGGTACAAATGTTACCAGTAACAATACACCGATCGTTACCGCCAGGAACGGCAGAGCTTCTTTTGCAGTTTCCTCCAGCCTTACACCTGCAACAGGGCTTGTTACGAATAATGTGATACCAAACGGTGGTGTTGCCAGACCTACAACCAGGTTGATACAGAATACAACACCGATATGTAATGGGTTGATTCCCAGTGCCCATGCGATCGGAGCAATGATCGGGGCAAGGATAACTGTAGATGCATAATCATCCATGAACATACCACAGATCAGCATCAGAATATTTACCAGAAGCAGGAACAGCCAGGACGGGATACTGGATAATGGTCCGATCAGCTGGTCCATAACACGCTCATTTGCGATACCCCATGCCATTGCAGTACCTGCACCAGCCAGGATCAGTACCAGACCGGATGTGGAAGCAGCCTCAATGATCATGTCAGGGATATCTTTCAGTTTTACACTTCTGTTAATACAGAAGGAAAGGATCGCACTGTATACAACAGCTACGCCAGATGCTTCTGTAATAGAGAAAACACCGGTAAAGATACCACCAAGGATAATAACCGGAAGGAGCAGAGCCGGAATTGCAGTTGCAGTTGCTTTTCCTTTTTCTGCAAGTGTTGTTTTACCATAGGAAGGATAATTTCTTTTCTTTGCTACATGATGTGCAACAAGGCACTGCAGTACTGCGATTGTGATCGCCGGTGTTACTGCCGACATAAAGATACCGGTGATGGATGTCTTACCTACTGCGGTACAGTAGAGGATCATCAGTACACTTGGCGGCATGATCGGTCCCAGAAGTGATGCAGAGGACATAACTGCTGCTGCAAATGGTGCTGCATATCCTTCTTTTTTCATCATAGGGATCAGGAATGCTCCCAGAGATGCTGCAGATGCAACTGCAAGGCCTACGATAGATCCCATCAGAAGGGATGCGCCGATTGTTACGATAGCAATAGCACCTTTGAATCTTCCGAACCATGCATTTACAAATTTGATCAGAGATTCCAGAAGACCGCCTCTCAGCATAAGCTGACCGGTCAGTACAAAAAACGGGACAGCCAGGAATGAGAAACTGTTCATTCCACCGTACATCTTAATCGCCATCTGTATAGGGTCAAACCCTGCTACCAGCGAGTACACCAGTGTTGTTACGATCAGGTTGTATGCGATCGGCAAACCGATTACCATCAGAAGCAAAAAGCATACGATCATCGCTAAAAGTGACCAAGACATTCTCGTTACCTCCTTCTTTTCGCTAAAAAAATATAAAAGGTGCCACACATAGTCTTCTTCTCGCATAGAAGAAGACTGTCGCGACACCTTTGTCACTAATTCATACCTTCTGCGATTCCGAATAACTATCCGAAATTCAATTGATTATCTTGTCTGGTATGGATCATCCCACAGTTTCAGTTTTGTTCCGATTCCTTTATCAAGTGCTGTGTGGTACAGATCATATCCAAGTCCTACGTCAAATGTTGCCATACCACAAGCTACAAAAGTAACTCTTTCTTTATCATCTGTACGTCCTGCTTTTTCACCCAGGATTACTTCACCAATGCTTGTAGAGTCTTTCAGTGCAGGCATCTTACCGGCATCGATCAGAGTATAGATCGGTCCGCCGATAACACCTTTATAATATCCTGCTTTGTCACCGGAATCAATTGCTTCCTGAACATATGCTTCATGAAGTCTTGTGTTATCATAGATAAGTTTTGTGCTCATCCAGAAGGAATCGTCTGTCTGCATCGGTCCTGTGATCAGAACAGTAACGCCTTCTTTCATCCACTCGTCTTTCACATAGAGAGGTTTCAGACGGGATGCTGCTACTGTAAGAACATCTGCGTCTTTGACAGCTTTTTCCAGATCAAGCTCTGCTACTGCTTCAAGTCCGATCTCTTCTTTTTCCCATGCTACAAATTTATCTGCTGCTGCTTCAAAGATATCATAGCATACAACTTTCTTAATATTAGGAAGCTGTGTAAGAATAGAACGAAGGCAGGATTTGTTGATCTGTCCACATCCAAGTACTGCAATAACTTCGGAATCTTTTCTTGCCAGATGTCTTGCTGCAACTCCAGGAACAGCACCGGTTCTTGCTGCACTTAAGAGGTTTGCAGACATGAATGCCAGCGGCTCTCCTGTTTCTTTATCATTTAATGTAACAGTAAGGACGGATCTTGGAAGTCCGTTCTTCGGGTTAGCTGCGTTGGAACCGTACCATTTATTACCACATACATCAAAACGTCCACCCAGGTAAGCCGGCATTGCAACGAATCTTCTGTCAGGTCCTGCTACAGGCATGTTCGGGAACGGGCTTTCTTTCGGGAATACAATTCCCATACCATGGCTGTTGTGGTTTGCTCCACCCATCAGGTAATCACCTTTACTTAATAAGGTAAATACTTCTTCTGCATTGTCAATACATTTCTTAGCGTCAAGAACACCTGCATCAATTGTATCCTGTTCTGATAAATAAAGAAATTCTGTTTTGTGAGCCATTTGAGTTTCTCCTTTCATTATATAAATGGTAGTTTTTTGTTTGCTTCGCTTCATTTTGCTTGTCTCGCGGCTCGTAATGTTTTATTTAATACATTTATAATACGTCAATATATCGCATATGTCAATATTTTTTGCTTTCTTTTATCGTATTCAGATATTTTCACAATATTCAGATACCCGTTTTATGTATTTTTCACATTTATCTGCATTTTTCGACTTCCCTATTGACATATTCGATATATTGCGATATTGTTTAGGTACAGTTTAATACATTTTGCTTTTCGCTTTTAGTTTTATTTAATACTTGATAAGCATTACCCACTATCCACATGAAGTAAAGGGAGATTCTTTATTATGAAAAATAAGATTAAAAACTATGATTCCCTCACATCCCATGGAGATATCCAGTCAAGAAAGATTGTACTGGACATTACAAATAAAACACTCCAGCGACTTGATTCTTATGAAAGAATAAAAAGTATCATGCATCTGGATGGCGATATATTGCATATCGGAGCAAAAACATGGGATTTATCCAAAAAGAAACATGTCTATCTCCTTGGAGCCGGAAAAGCCTGCAACCATATGGCTATGGCAGTAGATGAAGTCCTGGGAGACAAACTTACCAAAGGTATTGCTATTGTAAAGATCTCAGAAGAAACCGATCATTTCCAGAATACTGATGTATATGTAGGAGGACATCCTCTTCCTAATCAGGCTGGATACGAAGCCTGCCTGAAGATCCTGGATCTGGTAGATCACGCCGGACCGGACGATCTCTTTATTGTAGTGATCAGTGGTGGAAGCTCCGCACTTATGAGCTGCCCTATCGAAGGAATTACTCTGGAAGATGAGATCAAAACTACAGATGTTATGCTGAAATCCGGTGCAGGTATTTATGAAGTCAATGCGATCCGTCGTCATATCTCCGCAATGAATGGTGGTATGCTTGCCAAACGTATCCAGTCTGTAGGTGCAGAACTGATCGGATTCGGTATCAGCGATGCAGTAGGAAATCCTGCAACAGGAGACATCGGAGTTCCTTATGAGAAATATGCCAGCACCCCAATGGGACCTGACAAAACTACTCTGGAAGATGCAAGAAGAGTTATTCGTGATTACAACGTTGCAGACCGTCTGCCAAAGAGTGTTGTAGATTATCTGATGAATGTAGGACCTGAAGGAGAGACACCGAAAGCATTCCCGGACAATACTTATTTCCTTCTGAATACACTTCCGGATTCCTGTATCTATGCCAAGGAGATTGCAGAAGAAATGGGACTTCAGGCAATGATCCTTTCTTCTTTCCTGGAAGGTGAAAGTAAAGATGCCGGTTCTTTCTTCGCTTCTATCGCAAGAGAAGCACAGGCTTATGGAAACCCGATCAAACCGCCTTGCGTTATCTTAAGCTCCGGTGAAACCACTACAAAGATTCTGGATAACAGCACCATTACCGGTCATGGTGGACCTGGACAGGAACTTACTTTAAGTTTCTCTATCCTTGCAGCCAAGACCAAAGGCGCATGTATGCTTTCTATTGACTCCGAAGGAACAGACGGTACTACTCCTGTAGCCGGCGGTATCTGTGACTCCACCAGTTACAAGACAGCCCTTGAAAAAGGTGTGGATGTATTTGGTTCTCTGAGAGGACATGCATGCTATGAAGCACTTGATGCTATGGGTGATGCTGTATTTACAGGTAATACAGGAACCAACCTGTGCGACTTTAACGTACTGTACATCCCTGCTGTAGAAGACTGACATCCATAATTGACCCCTGTCTTTCCCCGGCATTGGTCAGCTATCTATATTAAATTAACGAGGAGAATTTTTATGAGTTCAAAAATCAAATCTGTACATGCCCGTCAGATCGTAGACTGCAAGTGCAGGCCAATGGTAGAAGTTGATGTTGTAACTGAAGACGGGAAACTTGGCCGCGGCTGTGCACC
>CAKRRX010000137.1 GCA_934394595.1 uncultured Blautia sp. | reverse complement strand
TCTTTTACATGCATTTTCTTTGCAAATTCAATTACTTCCTTTACCATATGGCTTGGGATAAAGATCACACCGCCGCCATATCCAAATACAACATCACCAGGAAGGCAGACAGCTCCGCCGATCTTAGTCATGGAATTAAAGCTGGTCATAACAAAATCTTTGATCGGGGTAGGATCTACGCCACGGTAGTAAACCTGAAGTCCTTCGATTCCTTCGATCTGCTCCAGATCACGGATACCGCCCCATACAACAGCGCCGCCGGTCTTGGTTCTGTTTTTGATAGCTGTGGAAAGATTTCCACCTACAAAGGTTCCTTCGTAGATCTTGTCATACATATCAGCTACGACTACATCTCCTTCTACCAGAGTATCAATCACCCACTGGTTGCAGGTTCCTTTTCTTCCCTCAGAAGCACCGATCTTCTTTACAGTCTCCTCAAGATCCGGTCTTGCAGGCATGAAAGAACAGGTCACAGCTCTTCCAACCAGCTTTGTCTTATCCTCATGAAGCCTTTTCAGTTTTTCCTCAAACTGGTTCAGGTAGCCTTTCATAAACATAGGCTGCCATACCTCTTCCAAGGTAAGATGCCTTAACTCTTCCAGATCCTCATCGGATACTCTCGGACGTCCATCCGGAAAACGCTCTCCATCCCATTTTTCTGTTAACTGTATAATATCTTCTTTTACACTAAAATGCATAATTTAAAATTCCTTTCTTCTTTATATGATTCCCTATCATTCATGGTTTCCCGCAAATTGTGAATAGTAACACCGGCGGCGCAATCCGCCGCCGGGTCTTTGTCTGTCGCTGTGGTAAAATATCAGCTCCACAGGCGGTCATGGGAATAATCATGGTTCCACTCGTCCGTTGGAAGCCAGATTCCCGGATAATCCGGATGAATGTGTTCCAGCACAACCTCATCCACGATCTCATCAATACCAAGACCTGGTTTATCCGGAACTGTAATATAACCGTTCTGTACCAGTGGTTTCGGAAGTCCGGTTACCAGATCATCCCACCACGGAACATCTACAGAATGGAATTCCTGTGCAAGGAAGTTCTCGGTAGCTGCAATACTGTGAACAGCAGCCATACAAGCGATTGGGCTCTCAGCCATATGAACAGCCATTGCAACACCATATTCCTGTGCAAGGTCACCGATTTTCTTATTCTCAAGGATTCCACCGGAAGTAAGGATATCCGGATGGATCACTGATACACCGCCTTTTTCCAGAAGAGGTCTGAAGTTTTCTTTCAGATAAATATCCTCGCCTGTACAGATCGGAACTGCACAGGAATTTCTCAGGCGTACATACTGATCTGTCAGCTGCCACGGAATCAGATCCTCCATCCATGCGATGTTATATTTTTCAATTCTTCTTGCCAGCTTGATGCAGGATTCCACACCAATATGTCCAAAATGGTCAATTGCAAGTGGAATATCATATCCGATAATGCTTCTTACATCTTTTACATACTGCTCCAGGATATCAAAGCCATGCTCTGTTACCTGAATGCCTGTAAATGGATGTGGAATATTGTTCACATCATAGTGGCGGTTGCGAAGATATGTTTCTTTCTCATCTAAGTTTCTTGGAATTGCATCATATGCAGTTGCTGCTTTCAGTTCCTGAACAAATCCAAGAGGTGCGCACAGTGCGCCTGGTTCATCGTATAAAAGGTCAATGCCAAGATCCATTTTCAGGAAAGTAAAGCCTTTTTCCATTCTTGCCTTTAATGCCTTTCCCATATCGATTCCGGTATGCTTTCCTTCTACATCTGTGTCACAGTAAATACGGATCTTGTCTCTGAATTTACCTCCAAGCATCTGATAAATCGGAACACCATAAGCCTTTCCTGCAAGATCCCAAAGTGCGATTTCTACACCGCAGACACCGCCGCCCTGTCTTGCATGGCCTCCAAACTGTTTGATTCTTCTGAATAATTTATCAATATTGCAGGGATTTTCCCCGATCAGTCTGCTCTTTAATGCTAAAATGAATTTTCGGTCTGCTCCGTCACGAACTTCGCCGTAACCAACAAGACCCTGATTGGTATAAATTTTTACCAAAGTGCAGTGCATCGGTGCGCCTACAATATCTGCAACGCGCAGATCCGTGATCCTCAAATCGGAAGGTCTTGAATTGGTATTCACATTCTGTAAAATTTCCTCATAAGCTTTGTCCATTTGTTTTCCCTCTCTTCTTGATTATTTTTGCTATGAAATTCCCGAAGGGCATCTGCGGACCGGCCATGCCGGCATGACAGGATCCATGGATACCCCAGCGGCAAATTATTTCACGCTTCCATCTGATTTGCCTGAGATCAGCTGTGCCTGTGCTACAATATAAATGATCGTAACCGGCAAAGATGTGAGTACTGATGCTGCCATGATTCTTCCCCAGATTGCCGAATCCGCGTATTTGAAGCTGGAAATGGCAACTACAGCAGTCTGCTGTGCGGGACTTGTGGTCATGATCATGGCGTATAAATATTCGTTCCAGGACATTGTAAATGCAAAGGTTGCAACAACTGCGATACCGGGAAGTGCAATTGGTGTGATGATGTATCTTAAGGATTTCATTCTGGTACAGCCATCAATCAGCGCTGCTTCCTCAAGTGCATAAGGAATGGCCTTAAAATAACTCATCAGCATATAGCAGCAGTACGGCACAACAGTGGTTGGATAAATGATCAGCAATGCCCATTTGTTGTCATAGAATCCAAGTTTACTTACAAATACATACATCGGTACGAAAAGCACTGCAGTAGGTATTAAATAAGAAAAGATAATGCTTGTTTTGAAAAATCTTCTTCCCGGATATTTCAGTCTTGTCATTGCATAAGAGCCAAGAATACTGATCAGCAGACAACAGACAGTTGTCAAAAAGGCGATCATAAGACTGTTTAAAAGGGCCCTGGGAAATTCTGTTTTGGTAAAAAGGTCTACATAGTTTTCAAAGGTGTAATGTTTTGCGATCAGTGACGGACGTGCCACATACATTTCACTGTTTACTGTTATGGAAGATTTGATCATCCAGTATACCGGAAAAATAGTCCACACAAGTGCAATTATCAGAAGTATGTATGTCGTTGCCGAAGCAGCAATTCTTTTATGTCTTTTCATTACCATGATAATCTTCCCTCCTATTCTTCCTCTTTATTGGCTTTTGTGTAGATAAATATCAGGATCAGCAATAACGGAATAACAGAAATCGCTACAGATACAGCTCTTGCAAAGTTATTCTGAATAAAAGCCATATCATAGGTATAGGTTGCGATTGTACTGGAAGCATATAACGGGCCTCCTCCTGTGATCAGATATACGTTTTCAAAGTCATTAAATGTCCAGATTGTAGATAACAATGTGGTAATTCCGATTACACTTGAAATAGACGGAAGTGTGATATACCAGAACTGTTTAAATGCTCCTGCGCCATCTACATAAGCAGCTTCATACTGCTGTTTTTCCAGTGTCTGTAAAGCTCCCAGGATACTGAACATAAAGAAAGGAATTCCTCTCCATATATTTACGATCATCGTTGTAAGCAGTGTAAGATTCGGGTCACTGAGCCACGGAATTCCAATCTTCGTAACCCCTAAAGAGATCAGAAGGCTGTTGATAATTCCATAAGTACTGTCGTACATCCAGCGCCAGGTCGTTGCAGCTACCATTCCGGGAATCGCCCACGGAATCAAAAGTACTGTACGGAAAAAGGATTTTCCCTTGAAACTTCTGTTAAGCAGTACCGCCCATAAAAGTCCCAGTGCAAGCTTTGCAGCAATACAGCCCACTGTATAAACGATAGTGTTCTTCAGAGATTTCCAGTAAATAGGATCATGGAACAATTTGATATAGTTTTCTAATCCAACAAATTCCTCCGGTTTTCCTACCACCTTATTGGTAAATGACAGATAGAGCGCACGGCAGAACGGATAACCCATTATTCCAAATACTACAAGGATGATCGGAATCATCAATATCAGTCCCAGTCTTCTGTCTTTCTTTGCCTGTGATTCATATTTTCTTTTCACATTAGCCATTGACAATTTCCTCTTCCTTTCTAGCAGAAGCTGTTCCATCTGGAACAGCTTCTGCATTTTACTCATTTAAAATGGATTGATCTTTCCAGAAATCATTCACCGTAAAGCTCGATCAGGGACTGCTCCAGAGAATCAAGAGCTTCCTGAGGATCTACACCGTTAACAACGATCTGCTGCATAGCCTTTACGCAAGCCTGGTTTGTAAAGCTTGTTGCTGCCTCACCGGTTGTAGGTGCCGGATAAGTGGTAAGTACTAAGTTTTCGGAGTTCTTTAACCAGCCAATGTGGTCTTCTGCATTCCAGAAATCTGTATCATCATATCCATTGACAACTGGCTGCCACATAGCGCCCATAGCCTCAACCATCTGATTATAGTAATCTGTATCGCTGAAATAATAGGAAACGAACTCTTTTGCTACATCTGTGTTTGCTCCGGTCTCAAAGATACCAAATACGTTTGCTCCACCTAATGTATAGGAAGTGTCATCAGCAGATACTGCTGGGTACTGGATGATCTGAGTGTTTGCCAGAAGGTCTGGATTCTCCTGCTCCATAGAAGAAATAATGGAACCGGAATTACATACCATACCTACTGTACCAGCCATCCATGCAGAGTTGTTTGCACTGTCATCCCATGTAGTTGCATCTGGTGGGCAAAGTCCTTCTTCATATAAGGATGCGATATATTCCATTGCTGCAAGAGTCTCAGGGCTGTTTACCACAACCTTTCCGTTCTCATCAACAAGTCTTCCGCCAAAGTCAAGGATTACGGTTCTTACGAAGGACTCAGCATCTCCGCCGCCGCTTGCTCCAAGAGGAAGTCCTAATGCATAGAAGCCGTTTTCCGGATCATTGATCTTTTCGGCATCCTCTTTCAGCTCTTCCCATGTAGTCGGCATATCCAGGCCTTTTTCTTCCCATTTATCTTTTCTGATATACATACCCGGTGCTGTAAAGGAAAGTGGTACAAGATAGTTCTTGTCGTTAAAGGTTGCATATCTAAGTGCATTTTCTTTGAAGTCGATATTTTCCAGAACATCATCTACTTCTGCCAGCTGATCGCTGTTAATATATTCTGCAACTAATGTGTTATCCCCCATGATCAGGTCAGGCTGATTACCGGACTCAATAGCTGCTGCAAGTTTCTGCTTGATATCTCCTGAAGGAACGATTACATATTCTACTTCCACACCATTTGCTTCGGCGAATTCATCCAGTTTTGCTTTCATCATGTCGTTGTATGCTGCTACATACTCAGATTTGTCCCAAAATACCAGTTTTTTATCAGCAGCCTTTACCTCTGCCGGTGCTGATACGACAAAAGATCCGCTTAACATTGTCATTCCCAATACTGCTGCTAACGCCTTCTTAGTTTTCATAGTGTTTTTCTCCTTTCAGTTTACGGTTTTTGCTTTTACCCTTGTTGTTTTTCCTATCTTAAGCTCTATCGGCTCCAGACAGGATTCAAATTTTTCTTCCGGCTGTTCAATCAGACCGATCAGTTTTTGTAATGCAACTTCAGAAACCTTATCTGCTACAGAAGGAACCCGGGTGTATTCCATATTCTGGAATGTCGCATACTCTGAATAATAGTTTTCATAGTATTCCAAAGTGATCAGGGAAAGATCATCAGGAATGTACAGATTGTTGGCTTTCACCGCCCTTTTCAGATATCTGGTAAGATTTGCCGGAATGATAAATGCACTGGGACGTTCTTTTTTCTGAAGCATCTCATTAAATACCCTTTCTGCATTTCCTGCAATCTCACCGCAAAAAAAGCTGTAGTAATAGTCCTCCCTGTAAGGGATCCCATGCTGTTCCATAGCCTCTTTATAGGCTGGGAAACAATATTCCTCTACTACACTAACCTTATCCTCTGTCAGCATGGCGATTTTCTCATGTCCCAGCTGAACCAGATAATCCACGGCTTCTTTTACTGTCTGTGCGTGATCCGTTGCCACATAATTGTAATCATCGTAGCCTTTGATTTTTCCCACACATACATATGGAATCTTATTCTTCTCGAATTCCTTGAAATATCGGTCCCTAGGTGTCAGGGAAAATACCAGGAAGCCATCCACCAGTGATTTTCCCAAACCCAGGAGATATTCCATCTGCTCAACTCCCAGCTTTTTGCTGTTCTGTGCATAGATTAAAACCGAATAGCCTTGCTTTTCAGCCGCTTTTCCAACAGCATCAAATACCTGTGGAAAATACATTGTGTCAAACACATTTGCCAGATTTCCTGGAATTATCAAACCTACTGTTTTACTTTTCTCCTTGGCCGACAACCTGCGCGCACTGATACTTGGGATATAACCCAAAGCATCGATTGCCTCCTGGATCTTATCTTTCGTTTCCTCTTTCATCCTGTCATATCGCTTATTCAGGTAATTTGAGATTGTTGCCTTCGATACTCCAGCCCTCTTTGCCACTTCTGCTATTGTTACTTTTTTATCTGCCATAAGCCCCTCACCTCAACTCTTACTGTCAGAAACCAAACTTTTTTCTTTCTGAACTTAATGCCAGTATATCCTATTTTGTCCATTTAGTGAAGCGGTTTACTAAACAAATAAAAAAAATTTACTAATCTTTTTTCTCAATATCAGAATTTGGTAAATCGGTTTAGTGGAACGGTTTAGTAAAACGGTTTACTTCTGAAATCTGAGTTTATTATATTTTCGATTATCGAATTTGTCAATAG
>CAKRRX010000136.1 GCA_934394595.1 uncultured Blautia sp. | reverse complement strand
TAACTCGTACTTGTTCATGCTTGTCTTACCTCCTTATGGTCTGTTGGCCCTTTGCCTGTCAAAGAGCAAGGATATTTATATATCACGATTTTTGATTCTAACATACTTTTTGTAGCCTGTAAAGCATTATTTTTCTTTTTTCTGAAGATTTTTAGTGTTTTTTTCTACCATTTTTCTGGGAACCATGATCTGGTGTCCACAGCCCTGGCACTTCAGTCTGAAATCCGCTCCTACACGGAGGATTTCCCATTCTTTGCTGCCACAGGGATGGACCTTTTTCAGGGTCACAATGTCTCCCACTTCGTAAATATCTGCCATTTTTTATAAACTCCTTTAAAAATAAGAACTGCAAAGCACCCCCGGTAAATCAATCCCTGTCATTTTATCTTACCTGGATCTGTGAAAATACCTTTCCTATAGATTCCTTGATCAGAAGATCGGCGTATCTGTCACGAGGTGTGGAGGAACGATTGATCACTACAAGATGCTCCCCGTTGAAATAATCGATCAGTCCGGCTGCCGGGTAAACTGCAAGAGAAGTTCCCCCTATGATCAGTACCTGAGCCTGTGATATTGCCCGTACCGATTTCTGGATTACCTGATCATCAAGGCCTTCCTCATAAAGCACCACATCCGGCTTTATCATTCCACCGCAGGTACATTTGGGAACTCCTTTTGCCCCTTTCATATAGGCAAAATCATAGAATTTTCCACATTTCATACAATAGTTGCGGTAAACACTTCCATGAAGCTCCAGCACATTTTTGCTGCCTGCCATCTGATGAAGATTGTCAATGTTCTGAGTAATGACTGCCTTCAGTTTTCCAACACTCTCCAACTGCGCCAGTTTTTTGTGTGCTTCATTTGGCTTTGCAGTATCGCAGAGCATTTTGTCCTGATAAAATTTAAAAAATTCCTCTGGATGACGCATGAAAAAAGTATGACTTAAAATTGTTTCCGGCGGATAATCATATTTCTGATTGTACAGACCATCCTGGCTTCTGAAATCCGGAATACCGCTTTCTGTGGAAACACCGGCTCCGCCAAAGAAGACAATATTGTCATAACCATCGATCAGCTCCTGCAATTTTTCAATTTCTTTTTCCATATGCTACCTCCTGCCTACTGTGCAGCATCCTGCTGCGCAGTATCTTTCTTCACAACCTCAATGGTATCCACTCTCTTTCCCTGTACCACATAACGGGTAGTTTCATTTCCTGTACAGGTGGAAAGGGTGATGATCTTATCCTCTACCCCCATTTCACCGGGAGTAGTCTTTACTTCTGAATAGGATACGATCTTTTTCATATAATCCACAAATTCCTGGCCCGGCCCCTTAAACAGTGTATACGTATCACTGTTCACAGCAGTGGTATAAGCCGCAATAATTTCATAGCGGTAAGTTTTCTCCGGTGTAAAGATCCAGAAATATTTGCTCTTATTGTATGCGGAATCGTCCTTGCTGAAGTTCTTCAACTGGCCAAACATAGTTCCGTTTTTCATATTATGTCCATACACCAGGGTATTGCAGTCACTGAAATCTGCCTTATTCTCATAGTCAATAAAAATAGTTCCTGCAAAATTGTAATTTTTCTCATATGTCATATGAAGATACTGATCATTATCCGTACCTTTTACAATCGGGTAACTGACGCCATCCAGAGCTTCCACATAGATCCAGCCGATCACGTCGGGATTGATACTGCGAAGAGAATCAAAATCGATATCCATAGGCGCTTTCAGAGACGGGCCTTCCGGTCCGGCTGCCTCTGCGCCGGCTTCACTGTCCTGATCAGGATCACGCTCAGTCACTGCCATCTGTGCAATCTGATTGTATTCATCGGATCCTTTTTTGTACTCTGTATAAATATGATAAAGATTATAAGCAGCGAAACAAAATACACCGATTGCTACCACCAGAATCAGGGTAAGCACAATGTCACCTGCCGTTTTTTTCTTCTTGGGCTGATTATTTTGGTTTTTCATGGTATCCTCCTTTTTCCCGGTACTGCTCCTGCGCATTTTGCAGGTATTTTTTTATTATAATCTCTGTCCTGCTTCTTTTGGTAATCTGCGGATTCTCTTTTAGTTTTGAGAATCTGGCAGAACCATTTTGCATTTTTCCTGCAGCTTTCGCTCTTTTTCTTTATAAAGAAGAAGTCCGCAATGCCTGAAATATGCCGGACACCCATATCTGGAAAGAAAGGCACTGCATCTTGCATTTCCGGTAAGGCCGGTCTCCAGAAGCAGCAGTTCCTGTTCCTCTCCAAAGCAATTTTCCAAAAATGAAAAGGCATTTTCCAGGCTTCTTAAAACTTTTTTCAACTTTTTCTCTCTTTCCTTACACAGCTGTTCAAAAAATGCTCTGATCCGGTCAAATCCTGCTTTTGTGTCTGTAATATGATCCTCCCGAAGCCGCAGAAAATAGGTTTCCAGTATTTTCGTCTTTTCCTTTTCCAGATGGGCTTCTTCTTCGGTAAGAAGCTCCGCATCCAGACGGGCTTTCCAGCTTTTTTTAGTATTTTCAATAAACTCTTCCATAGATTCTGTGGTGGCTTTATCCTGTAAAAAAGCTTTCAGATGCAACAGCATTTCATGAAGCTCCCTTACTTTTTTATCCTCTAGAGTAAATATGCCAATCTCCCGGTCAAGGCAGTCCAAAATCAGCTCTGTCACGGTAAAACGCTCTTCAAACTGTGCCGTTTGAGCCATCTTACACACTTTTTCATATTGCGTGGCATTAATAGTTCCCTTTAGGATTTCCGGTATCTGATAATCTTCTTTATATTTTTGGTATAATACATAATAGGAAGCAAAATCTCCGGCAATCTCTTCCTTTTGCAGGAACTCTTCCATAAGTGCTTTCCCTGCCTGTATTCCAAGCTCTTCATAGCTTTTCAAAAGCTCCGACAGATCTTCCCATCCTCTGGCAGTAACAAAAAAGCTTCCATCCACAGTATTTTCCACTATGTAAAAACAATCCTTTTTCATCTCAAGGTAAGACAGGATTGCACCGTGAATCTGCCTTTTTCTGGCGTATTCCAGCCACACATCCGCATCCCCTTCGATTTCGATCTTTCGCACACGATCCAAAGTCACAATATCAAATTCCCGGACAGATTTGTTATATTTTACCGGATTTCCTGCTGCCACGATCACCCAGCCCTCGGGAACCTTATGGGTTCCAAATGTTTTGTTCTGCAAAAACTGCAGCATAGCAGGGGCAAGAGTCTCTGACACGCAGTTAATCTCGTCAATAAACAAAATCCCCTCTTTTTTTCCTGTCTTTTCCATGGATTCATAGACAGAGGCTATGATCTCACTCATGGTATATTCGGTAATGTCCCAGGTGACGCCTCCATAACATTTGCTCACAATTTTAGGCAGTCCCACTGCGCTCTGTCTGGTATGATGGGTAATGGTATAAGCTACCAGCCCTACCTGACATTCCTGTGCGATCTGCTCCATGATCGCTGTTTTTCCGATTCCCGGCGGGCCGATCAAAAGAATCGGGCGCTGTCTGACTCTGGGATAGGTATATCTTCCAGCCTCATCTTTTTTCAAATATGCCGCTAACGTATGTATGATCTCGTCTTTTGCTTCTTTTATATTCATTCAAATACTCCTCTGGCCGATCACCAGCTTACAGGCCCAGCCCGGCACAAATTTCATATTTTCTGTCTTCTTCACAAAAACAAAGGCAGTCTCATAATCCGGCTTTTCTCTCGGATAAATACCGTCTCCATCTGTAAAATAAATCAATGCCTTTAAATTTTGCAGCTTTTTCTTTTCCTGCTCTTTCTTTATAAATCTGAAAACAGGCCTGAAATCTGTGCCACCCCGGCCTTGTATCTTTATATTTTGAGCATATTTTTTCCAGTCCTCCTCAGAGTGGATCACCACTGCATCCTGTATACAGCAGTCACATTGCAGGATATACACTTCCATCTTTTTGAAGAAATTTTCCCGGGTGCTGAGAATCTTGTAGGTTTCCCCAAGAAATTGCTGCACAAGCTCTCTTTTACAGGAACCGGAAGTGTCAATAGCGATCACAAGCTCTTCCAACCGGTTTACCTCCTTATATTCCAGCGGCTCGATGAGAGGAAGATTTCCATAATGCTCCATACCATAATGATAAAAAATATAGTCGAAGCTTTCTTCATCCAATTGTATTTCTTCCCTGGAAAAGGCAAACTTTTTCAAAAATTTCCGGTAATCATACCGACTGGCATAAATTTCCTGTATTTCTTCTTCCTTATTTCCTGCCATATTTCCGGCACGGTGTTTCTGCTTTTCTCTTCCCTGTAAAGTATAAACCAGAATTCTCTCCCATTTCTGCGGCAGCTGGCTTCCCCTGGGATTTCTTTTCCAGAGAGAATGATCATCAAAGAAAAATGTCTCTTCCAGCTCCTCCACAGAAAAAGGAAGTTCTTCTTTTTCTAATATTCCATATATCAGTTCTGCTGATGGGATGATTTCCTTCCCCAAATTCTCTCTCAGGAAATCAAGATACTTTTTCTTTTTTTCCCACCAGGGCTCCTGCCAAAGATTCCCTGGTAAATTATCCGCGATCAAAAACTCCGACGCCAGGTCACAGGCCAGATCCCATTTTCGCCGGGATGGCTTTGGTGCAGAAAAAGGATGTAAATACAGGCAATGAAATAAAATATGCAAAAAGCCTCTTTTTATTTTCCCGGGGCTAATTCCATAATTATGTACCAGAAAAAGAGGGGACACCTTTAACTGGTTCCCGTCTGTTCCAATTCCATCCATTTGTGCTTCCCATTGAAGGGGAAGTGCCGCAAAGGCTCTGTTCCAGAAAGGATAACGGGCGCAGATCTCATTTTTACATAAAAACAGGATCTCTTTACCCAATTCTTCATATCCATCCGGTTTCTTACAGGGTAAAATCCGGTTCGTCGTATCCATATTTTTGATTCTTCAGAAGCATCAGCCATACCAGGCTTTCCAGCCTTCCCTGCTCTCTGGCAATCTGTATGAAGCTGTCCAGTTCCTTTCTCCCAAACCACCCCTGCTGCTCAAGGATTTCCATTTTGGGAATGTTTTCTTCCAAAAGCAATGTCTCCATGGCAGGACGTATCCTTCGTTTCAGGTAATTTCCATAATCTGCTTTCACAGATTCGCTGATATTTTCTTCAAAAAATCCCTCCAGAGCACAGGAGAGCCTGATTCTTTCATGAGCTGTAGAGCTGAATTTTTCATGTAGTCCTTTTTGCTCCATCTTTGTCCAACACTTTCTTTTTCAGCAGTTTTCCCTGGATTTATTATAATCCAATCCCGATCATCCGGCAACACATCTCAAAATGATTTTTGATTTCTCTGTAAACTATATAGATGATTTTATAACAACCTCTGGTAATCTACACAATAGCCTGTTATAATAAAGATTCACGAAAACATCAGGAGGTTGTACTTATATGACTAAAAAAAATCTGATTGTCGGACAATCTGGCGGACCTACTGCAGTGATCAACAGCAGCCTTTACGGCGTAGTGTCAGAGGGGCTTCGTCAGGAAAATGTGGAACATGTTTACGGTATGATAAATGGAATCGAGGGATTTCTTAAGGGAAATGTGCTGGATTTCCAGGAATCTCTTCCAGATGGACAGCTGGAATACCTCACCTACACTCCCGGAGCTTACCTGGGATCCTGCCGCTACCGGCTGCCTGAATCTTTAGAAGATCCGGTATATCCGGCTCTTTTCCAGCAGTTTGAGAAAATGAACATCGGCTGGTTCTTCTATATTGGCGGCAATGACTCTATGGATACTGTGAGCAAGCTTTCCCGCTATGCAGCTATGACAGGAAGTGATATCCGCATCATCGGAGAGCCAAAGACCATAGACAATGACCTGATCCATACAGACCACACCCCCGGCTATGGCAGCGCAGCCAGATATGTAGCCTCCACGGTCCGTGAAATCACATTAGATGCAAATGTTTACGATAAAAAATCCGTCACCATTGTGGAAATCATGGGCCGGCACGCTGGATGGCTTACTGCTGCCAGCGCTCTTGCAAGAAAATATGAGAATGACAATCCCCTTCTTATCTACCTTCCGGAGACTCCTTTTGATCCGAAAGCTTTTCTGGAAAAGGTCGAAGCTTCCTTTGAAAAGAACTGCAATGTCGTGGTATGTGTCTCAGAAGGTATCAAGGATGAAAATGGCACTTTTATCTGTGAATATGATAATTCCGTGGGAACCGACACCTTTGGCCATAAGCTTTTGGCAGGATGTGGTAAATATCTGGAAAATCTTGTGCGTAGCCGCCTTGGGGTAAAAGCCCGCTCCATTGAATTGAATGTAAACCAGCGCTGCAGTGCTTCTCTTTTTTCAGATACAGACAGGCAGGAAGCCATTGCCGCCGGAATTTTCGGCGTTCAGGCTGCTTTGCAGGGAGAGACCGGAAAGATGGTTTCCTTCCAGCGGCAGGACACACCAGATGGTGTATATCAGATGAAATGTGTCTTAAAAGATGTGAATGAAATCTGCAACCAGGAGAAAAAAATACCACTTTCCTGGATTACCGAAGACGGTGCAAATATAACAGAAGATTTTATCCGGTACGCCCGCCCTTTGATCCAGGGAAATGTAGAACTTCCCATGGGGGATGATGGACTTCCCATCTGTGTATACCGAAAATAGATCTATCTGAAGTTTCTGCTCATGAGGCAGTAATTTTTAACAGGTTCTAAAAAATACCTGTCTGACAGGCTCTGATTCTGACAGACAGGTATTTTCTTTTTGAA
>CAKRRX010000135.1 GCA_934394595.1 uncultured Blautia sp. | reverse complement strand
AGTATATTCACCGCCGCCAGATAAATAAGCAAACCTCTATGCTGCATCAAATAATCCCAGAAATCAATATGCATCTGATCTCCATGATAGCCTTTCACGATCAGCAATAGAACAACCTGAATAACCAACATGCAAAGTGCAAACACCCTTGACATCATATTCTCTTTGACTGCTTTTCTGTCCAAAAGAATAATCATGAGCAAAATTCCTGCCGAACCGCCCAGTAAAGCTATGAACATGCAGAGCCTCTCAAACCAGTCTCTTGTCTGGTGCTTATAGACTAAAACCTTGATACCGTAAATCACCAAAGCAATGATATTGATGATGAGCAAGTATCGGTCAAATATATTCAAATTCATCAATGTAATACCTCTTTTTGCCAATAGGCTGAGCCTTTACAGCTCAGCCCATATTTATTCAACCATATTCTTATCTTTTGTATAAACAGGATTCCTCTTTTTTAGAGAAACCTTGTAACTTTATTATAATTGAATTATACGTACAAAACAACCCTCTGTCCCATAAACTAATTTTCAGCAATTTGTATGCTTTTTAATTTCATATCTCTATAGCTATTCATCCAAAAATCCCATATACTCATCAAACAAATTAAACAGCATATTTCCTGAACAAACCGGAAGCAATGCATCTGACTCTCCCAATGGCACATGACAATACAAATCATCTGCCTTCGTCAGCACCAGACAGGGAATGACATCGTAATCTTCTCCCAGCAACACTTCCAGATACTCCGTATACTTTGCTGCCTGCAGCACCTCTTCCGGCTCAATTTTATCCTTCATCTTGAATTCCAGTGAAAAAGCTTTATCTTCTGTAATAACAAAGACATCTGCATAAATCCGTATGTACTTTGCCCGATTTATCCGTAATTCAAAAGCAATCTCCCAATCCGGCTGATAAATATCTTCCAGGTCCGAAAACAGCTGCCGCATTACTTCCCTGCAATCCAAAAAGGAATGAAACAGCCCTCTTGTATCGTTTAAATTGCGGCCGATATTCCGGCAGCCTGAAAGCATCGCTTCAAACCATTCATTTTCTTTTAATGCCAGAAATTCCTGAACGGTCCCATAATACCCGCAAAAATCACCTAAGCCAATATGCGGCCGGCTCTGTCTGATCAATCCATGCCATCTGAAATCCCGGTCCTGATAACAAAGCTCTCTCATAAAAGGGGCCTTGTACAAATACTGATTAATGGTCTTGCGATCTGCTACAATTTTTTTACCGATATCTTTTGCTTTGATACCATCATGACTGCAAATTTCAGAATAAATAGCCCTTTCTAATGTGTCTGTTTGTGCTCTTGTCTTCATTATTACTTGATTAATTCTATAACTCCTACTTCTCTCACTTTCAAAATGCCCATTTCTGTTGAAAGTTTTCACTTCTTCCTCTGTTCAGTGACAGCTACTAAAAACCGGGATGTTTTTTTACATCTCACACCTAATTTTCTCTATCAATGACAAATCTGCCGGCAACCAATCTACGCTGTCCAGATTCTCCTTTGTCAGCCACTTGGCAGCTTCATGCTCTTTGAGTACTAAATCTCCAGATTTGATTTTACAAATAAAGCAGTCCATGGACAAATGAAACTGCGGATAATCATATTCGACTGTATCCAAAAGTTTCACGACTTCAATTTCTGTATCCAGTTCTTCTTTAATTTCTCTCACAATGGCCGTCTCCGGTGTCTCTCCCAGCTCGATTTTGCCGCCTGGGAATTCCCAGCCATCCTTAAACTCGCCATAGCCACGTTGTGTAGCAAATACTTTCTCCTTCTCAATAATAATTGCTGCAACTACTCTGATTGTCTTCATTCTCTGTCTCTCCGTTTCTCTATCTATCATACTTTTCTTATCCATTCACAATATACTCATAAATATCTTCTCGCACCGGTGTATCCAACACCCATTCAATCTCCACTGCTGTCTTATCTGTGTTTGGCATAACAAATTCTTTGGCACATCCAGTGGCTGTCATTCGTCCCAGATAATAAAATTCTTTGGAAATCTTATCATCCTTATTCTTTCTCACAAACAACTGAACATCTATGCCGCGTTCTCTGGCCTTTAGGAAATTCTGTACATCTTCAGATTCCATTGTTCTGCCGCTTTTGGAAATAGCAATCAAATGACTACTGCTGACAAAATGATCCTCATATTTCGTCGTATCACTGATATCTTCTCTCTTATCATAATTAATAAATACCGGAAATGTCTTCGTTTTCCTGTCGTATTTATAACCGCCGATATTCAGAGGCACTTCATTGTGCTCCCAACCAAGAAGACGACACGCATCCTCATACGTATATTTCTTATACAGTACCAAATTTGTATCCTGATAACGACTACTGTAATTTTCCTGATAACGTACAATACCAAAATCCACCAATTCCTGCAATATATAATAAAAATCAGGATTTTTCAACATTTTGCTAAAGGAATCCGAAATACCATAATCTCTGCCTTCTCTTTCCAGAAAAACACACTGAGCATAAGTCTTTTTCGCCATACTGGTTGGAAACTCATTTGTCATGATATTAACAAGATTTTGCTCACAAATTGAATCCATTGAACAATGATACTTTTCATTTAAAGATTGTTTCAAAATGCCCATGATTCCATGCTGATAATGCATCAATCGATTCAACAGCTCCAGCTCATGAATACGTTTTCCACTAGCCAGTTTCTTCGAAACAAACTCAATAACTTTTTCTTCCTCTTTAGACAAACGAATCGTATATTCTTTTTCATATTTAACTAAAAATTTATAATAAGAACCCAGACTGTTATTGTCAAAAATTCTCAGAACATCCATTTCACCATACTTATCAAAATCTTCCAATGCAGGGATATGTCCCAGCTTATCCTTTAAATTCGTATAGTTTTCACGAATCAACTTGATGTCACTGAAATTGGCATTATCGATCGCTTGAAAAATTCGCTTTCTGGATACTTCATCAAAATGAATAGTACTTGCTCCCGGAATTACTCTGCCACCTTCTGTTACATAACGGCGAATATTGTCTTTGTTATAGCTTCGATCCCCGGACAAAGCAATCGGAATCATAAAGTTATTTTTATAATTACCAATAAAATCCAAAACTACAACGTATTCTTTCTTCTCTGCCTTTCTTAGACCTCTTCCCAACTGCTGTATAAAAACAATCGGCGATTCTGTCGGCCTGAGCATAATGACCTGATTAATCTCCGGTACATCCACACCTTCAGAAAAGATATCAACAGATAATATGTAATCCAGTGCATTTTCTGAATCATCGCTGGCAAGTCTTTCAATGGCTGCTGCCCTCGTACTTTCTGAATCGCCGCCACTTAAAACCAGCGTTCTCCAACCCTTTTCATTGAACTTTCTGGATAACTCTTTTGCTTCATCAATACGGCTGCAGAAAATCAGTCCTTTTACTCGATCTCCATCATATCCAAAAAACTCGGCCTGTTTCATAACATTGCCGACACGCTCGTCTGAAGTCAGATAGCGAAAGTTCTCTATCTTTTCTTCCATAGATTTTCCACTATCAGCAATGACTTCCAAATCTGTGATAGCAAAATAATGGAATGGACACAGTAAATCCTCTTTCATAGCATCCTGCAAACGAATTTCATAGGCAATCTGATGATTAAAAATCTCATAAATATTGCGATCTTCCATATTATCATCACGTTTATCCGGCGTGGCTGTCATACCAAGCCATAACTTTGGCATAAAATAATCCATGACCTTTTTATAACTATTGGCTGCACTATGATGAGCTTCATCAATCACAATCGCATCAAATGCTGTTCGACTATATTTACTTAAAACATCCGCTTTACTAAAGGTCTGAATCGTTGCAAAAATAACATCTGAATCGTAATCTTGATAATTTCCTGTCACCAATCCCATTGATCGAGTTCCAGCAAAAACCTTTTGGAAAGAATTCTTCGCCTGTTTGGCAATCTGACCGCGGTGTACCAAAAATAAAATTCTCTGAAATCCTAATTCTCGCATGGCAAAAGCAGAAGCATATGTTTTCCCTGTACCTGTTGCAGAAATCAAAAGTGCTCTTTTCTCCCCAGCATCATAAATCTTCTGAAGATTACGAATAAATCCCACCTGCATCGAATTCGGCTGTAAACGGAAAGCCTCCAATGACGACATCTGTTCCTGACGAATCAACTTTTTTTGCTTCTGGATGATTTTATTTTTCGTATAAATATCTGTATAGAATTCAATAAAATTCTCAAAAGTCAATGCCTGTTCTGCATCCCATAACTTTTCAAACTCTGCCAACACGTTTTTCGCATACTCGCCCTGCTCTGTAGATACAATTCTTGTATTCCATTCTTCATTTATCGTCAATGCACTTAACGTCATATTGGAACTGCCCACGATAATTCGGTACATCTCATCCTTTTTGAAAATATATCCCTTGGTATGAAATCCTGAATTTGAACGATCCGTCATATACATTTTTAATTGTAAATTTGAAAATCCAGAAAGCTTCTTCAAAGCCGTAGGCTCACTAAATGTAAGATAATCTGTTGTCAAAATTCTTCCGGGAATTCCACGCTGCTCCAATTCTTTCAACGTCTGAAGAAGCGGCGTAATTCCACTCATAGTAATAAAAGCCACACTGATTGTAAATTGCTCACAAGACAACAATTCATCCTCAATGGATGAAATCACCTTACGGCCCTCTTTATAATTATTGGAAACAAACTGCGGTCTATAAGCCAGATTTGACGCTGCTGTATAATCTATAAACGCGGTGTTGAATCCTTGGTTTAATTGATTGATTTTATCTTTGTTCATGATTCCCTCTATATTCTCTTCTGTCTCTCCCGCCGGCTGCTCAATTTCTGATTTTCTGACAATCTCATGTTATCCGGTTCTTCTTAAACTCAATATACACTATAGCATTAGTATACCATAAGAATTAGGCAAATAGGGCGTTTATTCATACAAATTGACCATTACAAACGACTTTTCAATCATTTGTAATGGCCCGCTGCTTATACAAAGGATAACTCCTCTTCTTCTGTTTTCTCTGCCTTCGCTTTCTCTGTATAACTCACCAAGCTTTTCTTGCTCAGCTTACATAATATTCCATTCGGAGTTACCACCACAACCTTCGCATTGGCCTGATCATCAATCTTGTCATAGATTCTTCCGGCACTCATGCTTTCTCCAATTACTGTATACGGACTGTTGGCGACATAACCTACCTTTCCCATACCTTTAAGCTTCACTTGAATGGCCTCAGGATCATATTTATTATCCGGTTCCTTTTCCAACTGAATCTTCATGCCGCTTTTTAAAAAATCTGATCCGTAATAATGCCTCGTCCCTGTTAATGTGAAATAAATCTTTGCCATTTTCTTTTCCTCCTCCCCAGCTGTTCTATGCCAGTTTTAAATTCAGCCCTGCAAACAACTCCCCAAGTGTGCTGCCAAGATGTTCCGACGGTTTCTCCGGCATTTCGTAGCTAATCAACTGATAGTCCGGATTCATTTCCAGCTTCTCAATCAAAAGACCTGTATTCACTGCATCATCCATTCCATCATGAAACTTACCTTTCGGATCAATGTCTGCTCGTCCCAATGCTTCTTCCAGACTAATACGTCAGGTCAGCTGAAATCTCTGACTGAAAACCATTTGATAATCCACCCATCTGTCCTCCATCATAAAATTATCGACGCTCTCATCCGTAATCTGTTTTGCTGTGATTTCATGAAGAAGTTGATTCCTGTCGGATTCACTTCAGGCATAGACTTTGTATTCTCTGTCCCCAATCCAGTCGATCATATGCACTAATGCCTCCCCAATACGCGGTGCTTTCTTGACCTGACTGTTTTTTATTCCTGTCAGTCTTTCGATAAATGGATCGATCACCCCGTGTTCCGGATGAACATATTCTCGAATTGTCCCAACCTGCTTGAATTCTTCATTCAAAAGAACTGCGCCAATCTGAATCGTCTCATAGGCATAATGATAAGCTTTGTTCCGATAATCTCTTGGTACTCTGCACATTTCTAAATCAATCACTAAGTAAAACATTCTTTCTCTCCCCTTTTTATCGAATTAACATCCAAATCACAAAAGCAATAATCGCTGTTGAAAACATTTTTCTCCCCCATTTCTTATATCATCTGACAGACACACTCCAAATTTAATCGTCCATCTCGTCTTCCCAGTAATCATAGGCATCATCGTAACCGTCATCATAATCACCGTCGCCGAATTCTTCTGCCCAGTCATCTGCAAAATCATCTGCATCATCATAATCATAAGCATCATACGGGTCATACTTCTTCTGACAGTCATAACTGCTCGTGTAACCTGAATTCTTCTTATAACTTGAGCTTCCCGATGAAGAACCGGAGCTTGAATAAGAACTGGAACTCGTGCCTGAAGCGCCGTTAACAAAAGAACCTGTAGAACCGCCGCCTCCGCCGGCTGAATGCGAATACGTCGCTGATGCTGTTGATGTCGATGCTGACGTCGATTTTGATGCTGATGTTGATGTCGACGCAGACGATGATGAATAGGATGATGAAGTCTCACTCTGTAATACATTGGATGCCGTCTGTTTTGAAGTACCATATTTCTCTGCCAATGAAGGCCACATAATACTAACTGCCATTACGACAACACCGGCAATCAACAAACCTCTAACCGTCTTTCTAGTATCATTTTTCATAATCATTACTCCCTCTGATGATCACTTATTAACCTAAGTATAATAAACTTCTAACTAAAAATACACCTGCACTCCGCAGACTTAACCATCGG
>CAKRRX010000134.1 GCA_934394595.1 uncultured Blautia sp. | reverse complement strand
AGATTCTACGATAACGTATTAGAGAGAAACGGCTGATAGGGAGGTAAGTTTTTTATGGCAATCGAATATTTAGGCCTCAGCGAAATAAACGGCCCTCTTGTAGTTCTGGAAGGTGTAAAAAACGCTTCCTATGAGGAAATCGTCTCCTTCCGCATGGACGACGGTACCGAAAAGCTTGGCCGTATCATTGAAATATACGAAGATAAAGCAGTTATCCAGGTTTTTGAGGGAACAGACAATATGTCCCTTGGAAACACACATACACGTCTTAGCGGTCATCCTATGGAGATCGGACTTTCCCCGGAAATCCTGGGACGTACCTTTAATGGTATCGGACAGCCAATTGACGGATTGGGCGAAATCACCCCAGAGGTAAGCCTGAACATCAACGGACTTCCACTGAATCCGGTTACCCGTGAGTACCCACGAAACTACATCAACACCGGTATCTCCGCTATTGACGGTCTGACCACCCTGATCCGTGGACAGAAGCTTCCGATTTTCTCCGGAAACGGTCTTCCTCACGACAAGCTGGCTGCACAGATCGTGCGTCAGGCTTCTCTGGGCGGTGATTCCGATGAGAATTTCGCTATTGTATTTGCAGCAATGGGTGTCAAATATGATGTTGCAGAATTTTTCCGCAGAACCTTTGAAGAAAGCGGTGCCTCCGATCATGTTGTCATGTTCCTGAACCTGGCAAATGATCCAACTGTTGAGCGTCTTCTGACACCAAAGATCGCCCTGACTGCTGCTGAATATCTTGCATTTGAAAAAGGTATGCATATCCTGGTTATCCTTACTGATATCACTTCTTTCTGCGAAGCTATGCGTGAGGTTTCTTCTTCAAAAGGTGAGATTCCTTCCCGTAAAGGTTATCCCGGATATCTTTACAGTGAACTGGCTACTTTGTATGAGCGTGCCGGTATCGTTTCCGGTGGAACAGGTTCTGTTACACAGATCCCGATCCTGACCATGCCAAATGATGATATTACTCACCCGATCCCTGACCTTACCGGTTACATCACAGAGGGACAGATCGTTCTGGACAGACAGCTTCATGGACAGGGTATCTACCCGCCGATCAATGTTCTGCCTTCTCTTTCCCGTCTGATGAAGGATGGTATCGGTGAGGGCTTCACAAGAGCCGATCATCAGGACGTTGCAAACCAGCTGTTCTCCTGCTACGCAAAGGTTGGAGATGCCAGAGCCCTTGCTTCTGTTATCGGTGAAGATGAGCTTTCTCCTCTGGATAAGAAGTATCTGCAGTTTGGTAAAGCTTTCGAGGCTGAATTTGTAGGCCAGACTGATACAGAAAACAGAAGTATCATTGATACTCTGAACAAAGGTTGGGAGCTTCTTGGTATGCTTCCGAAGGAAGAACTTGACCGTATCGATACCAAGATCCTGGATCAGTATTACCACGAAACAACCAAATAAAGAGTGAGGTGACCTGAATGGATCCGAATACATTTCCCACCAAAGGAAATTTGATTCTGGCAAAAAATTCTCTTGCTCTTTCCCGTCAGGGTTATGAACTGATGGATAAAAAGCGTAACATCCTGATCCGCGAGATGATGAACCTGGTAGATCAGGCCAAAGAGATCCAGGGACAGATCGATGAGACCTTCCGCACTGCCTATCAGGCTTTGCAGAAGGCCAACATGGAGATGGGTATCGCTTTTGTGGAACAGATTTCCCACACAGTACCAGTTGAAAATTCTATCCGTATCAAGACACGAAGTGTCATGGGAACAGAGATCCCTCTGGTAGAATTCGACAAATCCGGCAATATTCCCACGTATGCATATTACAGCACAAAGATGTCGCTGGATGAGGCAAAAGCGGCTTTTGAAAAGGTAAAGGAGCTTTCCTTGCGGCTGTCTATGATTGAGAACTCCGCAATCCGATTGGCCAGCAACATCAAAAAGACCCAGAAAAGGGCCAATGCTCTTAAGAATATTACCATTCCGAAGTTCGAAGCTCTTACCAAGGATATTTCCAATGCACTGGAGGAGAAGGAACGTGAGGAATTTACAAGACTGAAAGTGATCAAGAGAATGAAGCAGGGTGCGTGAATGCGCGCCCTGTTTTTTTCGGCTGAAGGGACGCGCCAGGAAAGGGAGAAGGTCCGGGGACGTGTCGAAAGGGGGCGTCTGGCTGCGCCGCCTAGTGACAGGGGCAATCGCAAACTCGCCCGTTCCGGGCTCAGACAGTGCGATTGCCCCCGTCGCTATGCTCGCCAGACACCCCCTTTCGACAATGCCCCCGGACCTTCTCCCCTTCCTGGCGCTGGCTCTTCAAGACAGGAAAAAACAGGGACGGCGGCTGCGAATGGAGTTTTATATAAGACGGGATGAAATGACGCAGCGCCTGGATTTCTCTTGGACATCCCCTCCCCCTCTACACTTCTTTTGAATCCCCACGATATCACGCAGAATCCGCCACAACTCTTCGTTTCGGCGTCAATACCGTAGTGTGGCGCACGACTCCACTTGTAGTGACTGGATGAACCAGCTAGAGCGTGTTTGAAAAAGACTTTCTGCAAGATGTGCGTCACAATTTGTGGGAGATTTTGTCCGGATGAGGGCGCCGTAGCGGGCTACGGCAACTGAATTCGGGCAAAATATACCGCAAAGTGGGGCGTGCAGATTGCTGGAATGATTTTTCAAACACGCTCCAGGGAGGCGGTAGTGGGGCCGGGGCAAATTGCGAGGCTTGGGGATTTCGGCTATGTCCGCGTGCTGAGGCTGGCACTGTCTGAGCCCGGGACGGGCGAGTTTGCCAGACGCAGCACAAATAAGCGGACATAGCCGAACTCCCCAAACGCAGCACTTGCCCCGGCCCCACTACCGCCTCCCTCGCGCCCCATTTTGTCAGACAATTTTCGTCTACGCCCACGAATTGTGATATTTTCCGTGAATATTCTATAATATTTTGATTTCAAAAAAGTCAATACCTTTTTCCCGATTCTTGTCGAATTTTACATTTTCATAACAATAACCAAAACATTTGTTTTCCTCCCCATTATGTAAATCAACTCATCCACATGCTTTTCCATGTGGATAATGTGGATAACTTTGTGCATAACTTGATTTTTCAACGTTTTTCCATGTTTTAAAAAGTGGAAAACTTTTGTGTATAACTTTACTCTATCCACATTTTCAAAATCTCTTTGTGCAATCTGCTAATTTCAACATTTTTCGACTTTCTGCCCTTAAAAATATCGTATTTACAATATCTGTCAAATTACAGACAATACCACCTGCTGCGCACTTCAAGCTAGAACTACCCTCTGTATCACAAAAGACAGACTTTCCCTCTTCAAAATCAGGTGCATACTTTCGGGCAGCCTTCAATAATATAGTAGAAATCCCCCAGATAAAGAAAGGGGAACCCCTATGCGCTCCAAAATCCAATCTCTTTTTCGGATACATCCGCGTCTTCTCACAGCTGCTCTTTTCGCTTTTTTATTCCTTGCCGCATCTGGTTCAGGCTGGCTCTGGAAACATATTTTTTCCGAAAATGCAAAGTTTGAACAATTCACAGAAAGCCTTTTTGAAAAAGAAGTCTCTGGAAATATCCTCACTCTTCATTACTCCCTTGCCTATCCTGAACGACAGGGAATTTCCCCTACCCACGCCACTCTCGGGACTGTAAGCTCTGACCGCCAAAAGCAAAATGCACAGTGCAAAAATTATGAAAAAAAGCTGAAATCCTTTTCCCCTTCCGGGCTTTCCACTGCAAATCGCCTTACACAGGATATGCTGCTTTTATACTTCCACACCGAAGCCTCTCTTGGTGACCAAAGCCTTCTGGAAGAGCCTCTGGGGCCAAGTCTTGGGATTCAGGCCCAGCTGCCTGTCCTTCTTGCGGAATATGCCTTTTATAAAGATCAGGATATTACAGATTATATGAACCTGCTGGTCAGCATCGAGCCTTATTTTCAGAGTATCCTGGAATATGAGCAGGAAAAATCCCGGGCCGGCTATTTTATGTGCGACGAAACCCTTGACCGCATTTTGGCCCAGTGCCATGCTTTTATCCAAAGCTCCGATTCCAGCTATATGGAGGAAATCTTTTCCCAAAAGATCACAGACTACGGACATCTTTCCAAAAAAGAACAGGAAATCCTGAAAAAAAGCCACAAAAAAATCCTGAGGGAGAAGGTTTTCCCGGCATATCAAAAGCTCATCGACGGGCTGGAATCCCTGCGTGGTACAGGCAAAAACACCCAAGGACTGGCCTATTTTCCCGGTGGAAAAGAATATTACCAATATCTCCTTCAAAGTCAGGTAGGTGTCTATCTGCCGGTGCAAAAGCTGGAACAACGCCTTTCCCAGCAGCTTTCTTCTGATTCCGCCCTGATTTCCGCCCTTGTAAAGAAATCGCCCCAGCTGATCTCACTTTTTGAACAGAAACCGGATCTTCCAGATATGGAGCCGGAAGCTATGATGAAAATACTGGAAGACAAAAGCAAAGCTGATTTTCCGGACATGGAACCGGTTTCTTTTGAAATCCGTTCTGTACATAAATCCATGGAAGAATTTCTCAGTCCGGCCTTTTATCTTACTCCGCCCCTGGATACCAAAACTCCCAACACGATTTACATCAATCACGGACGGAACATCTCCAATCTGGAACTTTTCACAACTCTATCCCATGAAGGCTTTCCCGGCCATCTTTATCAGACTGTTTATTTTGGCCGGCAAAATCCCTCCCACATCCGCTATCTCATTGATTCCAGCGGCTATGTGGAAGGCTGGGCAACTTATGTGGAATCCTACGCATACGGCTATGCAGCAGACTATCTTTCCTGCCAGTCCCCTTCCGATTTTGCGCAGCTTTCCTGGCTGAACCGAAGTGTAAATCTGTGTATTTACTCCCTTCTGGATGTGGGAATCCACTATCGGGGATGGACTCCCGCACAGGCAGGACGCTTCCTTGGTGCTTTTGGCATCCGGGATGCCTCTGTTGTGGCAGAAATTTACCGTTATATTACGGAAACTCCTGCCAACTACCTGAAATATTATGTGGGTTACCTGAATTTTCTGGATCTGAAAGAAGAACAACAGACCCTTCTGGGCGAAGATTTTGACCTGAAAAAATTTCACCAGCAGCTTCTCACCATAGGGCCTGTCCAGTTTCCTGTATTAAAAAAATACATTGGAAATGACGATTTATGATATTTCCATTCCTGTAATCTTCTGTAACATATTTTTAAACTTTTATGTAATACTTCTTTCTTTGGTCACAATAATTTGTTATAATGGAAGAAATTTAAACCATATACCTGTTTTTACAAAAAAGTACCATTTTAAAGGATAAAATTATGAAAAATAAAGATAATCTGCCATTGAATTATAAAGAACGGCTGAATTCCCGTACCAGTTTTCTGGTATCCATTGCTGTACTGGTGGTGTTATGTATTGTTTTTAATCAGATCGATTACACCATGATACGGCAGCCTGCAGCCCAGGCACAAAAAGCAGCCGAAGCTAAAAAGCAAAAAGAAGAGGCCGTCGCCTCTTCAGAACCGGAAGTTACCACTGCCACAGTCCTTGCGGTAGGTGACAATCTGATCCAGCCAAGCCTGCTGGCATCCGGCCAGTCCGATAGCGGCACCTGGAATTACGACAGCGTTTACGCCAATCTGAAATCCGATATACAGGCAGCTGACATTGCCATGGTCAATCAGGAGACCCCTTTTACCTCCAATCATGATATGGTAAGCGGCACAGCCCCTTATGCTACCCCTACAGAAATTGGGGATGCACTTGTAAATGCAGGATTCAATGTGATCACCTCTGCCACTTCTTTGATCGATGACAATGGCACTTCCATGATCACAGAGACACTGAACTACTGGAAAAATAATCATCCTGATACGTCCCTTGTGGGAATCCACGAAGCAAAGACTGGTGTGGATGATCCCGTTATCCTTGAGATAAATGGAATCAAGATTGCATTCCTGGACTATACTTTCCCGGCCTATGGCAGTCAATCCGGTTCTTCTGATGGCTCCACAGATACCCAGGATGGTTCTGAGGACGGTTCTTCGGACGGACAGGACAGCTCCGGCAGCCAGTCCGGTTCCACCGGTACACAGGCTTCCGGTTCTATGGTGGACACCTTTGATACCACCAGTGTTGCCGCAGCTATCAAGACAGCCCGTGCAGCAGCAGACTGTGTGATCTTTTCTGCCAACTGGGGCAAGGCTGAAGAGCCCATGCCTACCGAGTATGAGAAAGAATGGGCCAATTTCCTGATGCAGCAGGGCGTAGATGTGGTCATCGGCACAAATCCCAATGTCCTTCAGCCATATGGTTATCTCACTGATGACGAAGGCCACAATATGCTGATCTACTATTCTCTTGGAAATTTTGTCACCGGTCAGGAGACCTTGAAGCAGCTTCTTGGCGGCATGGCCACTTTTACCATCCAGAAGACCACAGAAGGCGACCAGACCAGCATAAAGATCCAGGATGCCACTTTGACCCCTCTGGTAATGCATTACAGCTACGACAATCAGGAATATGCCCCATATAAGCTTTCTGATTATACCGATGCCCTGGCATCCGTACACAGCGTCAGGGAGGTGATCGGAGATGAGTTCAGCCTGGATAATCTGAATACCAAATATGACGAAATCATGTCTATGAATGTCACTCCGTCCACCAAAACAGCTCTCATGGATGTATCCTTTGATTCAGAGGGAAATCTGTGGGATTCCAGTGGAAACTATGTGGAAGACACAGACTCCATCACTTCCTCCTGGTATTATCAGACACTTTCCACCCAGAGTTCCTCTGACACAGGTGACAGCCAGCAGTAAATTTTCAAATTTTCACGGAAGCCTGTCTTTTATCACATGTATCTTGTATTTTTCAGAAAAATCAGGTACACTATTTTATAT
>CAKRRX010000133.1 GCA_934394595.1 uncultured Blautia sp. | reverse complement strand
ACCAAAGAAAATGGTTTCTGGTATCAGGGAACCGCAGATGCAATTTATCAGAATCTGAGCTTTTTGAAAAACAGCCATGAGCCGTATGTTGTGATTGCATCCGGTGACTGCGTTTATAAGATGGATTACAATAAGGTACTGGAATATCATATTGCAAAACGTGCGGATATTACAGTGGTTTGTACTACCTGCCAGGATCCGTCAGAGGTAGAGCGTTTTGGCGTACTGCGTATGAATGAGGACTGCCGGATCGAGGAATTTGAGGAGAAGCCGATGGTTTCCCCGTACAATACCATTTCTACCGGTATTTATGTAATTCGAAGAAGACAGCTGATCGAACTGATTGAGAAGGCAGCGCAGGAAGGACGCAATGATTTTGTTAAGGATATCCTGATCCGCTATAAAAACCTTAAGAGGATCTACGGTTACAAGATTGACAATTATTGGAGCAATATTTCTACTGTAGAGTCTTATTATAAGACGAACATGGATTTCCTGAAACCAGAGATCCGGAATTATTTCTTCAAGCAGGAGCCTGGAATCAAGACAAAGATCGATGACCTTCCACCTGCAAAATATAATCCGGGAGCTTCTGTAAAGAACAGTCTGGTCTCCAGTGGCTGTATCATAAACGGCGTTGTGGAAAATTCTGTATTATTTAAAGATGTATTTGTTGGGAATAACTGTGTGATCAAGAACTCTGTGATCCTGAATGATGTATATCTGGGTGATAATACCCATATTGAGAATTGTATTGTGGAAAGCCGTGATACGATCCGTGCCAATTCTTATTTTAGTGGAGATGGCGAAGTGAAGATCGTTGTGGAGAAAAACGAAAGATACAGTTTGTAATATTCTGTGGGCTTCATGAGCAGACCGTGACTGCATCAGTGAAGCAGTATAGAGTAAGAAAATTATAAAAAAAGACTTAAAGCGCAGTAAATGCGTTTAAGAGGAAAGGGGCAGCAAAAATGAACATTACAGACGTACGGGTGAGAAAGGTTGCGAAGGAGGGGAAGATGAAAGCCGTAGTTTCCATCACCATTGATGAAGAATTTGTAGTACATGATATCAAGGTGATCGAGGGCGAGAAGGGGCTTTTCATTGCAATGCCAAGTCGCAAAGCCACAGATGGGGAATACCGGGACATTGCACATCCCATCAATTCTTCCACCCGTGACAAGATCCAGACGATCATTCTCGAGAAGTATCAGGAAGCAGCAGCTGAGGAAGCCGCTGTATAATCATAGGGGTAAGGTTTTTACAGCCTGCATTTCATGGAGAAATCTGTGGAATGCAGGTTTTTTTTGCGTGGTAAAACATAAATATTACATAATTATTACAAAAATTAAATAAAAGTGTTGAAAAAATTACGAAATGTGGTATACTGAGACCTACAAAAACGTAATGAGGTGTTTATTTTTATGAGAATCAGAAAGATTTTTCCATTGCTGCTGGCAGGGGTAATCGGCACTGCAGCACCAATGACCACATATGCAGCAACTACAGAGGAACAGATTGCAGATGCCCAGGCGCAAAAAGAAGCAGCACAGACCCAGCTGGCACAGCAGCAGGCGAATATGGATTCCCTGGAGAGTAAGAAGCAGGAGTTGGAGAGTTATCTTGGGGAATTGAATGCGCAGTATGATGAGCTGACCAGCAGCATTTCCGATCTTAGCATTCAGGCAGCAGAAAAAGAGGAAGAGCTTAAGAGCCTGGAGGAAAAGCTTCAGGAAGCAAAGCAGACTTCTGATAAGCAGTATGAGGATATGAAGAAAAGAATCGTATATATGTATGAGAATGGCAGTGCATCCATGTTGGAGCTGCTTTTGTCCTCTGAGGATCTGGCTCAGTTCCTGAATCGTGCAGAGAATATTGCACAGATTTCCAAGTATGACCGGGATATGCTGGACAAGTACAAGGCACTTCAGGCACAGATTAAGGAGCAGGAGGATGCAGCTGAGGAAGAAGCTGCTTCTATCAACAGCCTTCTGGCAGAGAAATCTGCCAAACAGCAGGAAGTTCAGGCTCTGACTGCAAGTACAAGTGAGAACATCCAGTCTTACATTTATCAGATCAGTTCCAGCCAGGAAGAGATCAGCGCACTGAATGCACAGATCAGCAGCGCGGATAATAGCATCTACAGCCTTCTTCAGGTAGCAGCCCAGGAAGAGGCAGCAGCCCAGGCTGAGGCGGCAAGCTCTGAAGGCGATTCTGAAAGTACTGCATCAGATGAAAGTAATTCCGCAGAGGATAGTTACACCGAGAACTCTTATACAGAGGATTCTTATTCCGAAGATTCTTATGGGGATGATAGTTCCTACAGTGAGTCCGGGGACAGCCAGGATTCTTCTGACAGTTCACAGAGCAGCGCTTCTGATACATCCAGTTCCTCAGGTTCAGGAACTTATCTTGGAACCTTTACACTTACCGCATACTGCAACTGCGCACAGTGCTGTGGCACTGCTGGAAATCTGACTGCAAGCGGAACCGTTCCCACAGCAGGAAGAACTGTGGCTATGGCTGGTGTACCATTTGGAACACAGCTTCTGATCAATGGAAATGTGTATACAGTGGAAGACCTTGGAACTCCTTACGGACACGTGGATATTTACTTTAACAGCCATTCAGAGGCACTGGCCTTTGGGCTTCAGAGTGCAGAGGTGTACAGATTAAATTAAGAGTGTAGCATAAAAAGCGGCCTGTCAGATGGAAAATAAATTTTCTGCCTGACAGGCCTTTTTGCGGGCATTTGCGATTTTATAAATAAGGTTCGCCGGGAATCTCAGGATAACTTCCCATTCCAATGAGAAGCTCCAGCCCAATTTGCCTGGCTTGCAATACAGCTTCTTTTACGGCGCTGGCATCACCGGAGATGGCCAGGATCACTTCATTAGAATGGCTGGTTCCAACACTTGGGGTCATATATCGTGTGATATGAACAGCAGAGGCTTTCATGGCAGTGTCTGCCATCACAAGTCCAATAGCTGCCGGAGAGCCTGCCATAAAGCCAAAGGCCTCTCCTGGAACTGCGTGAAAAGCCATGGCGAGAGCGGCTCCTGCGTTAGCAGAGAATGCAAATTCCAGATGCCCGGATTCGCTGATGTACAGCTCACCGGCATATTTGTTGGTCAGCTCCAGAGCCAGGGAAATGGCATGGCGAACATCCGATACATCGTTGCCTCCAATGACGATATAGTTTCCATGACCGCCCCATCCCTTGGTATCACGGGGAAATTCAATGGAAAGAACCTCCGTGCCGGTAGCCTTCACGGCATCATCTACTGCCGTGATCTGCCCGGCAGCGCCTGTGCGGGAACTGAAAAGTCCAAGGGTATGATAGCGGGTTCCTATATTCATTTCTTTTAAAAGAGTATCATCCACTCCTGAGATCACAAGTCCAATGGTATCCAGAACGGCAGTACCCACAAATTCAGTTCGGGTACATTTGGTGCTGATACTGTGTACGTCCATGGTGAAAAACCTCCGTAGTTTTACTTTACTTAAGTTTAGCATGAATATGTTTACTTGGAAAGAAAAAAATAGAAAAGATTGTAAACCAAAAATAAAATACAGGTTGACAATTGGGCCTCGCTATGTTAGATTGTACCTGACCAAAAAATTATATCAGGCGAGGAGAAAATTATGAGTACTGTAGCTGCAACAAAGACAAAAACTTATGATCTGGCTTATATTGCCATATTTGCCGTATTGATCGCAATTTGTTCCTGGATTTCTATTCCGATGACCGTACCGTTTACCCTGCAGACATTTGGGGTATTTATGGCTGTTGGAGTGCTGGGTGGCAAAAGAGGCAGTCTGGCGGTTCTGGTTTACATTTTGCTGGGAATCATCGGAGTTCCGGTATTTGCCAATTTTACAGGAGGATTCGGGGTTCTGCTGAATAGTACAGGTGGTTATATTGTCGGATTTCTCTTTTCCGCACTTGTAATGTGGGCAATGGAAGCACTTTGGGGAAAATCCCCTGCAGTACAGATACTTTCCATGCTTGCAGGATTGATTGTATGTTATGCAATGGGAACCGTATGGTTCATGGTAGTTTATACAAAGACTTCAGGAGCTGTTAGTTTGGGAACTGTACTGGGCTGGTGCGTAATCCCATTTATCATTCCGGATCTTGTAAAGATCGCTCTGGCATTTGTATTGTCCAGAAGGGTACGTAAGCTTGTACCAATGCAGTAAAGAAGAACGTCAGACATATCCCATTCGCCCTCATCACGGGATGTGTCTGGCGTTTTTTATCGGAAATGGATACAGCAGCGGATTTACAGCCCATATGCAGGAAATGCTGGATCTTTTTATGAAAGGGGCGAAGGTGCAGCTGGTTTTGAAAACGGATGAAATCTGTTCTGCCTGTCCCAATAATTGTGAGGGTGTCTGCAAAGCAGCGGATAAAGTGAAAAAGTATGATGAGGCAGTGCTTGAGCAGTGCGGATTTCAGGAAAATCAGCAGCTTACTTTTTCACAGTTTACCAGTGCTGTGCAGCAAAAAATCATTCAAACCGGAAATCGTGAAAAAATCTGCGGCGACTGTCAGTGGAACCGGATCTGTCAGGAGCAGCCAAGCAGGTGGGAATCCAGTCTTATTGGCTGACTTTGGTTGGCTTCGTGTAAAAGGCGATTTCGCCGGATTCCGTTTCTTCCAGAACTACATCAAACTGATACTGCAGTTTTTGCAGTTCTTCTTTTTTCAATATTCTTTTTCCAATGGCGGGATTACAGAGAGAATAGGCATTGTCTCCACAGCGAAGGACTCCTTCCCAGTGTTCTAAATCCTCCGGAACCACGATGTGCAGCCGCTCGTTTATCGGTGCAAGGGTTTGGGGCAGGGTAAGCTGGTAAATTTTTCCCATGTTATCGGACATCCAGAAGCTGGATGGCTCCATGCGGACTGAGGAAGCCCAGCTCTGCCAGCTGGCAGCTCCCATGACTGCGGCATTTCCCAGATTATCCAGGATTTCTACCGGAATGCCTAACCGATTGGACAGTTGTTCCGCAATTTCCGGAAATGCAGCCATATATCCACAGAGAAAAATTCTGGAAATATCCGACCAGTCATAGACCGAGTCGATCATCAATCTCAAAATTTCATCTGCCAGTCCATTGGCTTCAGACTGTAACATTTTTTTGATTTCTTCCCTGGTAAATATGGCCTCCTTTTCCTGAGGCACAGGAAGCTCTGGTGCGAATGGAAATGGAATATGTATGGAATCGCTGTCAGAAAAAGAAGCCATGGACTCTTGAATTGTATACTCCAGCCGCTTCATATCGTCATATTTTCCAGGCCAGGGCCAGGAGAGAAAAGGATATTTCCGATATATTTTTTCCATGAGAAGGTTCTGAAGGTTCTTTCCGGTGCAATAAGAGACACCGATGCTGGCATCTTCCAGATACAGCATGGAGTAATCAAATACGGAAATATCAGCAGAGCCATATCCAATATCGCAGAGGATGCCGGTTACACATTCACTGGATCGCTTGGCAGTGCTGGTGAAATAGGACGCTGCGTCAAGAGTAGTGGAACTGACAAGCTGGATGGGATCATTTTGTGGAAAATCATATTGTGGCCAGACTTGCCCACAGATTTTCCGAAAAAGTTCACGGCAGGAAACCGGAAGATTTGCCGGAATGCAGATACAACCTGGGTAAAAGGGATAAGAAAGTTCCTTCTCAATGATAGCTTTCAGTTCTGCCAGATAGCCTGTAACAACTTCCTGGGCAGAAATGATCTTACCGCCAATGTTCAGTTCTACCCGGTCAAAAAGAAAATCGTGAAGCCCATGTATGGAAGAGGGCTTTTGCTGTCTTAATTTTCTGAGGGGTTCTCCAATCTGCCATCCGGAAGTGGTGGCTGCAATCAGAGAGGGGATTTCCAGAAGGGGTTCTTCTGCCCAAATTTCAGCAACACGGGTGTACATTGCGCCAAGGTCTATGGCAATGGCAGTTGCCGGGGGTGTAGGCTGCTCATTCTTTTTCATATCTGCGTTAGTCCTTCCTGGTAATTTTTATGATTCTCATATAACTATTGTAACGGTACTTATTTGCGGTGTAAAGACTACAGTTGGGTTCTATGCATAGATTCATTTATTTGCGTGGAAAGTGTAGAGCGTGTTTGAAAAATCATTCCCGCAAATTGTGACGCACATCTTGCAGAAAGCCTTTTTCAAACACGCTCTAAAGGGGAGAGCTTGGAGAACATAAAAAAACACCGAAACCCTTGATTACTCAAGAATTTCGGTGCCCCTGCCAAGTAGTCGAAGTGACGGGATTCGAACCCACGACCTCTGCGTCCCGAACGAGCGTCTACGCATTTTGAAGCTCATTTCGAGTCTATTTTAGGCAGAAATCACTTGTTTTTTGATAAAAATAATTCCGTTTCCGCAGAAATAAAGTATTATTCGTAAAAAATTCGTAAAATTATTTGACTGGTAAGCTGCAAATTTCCATTAAGTAAGAATCAATTTCCTATCAAGTAAGAATCAACTTCCAAACAAGTAAGAATCAACTTTCAAGTAAGAAGTAATGAACTTTTTATCAACTTTCATACAACTTTTTAACTTTGTCCAAATACGCCGTAAATCCATCAACTACTTTCTGCGGCTTTAATATCTTTGCTTTATTTCCGAAGCCAAGAACCCAACCGTAAAACTGATCGCTGATCTCAATAGGCGCAGTAATACTGAAATGTCTATCATCTACCACATTATAAAGCATTCCCTTTTTACCAAATCTGTCAACGACTGTGTCCAAGAGCGGATTGATAAACTGAATTGTAATTCTTTCCTGTTCGCCGCCGAACATAGAAAAAACTCTCTGTGTATAATTTTTGAGATTAATTTTATTAAAGGCTTCTTTTCCCTCTCGCTCAACACCAAGCAATTTTACATCTTTCATTCT
>CAKRRX010000132.1 GCA_934394595.1 uncultured Blautia sp. | reverse complement strand
CTTATTCATCAAAATCCGTCTCAAATACCCCTTCCGGTGTCCGCATGGTGAGGACACCCAGATTAAAATCATCATCCATCACTGTAATATGGTATTCAAAGATCACATCATCCTCAAATTTGGAAAGGAGGATGTAGGTTCCGTTTTCCTTTCCCTCAATCTGGTCACAGATGTCGTTGTATACCGCTTCCCCGGAAATAAGTCTGGGATATCCGGATTCTTTTATTTTCTTTTCTATTGCTGCGTATAATTCTTCCATTTGATTTCTCCTGTGATTTCCTTTATTTTTCGTATCTTTTGCTTAGAGCGTGTACAGCGAATAAGTAGCCTTCTTAATTTCCGCTGTGCCGAGAATCGTATTTTTATCATTGTATAATATCTCCGCAGGTACTGTCAAATACGTTTTCTTCAGATAAAATACAACATACTTTCCAATCTCCGCTCTTTTCGATTGTATATTTTGCCGTGGAATATTTTCGTAAATTTCAAATTTTCACAAAAAGGCGGCGATTATTCACAATTTTCGTTGACATTTAGTAAGATTTATTATATACTATTTCCACAAGAGGCAATCCATGATACGAGGATGTATTTGTGGATTGCCCCAACTCGTATTTAAGGGAGGTAATACTTATGAAAATGAAACAGGTTTTAACCGCTGGCGTAGCTTGCTCTATGGTGCTTTCCATGACCCCTGTGATCGCATCTGCAGCAGACAAGGTTGACATTAATGTCATCGCAGCACAGTACGGCCAGCAGACTGCTGACTGGTGGGCTAATTTCGTTACAGAATTTAACGAAGCCAATCCGGACATCAATCTCAATGTAGAGGTTGTATCCTGGAATGATATTTCCACAGTAGTAAACACCCGTATCTCCAATGGCGAGGCACCTGATATCCTGAATATCGACGTATTCGCAGATTATCAGGCCGATGATCTCCTCCTTCCGATCCAGGACGTTGTATCTGAGGAGACCTACAGCAAGATGTATGACGCATTCCTTGAGCAGTCCGAAGTAGACGGAACTGTATGGGCGATCCCGGATCTTGCATCTGCACGAGCTATGTATTACAACAAGGATATCCTTGATGCAGCAGGCGTAGAGGTTCCTACTACATGGGATGAGCTGAAGGCTGCATGCGAAGCGATCAAAGCTTACGACGACAGCATTTATCCATGGGGAATCGATATGACTACTGACGAAGGTCAGGCAGCATTCGCATACTACACCTGGAACAATGGCGGCGGCTTTGTAGATGAGAACGGCGACTGGGCTCTGAACAGCGAAGCAAACGTAGAAGCAGTTCAGTTTGCAATCGATCTTGTAAATGACGGATACACAAACTCCGATCCTGCAAATGATACACGTTATGACCTGCAGGATATGTTCGGCGCAGGCAAGGTTGCTATGCTCATCGCTCCGAACAGCTTACCTACCTACATCACTACAGGCGGAAATGAAGTAAACTATGGTGTTGCCTCCATTCCTTCCAATACTGGTGAGTCTGTTTCCGCAGGTGTTATGGACCGTTTCATGTGCTTTAACAATGATTACTCTGATGAAGAGAAAGCAGCTATCACTACATTCTTTGATTATTTCTATGATGATGCACGCTACACAGAGTGGGTTGACATGGAGGGATTCCTTCCGGCAACCAAGACCGGCGGCGAGGCTCTTGCAGCAGCTGACGAAGACATGGCAAGCTGGATCGACATCTTATCAAGCTGTAAATTCTATCCAACAGCAAAAGCTGAGTGGGCAGATGTAAAACAGGGTGTTATCGATGCAGAGCAGAATGCACTTCTTGGCAGCGATGTTCAGGAGCTGCTGGATGATCTTCAGGCTGAGATCGCTGGCTGATCTGAAATTGTAACTTTCCCATTACAAGGGTGATAATGGGCCGGGCTTTTGGGTCCGGTCCATTTTTATGAAATTCGCAGACTTCCTGTCTGCACCAAAAGAGAGGTATCCCCTGTGAAGAAAAAATTCCGTAACGTGGAACCCTATATCTGGATCCTGCCCAGTGTGCTTCTGATGGCAGTTTTCATCCTGGTTCCTATTATATTCGTATTTCGCATGGCTTTAAGTGATGTAAGCAAGGCCGGCCTGATCAAGGGTTTTGCAGGTCTTGAAAACTTCCGTAAAGTAGCAAGTACCCCCACATTTATGATGGTTCTGAAAAACACCCTGGTGTGGACCGTTGCCGTTGTAGGTATTTCCACCCTTCTTGGTTTTATCCTTGCCATCCTCCTCAACAACGAATTTAAAGGTCGTAAGCTTGCCCGTGCTGTAATTGTTTTCCCATGGGCTACTACCCTGATCGTTCAGGCCAGCATCTGGAAATTCATCATTGACACAGACTACGGCACCTTAAATACGCTGTTGATAAAGCTTGGGATCATTGACCATGCAATCAACTGGACTCCCACTGCAGGAGCTTATTTTGCCTGGGAGATCGCATGCGGTATTTTTGTTACGATTCCATTTGTAACTTTCACCGTGCTGTCCGGTCTGCAGAGCATTGATGCCAGCTATTACGAAGCCGCAGCTGTAGATGGTGCCAGCTACTGGCAGAAGATGTTCCAGATCACTATTCCGCTGGTACGTCCCAATCTTACCATCAGTACGATTCTGAATATTATTTATGTATTCAACTCGTTTCCGATCATATGGACCATTACAAAGGGTGACCCGGCCAGCCGTACTGACACTCTGGTTACATATCTGTACAAACTGGCCTTTTACAAGGGCAAGCAGGGACAGGCTGCAGCTGTGTCTGTCATCGGTTTCCTGATCCTTCTCTTCTGCGCCAGCCTGTATATGGTTTCCGTGTTAAAGAAAGGAGACGAATGATATGGCAAATACCAACACTGTACACAAGAAATCTACCAAAAATACTGTTTTGCGGGTACTCTTTTATGTGGTGATCATCCTGGTCTGCCTCTTTACCCTGTACCCATACTTTGTGACAGTATGTACCGCCCTTAAAAGCCGTGCAGAGATTTTCTCTATGAACGGCACCGTATTCCCCGTTGAGGCTATCTGGTCCAACTTTATCGATGTCTGGAAGCTGGCTCCCATGGGCAATTATATGATCAACTCCATTGTCATTGCAGGTGGCTCCACACTTCTGGCCATGATCTGCGGTATTCCTGCTGCTTATGCCCTGTCCAGAATGAAATTCAAAGGCCAGACCGCTTTTCTGGCATTTGTTATTGTTTCCCAGATGTTCGCTCCTGTAGTGCTGCTGATCGGTATCTACAAGGTCATGATGACCCTGCACCTTACCAACAGCATCCTTGGCCTGATCTTTATCAATGCTGCGTTCAACCAGGCATTTGCCATCTGGCTCCTCCGCGGTACATTCCTGAGCATCTCTCCGGAGATGGAGCAGGCTGCCACCATTGATGGCTGTAACCGCGTAAGCGCCCTTTTAAAGATCCTTCTTCCGGTTGCCGCACCTGGTATCGTAACAGCGCTTATTTTCGTTTTCATCAACGCATGGAACGAATATACCGTAGCACTTACCCTGATCTCTACAGACACCTTTAAACCACTGACAGTAGGTATCAATATTTTCAACGGCTATAACATGATCGAATGGCAGTATCTGTTTGCAGCTTCCTTGTATGCCATTGTTCCTGTTGTGATCCTGTTTGTGGGAATCGAAAAGAATCTTGTTGGAGGACTCACTTCCGGCGGTGTCAAGGGTTGATTTTTATTTTTTTCGAAGTATAATAGAAAAAGATGCGGACGCAAAAGGGTTGCCCATGGCAGCCCTTTGTTCATGCAATTACACTGTGAAAATCAGGGGCAAACATTTTTGCCCCTAAATTGATGCTTTCATATCCTGTTATTAAAATAATAAAATTTCAGCACTTTTCACAGTTTTTCGGAATTCCGGTTTTACCCCTTGACTTTTTCCCGGAATCCTGTAATATGGTTATTGCACAACATTTAGTTCTTTTTTTATTTTTAGACACAAGATATGGAGGGTTTAGCAATATGAGCACAGAAATCAATGCAAACGTCATTAAGCGAAATGGCGTAGAAGTCATCTTCGATAAGGCGAAGATCATAAATGCCGTTCAGAAGGCCAATGAGGAGGTTCCCAAGCTCCATCAGCTGAGCCAATATCAGATCACGGCGCTTGCTGACATGATTGCCACCCGTGCTCTGGAGTCCTCTCATGCCGTCAATGTAGAAGATATCCAGGATATGGTAGAGACCGGCATCATGGAGATGCGAGGCTATGAGGTAGCACAGAAGTATGTCCGCTACCGCTACAAGAGAGAGCTTACCCGCAAGTCCAATACCACAGATGATAACATCCTCTCTCTTCTGGATCAGATCAATGAAAATGCCAAGCAGGAAAATTCCAATAAGAATCCGACCATCAATTCCACCCAGCGCGACTACATGGCCGGTGAGGTCAGCAAGGATCTGACCATGCGTGTCCTTCTTCCAGAGGAGATCGTAAAGGCTCACGATGAAGGAATCATCCACTTCCACGATTCCGATTATTATGCGCAGAGAGAACACAACTGTGACCTGATCAATCTGCAGGATATGCTTCAGAATGGTACTGTGATCAGCCAGACCCTGATTGAGAAGCCACACAGCTTTTTCACAGCATGTAATGTCACCACACAGATCGTAGCGCAGGTGGCAAGTAACCAGTACGGCGGACAGTCCTTCTCCCTGGCTCATCTGGCACCGTTTGTAGATATCAGCCGTCAGAAGATCCGCAATAAAGTTATCGAGGAACGCAAGGCATGCGGCGAGCCTCTTAACGATGAGATCATCCGGAAGGTATCTGAGCGCAGACTGAAGGATGAGATCCAGAGCGGTATCCAGACCATCCAGTATCAGCTGATCACTCTTATGACCTGTAATGGACAGGCACCTTTTGTGACCATTTTCATGTATCTGGATGAGGTTCCGGAGGGACGTACCCGTGATGACCTGGCTCTGATCATTGAAGAGGTCATGAAGCAGCGTATGCAGGGTGTTAAGAACGAGCGCGGTGCCTGGATCACACCTGCTTTCCCCAAGCTGATCTATGTACTGGATGAGGATAACATCCATGAGGATTCCAAATACTGGTATCTCACTGAAATTGCAGCGAAATGTACGGCTAAGCGTATGGTTCCGGATTATATCTCTGCCAAGATCATGCGCCAGCTGAAAAATGGTAATGTATACACCTGTATGGGATGCCGTTCTTTCCTTACTGTTGAGGAAAAGCAGAAGAACCCGGATGGCTCCTACAAATTCTATGGACGTTTTAACCAGGGTGTTGTTACCATCAACCTTGTTGATGTAGCTTGTTCTTCCGAAGGTGATTTTGATAAATTCTGGGAAATTCTGGAGGATCGTCTGGAGCTTTGCCACAGAGCGCTCCGCTGCAGACATGAACGTCTCCTTGGTACAGTTTCCGATGTGGCTCCAATTCTCTGGCAGTATGGCGCCCTTGCCCGACTGAAAAAAGGTGAGACCATTGACAAGCTCCTTTACGATGGATATTCCACCATTTCCCTTGGATACGCAGGTATCTATGAGATGTGTATGAGAATGTACGGCAAATCTCATACAGATCCTGAGGTTCGTCCATTTGCCATGAAGGTTATGCAGCGTCTCAATGATAAATGTGCAGAATGGAGAGCCGCTGAGAATATCAGCTATTCTGTATACGGTACCCCGATGGAATCCACCACTTACCGCTTTTCCAAATGTCTCCAGAAGCGCTTTGGTATTATTCCAGGGGTTACAGACAAGAATTACATTACAAACAGCTATCATGTTCACGTAACTGAAGAAATCGATGCATTCTCCAAACTGAAATTCGAGTCTGAATTCCAGAAGCTTTCTCCGGGAGGAGCCATCAGCTACGTAGAAGTTCCGAATATGAAGCACAATATCCCGGCAGTTCTCTCTGTTATGAAGTTTATCTACGACAATATTATGTATGCAGAGCTGAATACCAAGAGTGATTTCTGTGATGTCTGCGGCTATGACGGAGAGATCCAGATCAAGGAAGATGAGAACGGCAAGCTGATCTGGGAATGCCCGAACTGCGGCAACCGCAATCAGGACAAGATGAGTGTTGCCAGAAGAACCTGCGGATACATCGGTACCCAGTTCTGGAACCAGGGACGTACCCAGGAGATCAAGGACAGAGTCTTACACCTGTCTACCCACAGCAGCGTTTCACTTGAGGATGGCACAAATAAATCTTCAGCCCTTTAATTAGGGAAGTTCTGAGATTTTCAGGACAGTACAGGATGTATTTGGAGGTAGTACGATGAATTATGCTCAGGTATTCACCTGCGATATTGCAAATGGCCCTGGATGCCGCACTTCTTTATTCGTTTCAGGCTGTACCCATCGTTGTAAGGAATGCTTCAACGAGATTGCCTGGGATTTCCATTATGGAAAAGAATTTGATCAGCATGTGCAGGATGAGTTAATTGAAGAAAGCAAGCCTTCTTATATCAACGGATTCACATTCCTCGGAGGCGAGCCTATGGAGATTGTCAATCAGAAGGCATTACGTCCTTTTATTGAGAGAATCCGTCGGGAGCTTCCTGACAAGAGCATTTGGATTTATTCCGGCTACACATACGAGGAACTTACAGATCCCAATAACAAAAGATGCCACAGCGAAGATACCGACGCCATTCTTGCAATGACAGATGTACTTGTGGATGGAGAATTTCAGCTTGAGAAAAAAGATCTTACCCTGAAATTCAGAGGATCTTCCAATCAAAGAGTGATTGATCTTCCAGCGACCAGAAAAAGCGGAAGGGTCGTACTCAGCAGGTACGGAGAATAAGATGGCATTAAAAAAGTCGTTCCACCATTTTCTATGGGGAGCGACTTTTTTCTTATTCTGTCTTTAATTTTTCCACTTCTGCAA
>CAKRRX010000131.1 GCA_934394595.1 uncultured Blautia sp. | reverse complement strand
AAAATCTAAAAACACAAGAGGTATTCAAGATGAATGTTAAAACAAGAAGAACAAAAAAGCAAGTAAATGTAGAAAATCAGGCAATAAAGCTTCTGTCAAAAGAAGAATTGGGCAGGAAAATAGAGGTGGTAGAAAAAGAACTGAGATCCTATACCTGGCGTGAACTTGAAACAAACGCTAAATTTGCCAAGAATGATAAACTCTCTTTCATTACGGATGACATGCTTATAGTGGGATGCGATATAGGTAGTGAGAATCATTATATTAGGGCAATCGATGTCAGAGGAAGAGAGCTAAGCAGCGTGGCATTCGAATTTAGCAAATTTTTATAACGAAGCTCTTTTCTCTTGACCTTTCTCCTGTTTTGCGTTATAGTTCCCTCTACGTTTTACTTTTTAAATAGAAAGGATGAAAATTTATGACTTTTTATCAGGAACTGCAGTTAAGTTCTGCCGGATCCAAGCAACTGATTCACAAAACTACCACCCCAAAAGAAAAAAGGCGCCATATTCTGATTTACAATTTTAAAGTATATTTGGTCATGGCTTTTTGTGTAGCGGTTGTTTCTCTTTTCAGCAAATTTCTTGAAACCGAGAACAGCGTCGTAGGTGTTACGGTACTTCTGGCTATTCTGGTACTCCGGCAGGCCGATTTCGGGATTCGAACCACACATGGACTTGGTGTTATCCTCCTCCTCTTTGCTATTCTCATGACCGGACCGCGTCTCGCAAATATGCTTCCGCCACTGGCAGGATTTCTTGTGCATCTTGTCTGCATCCTGTTACTAATGATTCTTGGATGCCACAATGTTATTATGTATAATCATTCCACTTTTGTTCTTGGTTATCTTCTTCTGACCGGATATGATGTGCAGGGACATGCCTATCTGCTTCGCGTCATCGGTCTTTTCGTGGGAATGCTCCTGTGTATGGGGATTTTCTATAAAAATCAGAAAAATCGTCCCTACCGCAGAACTTTTTCAGATCTTTTCCGCGAATTCGATCTGCACTCTGCAAGAAGCCGCTGGTATCTGAAACTGACTTTTATCGTTTCGAGTGCCATGCTTTTTATAAATTTGGCAGGTCTTCCCCGTGCCATGTGGGCAGGAATCGCCTGTATGTCCGTATGTCTTCCTTTTACAAAAGACTGTGAACAACGTGCTGTTCCGAGAGGATTATACAATATCATCGGATGCGCTGTTTTTCTGGTGCTCTATTTTCTGCTTCCCGAGAGTATGTACCCATATATCGGAATGATCGGCGGAATCGGCGTCGGCTACTCTGCAAGCTATCCATGGCAGACCGTTTTCAACACCTTTGGTGCCCTCTCCATCGCCACCACACTTTTCGGTCTTCCTTACGCCTTGGTTCTCCGTATCGGAACCAACATCTTCGGTGCTGCTTATACGATTCTTTGCAACAGACTCTGGGATAAAATTCAAGTGAATGTTACAGAAAGAGTTTCTGTCAGACAAAGATAGTATTACTAAAGAGGGTCCGGCATCACGCCAGACCCTCTTCGCTTTTTTCTCAAACCAATACTGATAACTCACACTTTCTGAAATTTTTCAATCACACATGTATGCGTTTTCGTTTTCCTATCATAATTAATTCCTGCCAACAGCAAATTTCCCTTATATTCCTTCAACGCCTCCACATACTCCCGGTCTTTTATCTGCTCCAGTGCTCCCCGGGCACTTTTGTCCCATTTCAGTTCAACTACAACCGCAGGCTTATCTGCATACATTTTTCTCGGTATAAAACAAATATCTGCAAATCCTTTTCCTGTCGGAAGTTCCCGGATCACCGTGTAATATTCCCTTGCAAAATAGAACGCCAGACTGATCGTACAGCTCAATGAATTTTCATCATTATATTCCAACGCCGAAATCTCCTGATGCGCTCTTTCAATTCCTCTGGCAACCGCATCCTCATCCATATTCCAGAGTGACTCCAGAAGATTTCTTGATGCTTCCACTGATCGGATCACTTCTTTCCAGTCCATTGTACTGATCGCATTGACATACTCCTGGGAAACTTCTTTGTTCGGAATAGACACGGTTTTCTCTGTCCAATGATAACTCAGATATCCAAGATGCACTAACAGCGTCAGCACATCATCCTTTCCCTGAAACGTGGTCATATCATTGGAAAATGTACCAATATTGATTCGGATCCGCTCTCCGGCCAGCATTTTCACAATATCGTCTTTCAATCCTTCAAAATTCATGTGAATATAAGCTTTCAACGCTTCATATGTCTCCGTCTGATTCCAGTAATTATCGAAAATTCCGCTCAACATAGCATCCACTACAGATTTGGGGCTGTACATTGCGTATGTTTTCAGTTCATTCCCACTCATCGTAGTCAGTTCATACCCGTCATACCAGGCCTGCGTTTCCTCAAAACTTCTTCCATACTCTTTGCAAAGTTCCTGCACTTCCTCTTCTGTAAAGCCGAAAAATTCTGCCATTTCCCGTGGATTTGTCATGGAATATTCAGAAAACATATTCAGCGCCGAATGAGATCCATACTTTTTGATCGGCAAAATCCCAGTCATGTAAGCAAGGGCCACATATTCCTTATCTTTCAGCCACGCTCGAAGAAAATCCAAATACTTTTTCTGCGCTTCCTTATCACTTTGATATTCCCGAAACAAACAATCCCACTCGTCAATCAGAATCACAAACGAGTGTCCGGTTGCAGCATAGATATCCTTCATCACCTGAACCAGATTTTTCTCATCCCGCAGGCGTACCTCTGCAAACGCTTCCCGCAGATCAAAAATCAGATAATTACGCACCATCTGTAACATATCTTCTACACTATCCGTTGCGCTTAAAAATTCCTGCATATTAACTTTCAACACATCATACTGGTTTCGATGCTCTGCATAAGAAGCACAGTCTGCAATTTTTAACTCCCGAAACAGCGAATCTGCGTCCACCCCGCGTTGATAATACGCTGCAAGCATATCCGCAGCCATAGACTTTCCAAATCTTCTCGGACGGCTCACGCAGATAAATCTCTGCATGGTTCCAACACACCGGTTTGTCACTTCAATCAATCTGCTCTTATCCACAAAAATCTGCGACTTCAACGCAATCTTAAATAATCCATTCCCCGGATTCAAATACGTCCCCATGAGCCATCCCTCCTGTTTTTTACCATATCTTTTTTCTATTATACCCACACTCCAATATGAACGCAAGCCATTCCTTTTGCACACAGTGGGTTGTCTGATCCTGTCCTTTTACGGATTTTCCTCTCACATAGTAAAATAGGCAGCTATTTCTTCTTAGCTGCCTACTCGCCAATGGAATATTTGGATTCGGGCATTACCCATGCCTTAAGAATTAAATCATCAACTACTTTTTTCAAAAAAATCAAAGATATCTACCATTACTTTCTCTTTTTCCTAAAATCGGCTTATAGAAGTACATTTACAGAAATACGCTTGCCCAGCCGACCCTCTGCCCTGTTAGGAACCGTCGTTCTGGACATCCTTCGGAACGCTGGGTTTTGAAAATGCAGTAAACAAGGATTATTTTTTACTTAAAATTCTCTCTATTTACCCACCCACATCTACTGTCTGTATATTTTTTCACTAAAAAAGGAAGGGATCTCCCTTCCTTTTTATCACACATTATTTGTATACTTTCTCTTCCATCTCCTGGATTTCTCTGCACAACGTATCGTAGTCACTGATTAATTTTCTATATTCCTCCTGTAACTCCTTTTCGCTGTTGTTCATGTCACCAAATGTAGTGTCTTTTTTCGCCTTCGTGGTGACTCTTGCAGCCGCGATTCCCAAATACATCGATGCAATATAGCCATCTCCTTCGTACTCGTCAAGGGCAAGTACCAGAAACTCTATAATTTCACGCAGTGTTTTCTTGTTTGCCCTTTCTAAGCCCCTTACCTTTTTGGCAATCTCCTTTTTCAGAGAATTTTCCAAAAGTCTATTAATACCTTCTACTGTATACAGTCTTTTTGTTTTTTTCATACGCGTGGTTCTCATGAATTTTTCATCATATTTACCAGCAATCTCTGGATCTTCTCCTTCGATATATTCGCGGATATTATGTGCAGGTCTTTCACATTTTCCTGCTTTCCACAGTTTCTTTTTTGCCCTATATTCTGCATCATATTTCAGAATTTTCATAATATCTTCTCTGTTTTCGTACTTTCGGATACATCTTCTCAAAGCTACGTTAATAGCTTTTTCTGTCTGCATCCTTCTCATTAACTTGTCAATACGATTGATTCTTTCCAGAACACTCTCCTGACCTACTTTGATATCATGTGCAAGAGAATCAATTTCTCTCATCAATTCTTCTTTGCTATAACTTTTAATATTTTTTAAATATGTGTAAGAACTTTTTTTCATCAAGTTCTCCTCCTTTCTATTTATATAGTGCATTTTATCCTTTAAATGCTTTTTTACCCACCCATAAGTTCAAATTTTATATAGGGAAGAATTCAAAACCAAAATCAGATTTCATGCATCTGTAATATAGAGGGTATGATTGCCTTTCGACCTGCAAATTGATAAGGATCTGTAAAATATATTACAAAGGGGGAACATCATGAAAAACAAAATACTCAAGAAATGTCTTGCGTTTGGAATGTCTGCATTTTTACTGGCATCTTCACTCGCTCCGGTCAGCGTACAGGCTGCCACATGGAAGCAAAACAAGACCGGCTGGTGGTGGCAGGAGGATAACGGATCTTATCCGGTGAGCCAGTGGAAAGTCATCAACGGAAAATGGTATGCTTTTGATGCACGGGGATATATGCGCTCCGGCTGGTTTCTCAGTAATGGGAAATGGTACTATCTCGGTGCTGCGAATGACGGATCTATGAAGACCGGTTGGCAGTTAGTCAACGGATCATGGTATTATCTGAATCCGGGTAATGGGGATATGGCTGCAAATCAATGGATCGGTAATTATTATGTTGGTGGATCCGGCGCGATGCTGACGAACCAATGGATCGGTAATTACTATGTAGACGAATCAGGAAAATGGGTTCCGGGGAAAACAAAAGCTACGGCTCAGTGGATCCAGAGTGGAAACCGCTGGTGGTATCGTCACGCGGACGGTGGATATACGAAAAATGGCTGGGAAAAGATTAATGGATCCTGGTATTATTTCGATAATGCCGGTTGGATGCTCAGCAATCAATGGATCGGCAACTATTATGTTGGTGGCTCCGGTGCGATGCTGACAAACCAGTGGATCGGCAACTACTATGTGGACGAATCAGGAAAATGGGTTCCGGGTGCAACAAAAGATCAGCACACTCATAAATGGCTAACAGAAACAACTGTCATCACTTATCCTGAAGAAGGACACTGGGAAGTTACAACCTTAGAACCAGCCGAAGGTTACTGGATTAATATTGAATATCCAGAAGAGGGACATATAGAAAAGACATTGATTTCTGAGGAAGTGGGGCATACAGTTCATCATGATGCCGAAGGTGAGTACAGAACAGTACACCACGATGCCGTTACTCACACTGAACTCCATTATATCTGTAGACAGTGTGGAGCAGATATGGGTACTACGCAGGAAAGTATTGATGCACATATAGAATATCATGAAAATCTCGGCGAAGCAATCCATTATGGTCAGGAAGAAGTAACCATAGTTGACAAAGAGGCATACGATGAAGATACATGGGTTGAAACCAAAGCTGCCTGGGATGAGTATATTGTTGATAAAGAAGCTGTTTATGATGAAAAATATGTAATTGACAAAGAAGCATATACAGAACGTGCATGGGTCGAAACAAAACCATGTGTTCGAGGTACTGTCTGGGTTGTTGATAAACCATCACGAACAGAAAAGTCTACTAAAACCATATGTACTATATGTGGTGTTACAAAATAAATATTCTATAGCGCTCTTATTGTATGAACTAGGTTACATATGAAAGGAACAAATGATATGAAAAAGAAATTAAATTTAAAAAATTTCAAAAAAGGAATTGCACTGTGTTTATCTTCTGCTATGATCGCTTCTGCTGTTTTACCAGTCAGTGTAGAAGCGGCATCGTGGAAACAGAATAAGACCGGCTGGTGGTGGCAGGAAGATAATGGATCTTATCCGGTGAGCCAGTGGAAAGTCATCAACGGGAAATGGCATGCTTTTGATGCACGGGGATATATGCGCTCCGGCTGGTTCCTCAGTAATGGAAAATGGTACTATCTCGGTGCTGCGAATGACGGATCTATGAAGACCGGTTGGCAGCTGGTCAACGGATCATGGTATTATCTGAATCCGGGTAACGGGGATATGGCTGCAAATCAATGGATCGGTAATTATTATGTTGGTGGATCCGGCGCGATGCTGACGAACCAGTGGATCGGTAATTACTATGTAGACGGATCTGGTAAATGGGTTCCGGGGAAAACTAACGCTACGGCTCAGTGGATCCAGAGTGGAAACCGCTGGTGGTATCGTCACGCGGACGGTGGATATACGAAAAATGACTGGGAAAAGATTAATGGATTCTGGTATTATTTTGATGCTTCCGGCTGGATGCTGGCAAATCAATGGGTTGGAAATTACTACGTTGGCGCATTAGGTGCTATGCTAACAGATACCTGGATCGGGGATTATTATGTAGATGCTTCCGGGAAATGGATTCCAGACGCAAAAAAAGATCAGCATACTCATAAATGGGTAGCTGAAACGACTGTGATTACGCATCCGGCTGAGACACATCAAGGAGCTGGTTAAGGAAGCATGGACTGAGGAGATCCCTCATGAGGAAGAGGGTCATTATGAGGCTACGATCCCTGGTCATACGGAGTATACGCTTGTACCAAAAGAAGGGTATACAGAGGAATACGAGAAATCCGATGGTACTACTGGGGAACGCTTTGTTGTAACTAAACATATGTACACTGAGAGTAAGTGGGTTGATCCTGTAACAGTTACATGCTC
>CAKRRX010000130.1 GCA_934394595.1 uncultured Blautia sp. | reverse complement strand
CTGCAGTACAGAGGATGTAAAAAACATAATCTTGAGTTCCCAAAAGCTCCATGGTATCATTAATTTCAGTAGAATTAGTTGAATATCATGGGACTTTTTTATTTAGGGAGCGTGTGAACTATGGGCAGAGACGAAATATATATATTGAAACATAAGGATTTAGATGTCGCAATGGTAAAAATAAATCCTTTTTCGGGAAGAATCGAATATGTTCTTGAAGTATACATGCCAGAGGAATTGCCAGTAGGATGCGCAGTGGATGGAACAGGACTTGTCAGATGGTGGAATATGCGTGCTGTTCCGGATACAAGAAAAGGAATTCAGCAGCAGCTTAAACGATTGGGAGAAGAGACAAGCCAGTCTCTTATGCTGAGGGCGTATGGATTAAGCTTAACAGACCACTATTGGATGCAGCCGATTTCCACAGAGTTGTATTGGAAAAGGATTAATTTTTTTGAAAACGATTTTTCAGATGAACTTGGGAATTTGCTGACGGATACGGGCAAGATAGATATGGAAAGCAATATTTCACGTTTTTCCCCAGCGTCTTCTGTGAATGGAGAGATGAAGAAAAAATGGGTCATTAAAAAGCATATTCGTTATCTTATGAAGATCAATATGAATAGTTATAGTCAACAGGCAGTAAATGAAAAGATTGCCTGCAGACTTCATGAAAGATTAGAATGGAAGAATTATGTTCCATATGAAATTGAGTGGATACGGATTGGTAAAGAAGAAATTCCGGGAAGTCTGTCACCATTATTTACTTCTCTTGAAGCGGAATTGGTTTCTGCGTACCAGTTAATAGGGAATTATAAAATTCCAAATGACCAGTCTGAATATGAAGCTATCATTAAAGTGGCAACAGAAAATGGAATAGAAGAGCAGGAAGTAAGGACTCAGCTGGAGTATACAATTTTAACAGATTATATATTGACTAACACTGACAGACACTATAATAATTTTGGCTTTTTATATAGCAGTGCAGAACATAAGCTGATAAAAATGGCACCGATATATGATACTGGAAACTGCCTTTTTTATGACCAGGATTTTGTTCCTGTCAAGTCTGACTTGTTGGACATCCGAGTAAATTCCTTTTGTAAAAAAGAGGCAGATATGCTTGCCTATGTGCGAAACAAGAAACTTATCAATCTTTCAAAGCTTGATGGATTTTCAGAAGAAGTGAAAGAGCTGCTCACGTCCTATACCAAAATGCCGGAAGAAAGGGCAGACAAGATTGCGGAATCGGTAAAGAAAAAGATAGAGTATCTTCAGCTTTTTCAAAGTGGTAAGAAAATCTGGAAAAGGGAAAAATATTGGTAGGCATGAAAGTAATTTCTGGAGGTGAATGCTGATTTGCTGAATGTTATTATGCAAAAAGACAAGCTTTATATAGGGGATTCTCCTGTTTTGGTGGTTGATCTGAAAACTCAGAAGAATTATATTCATTGTGAAAAGGAAGATATTCCCTTTAAAAAAGAAATTCGTCTGAGCCCGGATCTTTTGCAGGGAAAGCGTCCTAAGGTTTTAAATACAGCGCTAAATTATTATTACCAGACTGCCTGTGAGATTGCAGAAGAAACGCGGATCGCCAGGGAATATGGAAAAAGAGCGAACCGGACGGTGGCTGTGAGGTCAAAAGATTTGTAGAACAGAGCCGTGATTTATGCCTGGCAGGAGCACAAATCACGGCTTTTTAACAGGCTCCAGGGAAGGAATGCCTATTCATAATATTTGGCGGTATCCATTTTTAGTTTTTCAAATAGCGGGTAATACACATGGATGATGTCCTGGAATTTCTCAGCGGCGAGGGTACCATCATAATCGTGAGCCAGTTGGTTACGGGTTTTCAGCATCTGTAGCCACTGATCGTCGTCAATGATTCCATTGGTAAATGCATGTTGTAGGGTTTCTCTGGGAGAACCGATGGCAAAATCAATGATTCCCATTTTTCAAACACGCTCTAGAATGTCCTTCATGATTTTCCATGAAATATCAAATGTGAGACTGAAATTCAGTACAGTTCCTTCCAGGACAAAATCAGCCTGGGGGGTCGGCTGTCCGGCTCTTGGAAAGATTAGCAAGGCTTTTGCAAAAGGTATTGTAACGGTTAATAAATTTGTTTTCCATATTTTTTTATATCCTCCAGCAAAAATTCATTTCTTATACTGTCAAAATCAAAGATATCAATTTTCCGTAGAGTCTCAATCTGCTGCAAATCGTCTTCCAGTGCAAACATATTGGCACAGCCATAGACTACGAAATCAATATCGCTGGTAGGGGTGGCAGTGCCCGTGGCAAATGAACCAAACAGATCCAGGCGCTTGACGCCATGTTTTTTGCATATCTGCGTAACTTTTTCGATAATTTCCGAAACTGGCATTACATTCATAAAGGGACCTCTTTATTATATTCTAGCATCTTTATTAAAAGGTATCATAGAGCTTTCGCAAAGTCAATTATCAGAAAATCCGAATTTCTTCCTCTTTCCCAAAATAGAAATCAATAGTAAAATAAAAATAAATTATTTTTTTAAAACCTGAAGCCCCTTTTGGTCGTCTTATATAGTGAAAAGGGGAAAATAAGAGATTTATGGAACCTGTAAACACTATTTTAAAAAAGAAAAGGAGAAAAAAATGAAAGCAAAACACACAGGAATGAAAGCAGCGGCATGGATACTGGCAGGAATCTTAGGAGCAGGCGGGGGAATGTATGGAATGCCCAGGAATGTTCATGCAGAAGACTGGGAAGACGGGGAACATGAGGAGATTGAGGACAGCCAGGAGCAGGGACCGGCAAAAGGAACTTATGGGAGCAATATTCAATGGACTCTGGATGCGGAGAATACGCTGACTGTAACCGGAGATGGAGAAATCCGGGACGAGAATATAGAATTATCCGATGAAGAAGCCCCTTGGTTAGACTACGCCAATTCTATTCGCAAAATTGTGATTGGGGAGGGCATTACTTATATAGGTTACTTTGCTTTTGCGGACTGTATAAATGTAGAAGAAATTTCCATGGCAGATACGGTTACAGACATTGGGGATTATGCCTTTTGCGGATATGAAGACCATCAGCATCCTGAGGGAGAGTGTAAAGGGGTGAAACTGAAACTCTCCCAGTCCCTGGAGACAATTGGAGAGAGTGCCTTTGAAGCACTGGATGTTGCTTCTGTTGAGCTTCCGGACAGTGTAATAAGTATTGGGGACAGGGCATTTTATAACTGCTATACCCTTCATGCTCTTACCATTGGGGAAAATTCTCAGCTGCAAAGCCTGGGAAAGGACAGTTTTGTAGGATGCCCGCTGGATCAGGGAGAAATTGATCTGCCAGATACCCTTCAGGAAATCTGGTGTGATGTTTTTGAAAATGGTGCATTTTCAGAGAAGGTTGTTTTTTCTCCTAATCTGTGGACGCTTGGGACACATGCCTTTGATAGCAACTGCACCGGTTTGGAAAAAGTATTCTTTACCGGAGACGCTCCAGAAATTTTTGATTCCCCGGAGAGTTGGGACGATGAAAAGGTATTTCCGGATACCACCACTGCCATCTACTATCCAAAGGACAATGCAAGCTGGGATGACTTTGATTTTTCCAGACTGGCAAACAATGCGCAGTTCATCAGCTATGACGCCCCGGAAGAAATCGCAAATTAAATGCATATGAAATATGAATAAATACAGCTCCATTTATATGGTTAATATTGACAGTAATCTACAAAAAATCCTATAATAGAGTACAAATAATTACATATTTTCAGGGAGACAAAAGAGTATGGTTTATAAGTGTAAAATGTGTAAAGGTGACCTGGTGATTATCAACGAGGAGAACGGACTATGCGAGTGTGATTCCTGTGGAAGCCGCCAGACGGTACCGCTGGAAAACGATGAGAGGAAAGCAGAGTTTTACAATAGAGCGAACCAGTACAGAAAGAGCAATCTGTTCGACCGGGCTGCCGGAGTGTACGAGGATATGGTAAAGGAATTTCCTGATGAGGCAGAAGCCTACTGGGGTCTGGTGCTTTGCCATTATGGAATAGAGTATGTGAAGGACCCAAGAACCGGGATGATGATCCCTACTTGTCACAGGACAATTCCCAGGACTATTTTTGAGGATTCTGACTATCAGCTGGCATGTCAGAAAGCAAAGCCTCTTGCCAGAGCGCAGCATGAGGCGGAAGCTGCTGAGATTGACCGTTTACAGAAAAAAATCTTCCAGCTTGCACAAAGAGAGGATCCTTTCGATATCTTTATCAGCTACAAGGAACTGGATGACATGACTGGCGAGAGAACTGAGGATAGTGTCATTGCCCAGGATATTTATTCCAGACTGACCTCAGAAGGATATAAGGTGTTCTTTTCCAGAATTACCCTGGAGAACCGTCTGGGAGAGGATTATGAGCCGATCATTTATTCTGCACTTCGCAGTTCAAAGATTATGCTCCTGATAGGAACCAGTCGTGAGCATATGAATGCTCCATGGGTACGAAATGAGTGGACCAGATATCTGGATATGATGGATGCAGAGGAGCATACCAAGACCCTGATTCCGGTTTATGCAAAGATGGATCCCTATGACATTCCCCAGGAGATAAACGGAAGACATCTTCAGGCACAGGATGCCACAAAGATCGGTTTCCAGCAGGATCTTCTCCATGGAATCCGCAAGATCTTAAGCAGTTCCAGGGAAAAGGTGGCACCGGTATCTACCGCTGGTTTGGGAAATACCAATACTGCCGGAATGGTTGAGCGTGGATTTATCTGTCTGAAGGACGGCAATTTTAAGGAGGCAGGGGAAGTATTTAATCAGATCCTGAACATTGATCCTCATTCCGGGGCTGCTTATCTGGGACGACTGATGATCCGGCGAAATGTGAGGGATATTGATGACCTTGGGAATCAGACCACTGCGTTTTCTGAGGAATCTGATTACCAGCATGTTCTGGATTACGGGGAACCGAAAATAAAGAAAAAGTTAAAAGAGTTCAATCAGAAGATTATCGAAGGCAACCGCTTTTTTGCAGGAAGTGCTGTGGATGCCAGGACTGAACGTCTGACACAGGCTGCCAGAGGAGAACGGGGGATGATCCTGAATCTGGAGGGAGATATCCATGGACTGATGGATCAGATCGCTTCTCACCGTGATCTTATGGAGAAAAATGACAAGGCAGAACATGGTGGCCAGATCGCTTCTTATATCGTGATAGGGCTGTATATCTGGTATGTGTTCACCGGAATCGTAGGAACCATGCAGAACGATGGGCTTCTGGCACTGATTCTGGCATCTGTGGTGTATTGGCTGGTATATCGGTACATCATCGGTCTGTTTGTGGTACCAGTTGTAAGGAAGATTACCTGTAAATGTATGGGAAAACCAAGAGAAGATATTCTTTCCTCTGTGCAGGCCGAGATTGGACAGGCACAGCAGATGATCGAGGTCAAGAACAATGAGATCCAGAAGCACATGGAGGATGCCCAGTGGCTGGAGGATCAGGTGGAAAAACTGAAACAAAATCGGGATGCGCTGGTAGAACAGCTGGCAGTGATCGACCGGGATAATATTGTGGGGTATCTTTCAAGTTTAAATTTATAAAGGGTGAGGAAAAATGGGAAAATTTGCAATCATATGTCCAAAATGCAGTCAGTATGTCACTGCGTACAACGGACTTCGTGGATTGGTTCAGAATAAAGTAACCTGTAATTGCGGAAATGTGATAGATGTGAAAGCGGAGAGGATGACCTCTGCAATCTGTCCAAGCTGTGGAAATTCTGTAGTATATGACCAGGGAAAAAGTATTCCCGTATGTCCTGTATGCCAGAAAAAAATAGAGCCAAGCGCAGGAAGCCGTGTGGTTCACTTCAAGTGTCCGGAGTGCGGCATTGGCCTTTCAGCCACAGAAGGGACAAGGGATTACACCTGCCCGGTATGTGACAACCATATTGATGTCCAGAGGGAAGTGGGCAAAGAGCGCTATGCAAGCCAGGGGCTGATCAGTGAGCTGAAATATGAAGGAGATAACAATACCTTTATCTGGAAGCATCCTGTAGAGGATTTTAATTCCGGTACACAGCTGATCGTTCATGAAAGCCAGGAAGCAATCTTTTTCCAGAACGGAGAAGCACTGGATCTGTTCGGACCGGGCCGTTATACACTGGAAACACAGAATTTCCCTGTATTAGAGAAAATTTACAAGCTGCCTACAGGTGAGGGAAAAGGCAAGTTCCACTGTGAAGTATACTTTATCAACATGACCACCATTATGGGGATCAAGTGGGGCACAGACACCAAGGTACGTATTTTTGACCCGGCATCCGGAATGCACGTTTCCGTTGGCGCAGGCGGTGAATTTAATATTAAAGTAAGCGATTCCCGTAAACTGCTGTTAAAGAGTGTGGGAACCACAAACGGCCTGATCGTGGAACAGACCAGAGAAGGTGGAGAGTTTGATTCCAGATCAGGAGAGTTCAAGAAATACTTCCGTTCTCTGATCGTATCCAAGGTGAAAAGCTATCTTGCCAATGTGATCAAGGATGAAAAAATCAATATTCTGGAAATTGATGCGCAGACAGAGCGGATGTCAGAGGCACTTGGCAGGAAGATCAATGAGGGCCTGGAAGAGTATGGTCTGACCATGCCAGAGTTTTATGTTACCCGGTTTGTAACTCCGGAGGATGACCCTGATGATCCATCCCATGATGATTATATGCGGATGAAATCTCTTGGCGGTCAGTTCTTCCTGAATGTCCAGGAAGAAAGGCTGAAGAAACAGACAGCAGAAGCTGCCAGAGAGAGAATGGCTGTGGAAGCCCAAACTGCTGCGCAGATGAAGATCATCGGAGCCCAGGGAAATGCCGAAGCACTGAAAATCCAGAAAGCAGCAGAAGCAGAAGCTTATCGTATGCAGGCAGAAGCAGAAGCTGCAGAAATGCGCATGAAGGGTTATTCTTATCAGCAGGAAACTGCCCGTCAGGTAGGGGTAAGTGCGATGAAGAA